>JANMEE010000299.1:0-37021 GCA_031376645.1 Dolichospermum sp. OTE_75_concoct_329_sub | reverse complement strand
TACATCTTTTTGCCTTGTTACTATCAATAAATATCTCAAACACCTATTTTATCGTATTAACTAGCTAATCTGCAATATTTGAAAATGCAGCTTAGAAGCTAGTCACAAAGCGACTTTGACTATTTTCGGAGATGTCTAATGCCTTTATTACCGCCCGTGTCGCTTCCCTCTCAGCCCTAAAGGGACTGAGTTTCCCGCATACCGCGAGGTCTTATGATGATTACCACTGTTGAGCGTCGTTATAGTTTAGATGAATATCGCACCATTGAAGAAAAAGCTGAAGGGCGTAGTGAATATCGTGATGGAGAAATTATACCAGTGCCTGGAGGATCACTCAACCATAGCCGTATCGGTCGAAATATGTTGACTTATCTAACATATCTTCTGCGTGATAGTAAATTTGAGCCAATTAATAGCGATTTACGCTTATGGATTCCTGAATATAAACGCGGATTATATCCAGATGTGATGGTTTTTACAGGTGAACCGCAACTAAATGAAAATCGCAGTGATGAAGTTTTAAATCCTATCTTAATTGTGGAAGTATTATCTCCTTCAACAGCAGATTATGACCGCAAGAGCAAGTTTCGGATGTATCGTTCAATTAGCAGTTTTTGTGAATATTTATTAGTCGAACAAGATGAACCTTTTATAGAAAAATATAGTAAACAATCTCAAGGTTGGTTATTCATTGATTCTAATAATTTAGAAAAATCCATTTTTTTGGAGTCAGTTGGTATTGAATTACCAATAGGGGAAATTTATCGCGGTGTTGTTTTTGGGTAAGTAGTAATTTATCATAGGCTATAATAAGTTATTGTTACCTTAGAGGTTGTTTGATAGCGAAGCGTGGCGTTAGCCATAAAGTATTAGATGAAACCGATAATCTCCAAAAACCTAACCCCCCTGCCCCCCTTCCCTACGTTAGCGCAGCGTAACGAAGGCTGGGAAGGGGATTTCAAAGCCTCTCCCCGCTTCGGGGAGAGGTTTGGAGAGGGGTTTATTTATACATTAAAAACTTTTCAAACATCCTCTTGATTAAGTATAAACAGTAAAACTATATGAGATTAGACTTTGTAGAATATTGTCAAGATAAAGGTAAGCCAAGTGAGTGGCGTTTAGATGGTTGTCAATTAGGTAATGTAAACTTAATTGTTGGTAAAAATGCCTCTGGTAAATCGAGAATACTTAGAAGTATTAAATTTTTATCAGATTTTCTATCTGGTGAAGAAAAGCTCAGTAAACTTGATGGTAGGTTAAGAGAGTGGAAACTAACTTTTGATTCTTATAACGGAGATAATGAAAAAGTCTACATATTGAAAGTTGAGAATAGTCTAGTAATTGAAGAAAGTTACACTGTTGGATCTAAATTTTACCTCATGAGAGATAAATCAGGTGAAGGTAAAATTTGGGCTAAACAATTAGAAAAAGAAATTAATTTTCAAACACCTCCAAATGAAGTCGCAGCTTTTCATCGAAGAGATTCTATCCAGCATCCTTTTTTTGAAGAAGTTTACACTTGGGCAAATTTATTGAGGTATTACGAATTTGGAACGGATTTAGGCAGAAGTAGTCTTGATACAATTAACACCGAAAGCGTGGCGATAATCAAAAATAATATAGACTTCAACAATAAAAATCATGTAATTCGCATATTCAAATTAGGAGAAAAAGAGTTAGGAGAAAGTTTTATTGAATCTATCAAGTTAGATATGTTATCTGTTGGTTACAGAATAGATGAAATTGGTACTAAAACGCCATCAACTTCGATTTTTCAAGAAGATAACTCCTACTTGTCAGAAGTAAAACAGCAATATATTTATGTTCAAGAAAGTGATTTAAAAGATAAAACTGAACAATCAATAATATCTCAAGGGATGTTTAGAGTATTATCTTTAATTATTCAATTAAACTACTCACTGTTAGCTAAAAGGCCTAGTTGTATTTTAATAGATGATATTGGGGAAGGACTCGACTTTGAAAGAGCATCAGCAATGATTAAGTTGCTTATTAGTAAAGCTGAAAGTGGATTGGTTCAGTTAATTATGACAACTAATGATAGCTATGTTATGAATGGTGTTCCTTTAGATTATTGGTTGGCAATTGAGAGAAAACCAGGATTAGCAAAATTGCATAATATACATAATTCAAAGCAAATATTTGAGGATTTTAAATTTATTGGGTTAAATAATTTTGATTTTTTTGAAACTCAATTTTACATCAAAGGATTTGGTAATGAGGAGCATATATAACAGTGAAAAAATTAGCTATTTTTGTGGAAGGTAAAACAGAACAAATTTTTATAGAAACATTACTTCAAGAAATTGCTGATAAAAACAGACTCGCTATAGAAATAATTTCTATAAATGCTAATCAATCTGGCAAGGATACTTCTTTAATTAAAAAACCAGTTATTACTTCTGAAACAAAATTTTATGTTTTAATATATAACTCTTCTGGGGATAAAAGAGTGGTTTCTGATATAAAAAAACAGTATACAAAGCTAATACTATCTGGTTATGAGAGAATTATAGGATTAAGAGATGTTTATCCAACACGCATATCTGAAAAATCTAAGTTGCAAAGTGATTTAAATTCTTTCCTACCAAAAGGAACAATTCCTATAAATATAGTTCTTGCTGTTATGGAAGTGGAATCATGGTTTTTAGCCGAATATAATCATTTTCTAAAAATAGATCCGTGTCTAACTCCAGAGAAAATTCAAGCAATGTTTGGATTTAATCCTCGAACTGATGATATGGAACAAAGACCTCATCCTGCTGATGATATGGAACAGATTTATAACTATGTCCATAAAGGTTATAACAAGAGTGAGAAACAACTCAATAGACTTGCATCTAATTTAGATTACGAGTTTCTATATATGCACCTTGCTAATAGTGTTCCTAGTTTGGGAGAATTTATGGGATATATTGATAAATTCATGATTTCTTCATGAATATAATGGATGAATAAATGTATTTATCTCAATAGTCTGAAAATATACAATAATATCTTCCCGTCCCCAATTTTTATCTACCCAATGGAGGAATTAAGATGTACCCAATAAATATTAAATAATTAAATATTCCGATCATCTGACGAACTTTAACAGCATATCCCTTTGTTTGCCCTATACAAGCAAGGGATTTTTTTATGTAAATTCGTAAATGATACAAATTGTAGATGATAATTATCAATTTATATATCTTAGGGGGGACTGGATTAAACCGTGATAAATATTAAATATTAAGTAGCCCGATTACCCTACCGGACTTTAGCTCCAAATCCTCTCTTGTCATTACCCGACAAGAGAGGTTTTATTCACTTTTTATCCATACTTATTATTAGAATTCATATATTGCCAAAATTTGTCTACATATCAAAAATAATGCTCCAATAATAATAAATATTAATGTTATTTTTCCCCCAGGAACTAGGGTTTGATAGTTACCATTAGTAAATTCGGGTGTTTGACTTTGTTTCCAACTCATTAATGCTGGCATAATTCCCCCTAAAATAGAAACGCTAAATGCTCCAGTATATTCTAGAGCATGAAAAAAGATAGTAGGATTAAATGTTCCTAAACTCAGAGGTGGAATTAACACTAAGGAATAGAGAGGTAAACGAGAAATTTCACTTTTGGTAATGACGGAAATATCTTTAAAAAAATCTGCTAAACCATAAGTAACGCCAATAAATGATGTAATAATTGCAAATTCAGAAAAAATGGATAATAATACAGCAAACCATTCTCCAGCTTGACCATTTCGTAGAATATGCAGTGGATTAAATCCTCTCTCATTGCCAACATTATGCTGTAAAATGTCTGGAGTCATACAGCCTAAAATAACGGCATTCCAAGCTAAAAACATGAATAAGGGAATCACAGAACCGATAATAATAGATTGTCGAATTTTGGGAACGTCTCCTTCCAATTGAGTCACAACAAATGGAACAATACTGTGAAAAAACATTGCTACATACATTACAGAAATAGAACTACCTACAGCTTGCCAATTTTGCACTAAAAATTGAGAACTTTGGAATTGCCTTCCTCCTAATAGTAATAAACCAATAAAAGCGATTAGTAAAATAATAATAAATATACCATTTATTTTTTCAACTAATCTATCTTTACCCCAATATATCAAGCTACCAAATACTAGGAAAAAACTTACTGTTCCTACCCATTGATGTGAAATACTTTGTAATTTCCAAACTTGATTAAATGTTGTTGTTAAAACTTCTCCACCTTCAGTCATATATGCCACTAATAGGGCGTAATGATTAAACATATAGGCAATTCCGGCGATTCCTACTCCCACTTTACCGAGGATTTTTTCTATGAGTGCTAATAATCCTAAATGGGGAATACCTTCAATTCGCATTATATTTAAAGTCACTTCCGCAATTAATAAACCGGAAATTAAACTGTAAAGCCATACAGCAATGAGTAAAGTTGTAGAGGGTAAAATACCTGATGGTAAAGTTAGTGCTGGTAATCCCAGAATCCCCGCACCAATAGTAGTTCCCATAATTAAAGCTGTACTTCCCACAACACTACCTGGTTGATGTTGAAATTTATGTCCATTAAATTCTAGGTGAGAAAATAATCGTGTTACTGGTGGTTCTTGTTGATTCATAAGCTCAAAAATCGTTGTTAATATTCTTTGTCTGGTTACTAGAAATAGTAGGGTGGGCAATGCCCACCAAAACCAGCCTACAGTGGGCAATTAGTGTCAGAACTAAAGTGGACTAAAGAATTTTCCAAATGTTTAGTAATTTTTAGATAACTCTCACTATTAGTAAGAAACTTGAATGCTGTACAAGATATGGGTTTTGCATTAAATTGACACTAATGATGGTGGGCAATGCCCACCCTACCAATAACCTGATTTTTCCCGTTAAGTCGTGAAACTCCCAATTAACAAGGGTTTTAGACTATAGCCTAATTCTCAACAAGTGACCTTTAATGAGAATAATCAACGAGAAAATAGGACTTTGGAGCGGGGGTTATAGTGGGCGATAGCGTTCGCAAAGCGTCCCGGAGGGAACTAGCGCGACCTAGGAATCGCTCAATTAGAAAGATAACGGGAAAAGTCAGTACCAATAGCATGGCTATGCCACGCAAGCTATCAAAAATCAAATAGGAGTTCTATGTAGGTTGATATTTAATTGGTATTAAACAAATTTTTTGGTGAACTCACATATTAAGTCTACTCTACCTTTCCGTAACATGGCTGGATCTAATCTTTCCGTAGTATTACAAGTCATTAATATTACTAATTTTTGTTGCATTTGAATACCAGATTCATCAATTATGCTTTGGTATAATGTCCCATCTAGTAAGGCTAAAATATGCTCGGTTTTGTTATTATATTGTGCTACTTCTGAAGCCCGATCTTGAGCTAGATTATCAGCTTCATTAATGATAATACAAATTTTTTCTAAGTATGTTGGGGGAACAAAGTTAGTAATTGCATCATGATCTAAAATAAAAATTACATATCCTAAAGGCACAAGAATTTCTTTAGCTACACTTTGTGTCCATGCTGTTTTCCCAGTACCTGGTGCGCCATGTACTACTACTGCTAATTGATTTTGATCTAAAATTGTTTGTTGAACGATATCAGTAAAATCTTGAATGTCTGGGGGAAATGTTGGTAATGGATACTGACTATGAACTTTGCCAACACGGCTTTGATATCCACTCAGCATGACTGCTAAATCATAGGTGGCTTTATTAATTAATGGCTTGATATTTTTGGCCATTAAAGTATAATTTCTTCTGCCTCTTTCATAGGCTTCAATTTGTAACCAAATATCATATTCTGACCAGTAAGCGTAAACTGTATTAATCACATCTAATCTTTCCCAATTCACGAATTTTTCAACTGGGAAATAAAAATCTCTTTCTGAGTAATATTGAGTGATAATATCAGGACGTTCTAATAATTTCAAAACTCGTAAAACGGTAATCTCTTGGAGAAGATTTAGTACATAATCAATAGGAATACTGTTACGGCTGACAAATTGGACAAGAGGTGTTTCTGTACTTAAAAAGTCTTTATGACGATGTTCTGGGGTGAGCATATCTGGTGTGATATAACTCCAGTATTTTTGAAATTCACCACGAGTATAATCTGAGGCTAAATTTAAAATATTTGCCCACCAAGCATACTCTTTCCTGGCTAGGGCATCAGCATAATAACTGGCTAAATTAATGCTTTTCTGCGTTAATTCCTGGGTATCATGGCATAAAATTTTACCAAAATAGTCCCAATCAAAATCTCTGTGAAATGGCCGCCAACCACTAGATAACAAGTTTTGAAAGTTCTTATTGGTGTTATTATTTTCGTTAGTTCGGAAATAGTCAAATTCCATAGTCAAATTATTCTCTATTGAAATAGGCAATGATGCACAACTTTTTGATCACACTTATTTACGTAACATACTATAGCATTACACCAAAATGGTTTTACTGCCTACCGCTGTTGGGTTAACCTGCTGTTAGGGATAAGCTGTTGTATTACATAAAAAAAGTTGTGTCAACTATTTTACTCATTCTTTGGCTACTTGAGCAATAATTATAGATAATATAGGACTAATATTTGATTTTCGATAGCTTGCGTAGGGTGGGCATTGCCCACCCTACACTACTTAACATTTTTCAAATATCATTTATGATTCCTATATCAGTTGCTAGTTAGGAATAGGAGTCAGGAAAAAGAATTAAGTTTAATATTTTCAATGTATGAATTATGAATTTTTTTCCTCCAATTCTAAAATTTAGTTAGTAGTCACTAGTTGAAATACTTGTAATAAAAATAACAATAATCTCCGTTATTAGGAATTTATTGATTTTTCTAAATAAATTTATTGACATTTTTGCATATAATCAAAATATATCTGCTAAAAGTATTAAAGCTGGATTTTTATTTACTGTTCAAATTTGTTGACATAAATAACCAGTCAAGACTGAAAAATGCGTTTATTATGCCCAAAAAGACGACTACTCCCCCATTAACTACTCTGGAGACCAGATGTATCTAGCGCATTCATTCATGAGTGATGAGAAACGGCAAAAACATCAACAGCCTTTAATTTTAGTGGTAGAAAATCATGATGATAGTCTACTGCTAATGAGTTATACTCTTGAGTTACTTGGTTGTCAGTCTATTTGTCAAAAGGAAAGTTCAACAACAATATTTATGGCTAAAGAACACCAACCTGATTTAATTTTATTGAATATTTTTTTACCAAGTATGAGTGGAATAGATGTTATTCAGTATCTAAAGCACGAATCATTAACTTGTCATATTCCTGTGGTTGCTGTGACGGTTTTAACTGGGAGTGAAGATAAAAAACTTCTTCTCGAAGCTGGTTTTGATGATTATATCATTAAACCTTATATGATTGAGGAATTAGCAGCAATTATCCACCGGTTACTAGGGAGAAAATTTGAACTATGCTCGGCTTTAGAAGTACAACAGATTCATTAATAATCATCCACTGATTTTAGGTAGTCTGACTGTAAATGTACTACCTTTGCCGATTTCTGATGAAAGTTCTATTTTACCTCCGTGTGCTTCCACAATCCGGCTAGAAAGATGTAGTCCTAAACCACTACCTGATCTTTTATTCTTGCTTTGATGAAAGCGCTCAAAAATTGTTTCTTGATCTTCTGCGGCAATGCCATAACCTGTATCTTGAACTTCGATGATTACTTGACTATCATGATTGCTTGGGGATAAGGTTTCAAAAATGCGAATTTCTATGTTACCTGTATCGGTAAATTTGATGGCATTACCAATTAAATTATTAAATACTCGTCTTAATTCTAAGCGATCGCCATTCACTATTCCCCCATTATTTCCTGTTGGGCTTAACTCATGGGTTTCCAAGTTTAAAGTTAAGTTTTTCTCAAGTGCTAAGGGAGTGAGTTCACTGACTACTTCAGCCGCAATTGTTGTTAAGTTAAATGATTCAAAGTTGAGGGTTTTTTTTCCAGCTTCAAAACGGTAAACTTCTAGTAATGTATTCACCATTTCCAGGAGATTTTGATTACTACGAATCGTCACATTAATTGCTGTCTTCATTTCTGGAGAAATTGGGCAAAAGACTTCTTGCAGAAATAAAGCCAGCATTCGATTAGCTGCGACTAGGGGAGTCCGTAAATCATGGGTAAGACGAGAAACAAAGTCCTCTCGCTGTAGCGTCATTTTTAGTTGTTCGTCCATACTGTGCTTTAATTTTAAAAGCGATCGCACTCTTGCTAATAGTTCTTCTATCTCAAAGGGTTTGCGAATAAAATCATCAGCACCAGTATCTAAACCTTCGACAACACTAGCACTAGATTCAGGATATGCTGTCAGTAGTAAAATCGGAATATAGTTTATTTCAGGGTTATTCCGAATTCGTCTTGTAACTTCATAACCATCTATTCCCGGCATCATCACATCTAAAATAATCAGATCCGGTGGTGATTTTCTGATTTTTTCTAAAGCTATTGTCCCATCTATAGCTGAATCAACATTATATCCCTCACCTTCTAGAAGTGTTCGCACTAAATTCAGATTATCTTGAACATCATCAACGGACAAAATCCGGCTTTTTTTTAGATTAGACATAGTTATTTTTTGGGAAATCTACAACTTTAAATGAGGATAATTTATTGAAGCTTTATGAGGAGAATATACAGAATGAAAATAATTCTGATGACGACTAGAAACGACATGACCTAAATCTGTTGCTAAATTGATTTTTCGTGGTAATTCTATTTTAAACATTGAACCTATCCCTAATTGACTTTCGATATATATCTTTCCTTCCATGATGCTTACTAGTGCATCAATAATAGCTAAACCTAACCCTGTACCTGAATATTTACGGCTGATACCCTGATCAATTTGATGAAATGCTGCAAAAATATTGTGAAAATCTTGAGCAGCAATCCCAATTCCTGTATCTTTTACAGTTATTGTAACTTGATTTTTAGGTGTTTCTCGGATTTCTACCCAAATAGTTCCAGATTCTGTAAACTTAACAGCATTGGCAAGTAAATTACTTAAAATTTGCTGTAATCGGACTGGATCATTAAATACTAGTGTATTCTTTAAATCTGTTTTCACCAACAAAGATAAATTTTTGGCTTCAGCTAAAGGACGGATTTTTGTGACCGCATTACTCACAACTTTTGATAAATCCAATGTTTCTGGCTTTAGTGCTAATTTCCCCGATTCTAGCTGAGAAAAATCAAGAATTTCATTGATCTTGCTCAGTAGATCCTTACCATTATTGAGAATTTTCTCTACCATATCCAGTTGTTGATTTGTCAATTGACCAAATTTGGGACGTAATAGAATTTGCGAAAATCCAATAATCGCGTTCATGGGAGTTCTGAGTTCATGGGATATAGTGGCTAAAAATAGTGATTTTAAACTGGATGCTGCCAAAAGTTTAAAGTTTTGTTGTTTAATATGTTGCTGATGTGCTGTTAATTCTTTTTGCTGCGAAATTAGCTGTTCACGACTTTCTTGAAGCTGTTGATTTGCTAATTTTAGTTGCATTTCAGCATGATGCGTACGAATTGTACTGCGTAAAACTTGAGATATGGTTTCTGGAAATAGTCTAGACTTAACAAAATACTCACTAGCACCTAATTTTATCCACTCTCTAGCTATTTTTTCATTTCCTGAATCTATGAGAATTACTAACGGAACTTTAATGCCTGAAGATTGTAATTTATGAATTAATTTTAATCCGTCTTGATTTCGTAAGTGATAGTCAAGAAATACACAATCATAGTGATTATTGATGAGGGCAAAAAAGGCGTGATTCCCATCTTTAACTTCATCAATTTCCATACCAATACCTGTTTGGGTCAGAGCTAGACTTACTATTGAGCTATCTGCCTGATTATCTTCTACAACTAAAATTTTTAGCTTTTCTTCCATCGGTTTTTCTTTTTGCTGTTAAATACAGATTTATGTTCAGTATTTCTGTTTTACAGTTTCTAGATTATACAAATAACGAACATATTTTTTTTGTTGAATTAGCGGATTTACTCCTCAATAAAAAAAATACTTTATCCAGTTAAAAACATTGTAAATTAGTAATTGATTAACTGTCCTCACCCATTAGTGAGAGTTGCATGGAAACATTGTGTACCATTAGCTTAAATATTTTTACTTAAACAGTGGTAACAATTCAAAATTCAAAATAGTTGGAGTATACAATCAAAAATAACTCGTTTCACGGGTATAAATACGTTTTTAGAGTAAATATCAGCGTTACAAGTCTTTTATTCTTTGACAGTACGGCGTAACATTAGTAATTTCATCTATTCTGTAATGATACTTATCAACTACTGTATTTAGTCCATTGTAAATTTGGTGATCATACTGTAACTGTAATTTTTCTGAGTTGTCTCAATAATTTCATTTGTTTTCAAAATATTTATATATCTTTAGCTAGATTTTTATAGCTACTTAAATTCAAAAATCAATTATTTATTATTCCTATTGGTAGATGTTCATTAGTGCACAGATCATATATACTGAAAGTTGGATAAATTAAATACAATTTTTTTTAAGAAACTCACAGGCCTCTTCTTCTGCTTTCTTTCTACTGGTACTACTTGAGAAGTAATCTGATTATTATGGGTGTAATAATGAGTGAAATTAGTATTTTATTAATTGAAGATCATGATTTAACGCGCATGGGGCTGAAAACTGAATTGCAGTTGCGCGGCGGTTTTAAGGTGGTTGGTGAAGCGGCCAGTGCGAATCTCGGACTTAAACTTTTAGAAACTACTAAACCAGATGTGGCTGTGATTGATATTGGTTTACCTGATATGGATGGGATTGAACTGACGCGCAAATTTAGACGTTATCAGGCCGAAACAGGACAATCACAGACAAGAATACTGATTTTGACCATGAATAATGCAGAAAATGTCGTTTTGGCAGCCTTTGCGGCCGGGGCAGATTCTTATTATATGAAGGATACAAGTGTTAATAAATTTATTGAAGCTGTACAAGCAACTTTTAATGGTAATTCTTGGATTGATCCAGCGATCGCTAGTATAGTATTACGAAAAATGCGTCAAGGTGTCCCCGGCGATCATCAATCATCAGATAAGCCAAAAACTGTAAAAATTGATGCCCTGGAAATAGAATATGAACAAGTTTTAGAAACTTACCCCCTCACCGTCCGGGAACTGGAAATTTTAGGCTTGATTGTGGCTGGTTGCAGTAATTCACAAATCGCGGAGAAGTTATATATTACTGTAGGCACGGTAAAAACTCATGTTCGCAATATCTTAAATAAACTCTGCGCTGATGATCGTACCCAAGCAGCAGTTCGAGCTTTACGTTCTGGTTTAGTAGTTTAAGTAGGGGCGTATTGCAATACGCCCCTACAAGAGTTAATGAACCACGTTCGTGGAGCGTTCCGATAGCTTGCGTGGCGACGCAGGAGCCATAGGAATAGAACACGAAGGAAGAAGGAAGAAGAAAAAAGACGAAAATCACCAATTACCCATTACCTAACCTAACAAATCTTTCTTGTAAACATTCTGCAATCCGTTGTGCTGCACCTGCACGTCCCATGCGCTGTAATCCGTTTTCGGCAATCTCATGGAAAAAATCAGGATTTTTGAGGAGAGATTGGATAGCAGAGAGAACTTGTGATGGTTGGTTGACTAAGGTGAGGGATATTCCTAAAAGCCGACTTTGGGCTTCGGCAAAACCGGGGTTATATTGAGGACCATTACCAGGAATGGCGATCGCTGGTTTTCCTAAACCGATGAATTGTTCTGTTGCTGTTCCCGCCATAGCGATCGCTAGATCACCTAAATGTAAGCATTCATTATAGGCTTGTTGAGTTAAAATAAAATGAGCATTTTTTTGTTTAAAAGTCAGGCTATCGGGGTCAGAAATTGGTAAAGGTGATTCATCACACAGTCTCCAACCTTGAATATGTAAAGTTTGTGAGAGAATACTACAATCTAAACCAGGAGAGATCGCTCCTAAGAAAATCATCGTCCCCGCAGTCCCAAATACAGAATTTGGCTGTCGTAAACTCGCCATCAGCGCGGATACAGCAATCATCATGATTTCCCAATTATTGTAAGCTTCCGGCGCACGAGAACCGGGTAACAGAGTCACAATTAAAGGGCGAATCACTTCTTGGTGTTCAGCGTCACGACGATAAAATTGTGGTGCGGTAAAAGTTGTCTGTAAACCATCCATCATGGGATTTCCAGCATCTACAGCGGGAATTGGCCATTTTTTGAGAATTTCCGTAGTCAGAGAATCCCTAGGAAACACAGCTTGACAACGGCTACGACTCATCAACCATCTTTCCCAAGGATGATAAATTGAACCAGAAAAATTTTCCCACCGAGCGGATTTTGATTTTCTCGGTAATAATCCCGCTTCATCACGCACATAATATTCTGATTTAGCCGTACCCACAAAGGCATAATTAGCACCACTTACCGCTGCAAATAGCAAAGGAACAATATCCCCCACAGCCAAAACAGCCTTTTGATTACCTAACTTTGTTTGTGACCTTACCCAACGGCGGATAGATTGAATTTGATTAAGGGTTAACTGCACCAACCCACCGCCAACATCGCGCATTAACTCGCGGCTATCCATATAGATAAACCCACCAGAAGGCATATTCTGCACTTTACCAATCATCGGAACATTGATTTTTTGATAAGCACGTCCTTCACCTACTATTGGTAAAGCAAAAATATCTGGTGGGGAAGATAATTGTTGCAGCGCCTGGATAATCCGGACAGCAATAATATCTTCTCCATGACCATTGCTTAAGACTAATAACTGTAAACGAGAATTGGTCATTAGACATCTCCAGAAATTAAATATGCGTGACCTGAAACCCTTGTAGAGACTTTCCATGGAACGTCTCTACATTCATTCCTACCAGATGTCTATTTATTTTTCTAAATGCTAGAAATTACTAACTTATTAGCGAAAGCTATAAATTCTGATGCCGGAATGGGGCGACCAAAGATATTACCCTGGATGTTATAACATTGATGTTCGTAGAAAAATTGTAACTCACTTTTTCTTTCTACTCCTTTAGCGACAATCTCCATATTTAGTTTTTGTGCTACATCAATAATAGTAGCAGCAATGGTTTCATTCGCTGGAGTTAGGTGCAAATTTTTCACAAGTGAGCAATCCATTTTCAATGTATCAAAAGGAAATTTACTCAAATGGTTTAATGATGATTGATCAGTACCAAAACCATCAATAGTTATTCCAAATCCTAAGGTTTTGAGTAAGCGAAGACGGCGTATAGCTAAATTTACATCTTCTTGAAAAATGCTATCAGTCACTTCTATAGAAATGAATTTAGCATTAATTTTTTGCTCAATTAATATTTTTGTAAATTCTTGAGATAATGTGGGATAAGATAACTGGCGATCAGAAAGATTAATAGCTATTTTTATTAATGGTAGTTTATCATCTTTCAACTTTGCCAGATATATACAAACGTTTTCAAACATCCATTTACCAATTTCAACCATCAAACCTTGTTGTTCAGCGATAGAAATAAAATCTGTGGGTGAGATAATTCCATGTTCAGGGTGTGACCACCGGATTAAAGCCTCAGCAGCTACAATTTTGCCAGTTTTGATATTGACTATGGGTTGAAGATATAATTGAAATTGATTATTCTCTAGTGCATGGTGTAAATCTGCTTCCCAAGTTAGTTGTTTTATTGAAGTAGTATTCTCTAGATTATGGTTATAAAATTCATAGGCGTTACCTCCTGATTTTTGCACTTTGGCTATAACAAGACGACAATGTTGTAATAAAGTTTCTAAATGGTAGGGGTGATAGTAAAATGCCGTGCCTATACTAGCAGTAATAAATATCTTTTGTTGATCAATTAAAATTGGATCTGAGATACTTTCTATTAAGGATTGAGCTATAGCAACTGCCTGGTTACGATATTCCATAGCTTCGGCAATAATTACAAACTCATTACTATTAGTCCGACCGAGAATACCCTGATCTCCAATTGCTGATTTTAATCTTTCTGTTAATTTGATGATTAGTAAATTGGCCTTTTCTGGTTCAAGAGTTTGATAAAGTCGTTCCAAACGATCAAAACTTAAACAGAAAACAGGAAGATAAGGAAAATAAGTTGATGTTATTTCTGTAGTTGAAATCAGATTATTAATAAATTTATCGACAATTTTATTAAATTCTTCCTGTAAGCCATGACGATTTAATAACTGAGTGAAAGGATCAAATTTTTGCACTTGATTGAGTTTTTGTTCAATACTTTCAAGTTGCGCTATGTATCCTCTTTTTTGCTCCAAATCAGCTTGATGCTTTTGCAGTGCGATTTCAATGGCTATTTGTACTTCTCTATCTTTAAATGGTTTAAAAATATAACCAAAAGGACTTGTGGCTTTAGCTCTATTTACAGTTTCGTTATCAGCATAGGCAGTTAGATAAATAACTGGAATCCCGTATTTTTGAGAAATTTTGGCAGCGGCCTCGATGCCATCCATTTCCCCCTTAATCACAATATCCATCAGCACTAAATCAGGCTGTTTTTCCCCAGCAATCTGAATAGCTTTTTCTCCTGAAGAAACTATTTCTACAACTTTATATCCCAATGTAGTCAATTTTCTAGCTAAATTATTGGCAATTAAAAGTTCATCTTCAACAATTAATATTTTAGTGCTTGTCATAGTCTTGAATTCTCTTTTGATAATGTAATTCTGAAAAAGTTAAACTAAACGTTGTCCCATGATGGCAATTGACTGTAATTTCTCCTTCTAACTGTTTGGTTAATAAACAAACTAGTTGTAACCCTAAAGATTCTGTATTTTGGAAATCTAAACCTGCGGGAAAACCCACACCATTATCTTCAACACTTATAGTTACTTGCTTTTGTTCATCTTCTTTAATTCTAATCCATATTTGTCCTGTTTTATTATTTGGGAAAGCGTGTTCAAAAATATTAGAAATTAATTCACTAACAATTAAACCACAGGGAGTAGCTGTTTCAATATTTAATAAAATCGGTTGCAGATCAAAGTTAATACTTATTCTTTCGTAATCTAAGTTAAACGAGTATGCTAATTGTTTGGCCAGAGTTTCTAAATATTCACTTAAATCAATCTCAGCTAAATTTTTAGATTGATAGAGTTTTTCATGAATCAGTGCCATTGATTCGATGCGATGTTGACTTTGTTCAAATACCTTAATAGCTTCTGGATCTGTAATATAGTCGGCTTGCCAATCTAAAAGACTTGATACTACTAAGAGATTATTTTTAACGCGATGGTGAACTTCTTTCAGCAAGATTTCTTTTTCTTGCAAAGACGATCTTATTTGTTCTTCTGACTGTTTGCGAGCAGTGACATCGTTTTGAATCCCGATAAAATGAGTAAGATTACCTTGATCATCATAAATCGGAGAAATACTCAGTTCATTCCAAAACAGACTACCATCTTTACGATAGTTACGAATAGTGACGTGACAATCTTGTTTTGCTTTTATGGCTGCACGAATTTCTTTTATAACAGGTTGTTCTCGATCATTTCCTTGAAGAAATCGACAGTTTTGTCCAATTACTTCCTGTGCTAAATAGCCTGTGATTTTTTCAAACGCCGTGTTCACAAAAATTGTCTTTTTTTCAGCTAGTCTAGCATCAACAATAATAATACCATTATTGCTGGCAGCGATCGCTCGTTCTTGTAATTTTAGTGTTTCTTCAATCTGTTTTCTTTGGGTAATATCTTCAGCAATTCCCGCAATTCGGTAAACATTGCCTTCTTGATCACAAATAGGAAAAGCTCGATCATAAATCCAGCGGATTTCTCCATCGCTGCGAATTATCCGATATTGTTCATTATATTCACCATTAATTTGCTTGGGTAAAGCTGCCATAATGCGTGGTAAATCTTCTGGATGAATAGTATCTCGCCATTTTTTAGGTGTTTGATAAAGTTCCCGACAGGGATATCCCCAAATTGTCTGATAGGCTGGTGAAACATAGAGAATTTTATCATCTTCTAGGCTTTGTATCCAAAAAACACTATCAATATTTTCAGTGATTTGCCGTAAATATTCTTGGCTTTCATATAATTCTTCAGTCCGTTCAATCACTCTTTGTTCTAATGATTTATTCAATCTTTTTAGTTTTGATTGTGCTGCTATCCGCTCTTTTAACTCTTTTTGCACTTGTTGATAGAGTTGGGATTGTTGAATAGCGATCGCTAATTGAATAGATAAATTCTCTAACAACTCAACTTCTAAAGATTGCCAAAATCGAGGTTGTGAAGCTTGATGAGCGCCGATTAATCCCCATAACTGATTTTGATAAACAATTGGTACAACTAGGTTGGCACGAATATGATTATTTTCTAATAATTCAATATGACAAGGAGACAACTGACAATCATAAATATCATGAATTTTTCGCACCCGCCCATTTGTATAATGATGAACCCAATCCGGTGCAAAACAAGGATCATGGAGAACAACACCTAGTAAAGAAGCTTCGTCTGTTCTTAGTGCTTCAGCTACAACTTTACCACTCCATTCTCTGTTAAATTCATAAATGATTACCCGATCTATTTGCAAATATTGTTGGATTTCATTAACAGCAGTTTGTAAAATTATATCTAAATCAAAAGAGTTACGAATTTTTTGTGAAAGTGTAACCAGCAAATGATCTATTTTAATCTGTTCTACTAATTCCGTAGTTCGTTCATGAATCTGGTTTTCTACTTCAGTCCCATGTTTTTGCAAAATTGTAATTTTTTCATTTTCTAGTTGCTCAATCTTTTCTTGTAAAAGATTGTTTCTTTCATTCATTTGCAGTGGATCAAAACTATTAAATATACTATTTCTGGTAACAATTCCTATTAAGCCATCTTCATCATCCACCACCACAAGGTGATTTATTCTATATGTCTGAAACAAATTTAGAACTACATCAATATTCGTAAATTCTGATTTTTTTAATTTAACTGGATGCTTAATCATTACCTCCGATAGAGTAACTTTTTCTAACTTGATTCCCATTCCTATACAATTTATGACATCTGTTCTCGTAAAAATTCCTACTAATTTTTCTTGATCTAGAACGAGAACACAACAGGACTGTTCCACGTTTTGAAAATGAATGTTTGCACCTAAATCCTTAGTAAAATGACAAACATTATCTATCTGACTCATTAATCTGACAGCAATAATGGCAGAGGTATCACTTGTCAATGTCATCGGACAAGGAATAATAATCTTTTCTAAATCTAAATTAGACATTTTTTTGATCTGTATTTTTTATCCTTTGACTCCACTCCCAGTATCCGTAGGGACAATGTACTTTTGTAAAAACAAAAATAATATTAACACTGGAGTAATAGAAATTACTGAACCAGCAGCCACTAAGCGCCAATCCAAAGAAAATGTTCCCGCTAACTTAGCGACTCCCAAGGGTAAAGTATATAAACTTTCATCCTGAATAACAATCAAAGGCCACAAAAAATCACTCCAAGCACCAATAAACACAAAGATAGCCAAAGTAATTAATGCTGGACGAATGGCAGGTAGCATTATATGCCACCATAATCCTAACTCAGAACTACCATCTAAACGAGCAGCTTCCTCAATTTCTTTTGGCACACCTATCAGGGCTTGCCGTAACAAAAATATACCGAAAGCAGAAGCCAAACTAGGAAATATTATACCTAAATAAGTATTTCTCAACCCTAGTTGCACTGTCAAAATATATAAAGGAATCATGACAATTTGGAACGGAATCATAATTGTTGACACAATCGCCATAAAAATTCCGTTTCTACCCACGAATGATAGTCTGGCCAAGGGATAAGCCGCTAAGGAACAAAATAGCAAATTTAAACCAACAGTTAATACTGATACTAACACACTATTGTATAAATAAGTTCCAAAGGGTAAAGATTGCCAAACTTTAGAGAAGTTTTCTAATGTCGGTTGATTGGGTAATAATTGTGGTGGTGACTGCCAAATATTTTCCGTTGGTGATTTTAATGCTGTACTGATTAGCCATAGTAATGGAAATAACATCACAAGAGCGATCGCTCCTAGTATTCCATAAATAACTAAACTTTGGATGCGGGAGTTCTTAAAATTCATCGTTTTCATAAAAATGGTTAAGTATAAATATAATCAATCTAATAATACAAAAGTCTGATTAGATATTACGATATGATCAAATCGAAATTTTCAAAATAAGTAATATTTTCATGAAACTAATTCTGAATATAGCAGCATTCGTTACTATAATTATTTTTGTTAGTATTACCTTAGTATCTGTTCATAAAATTTCTCAAAGTCAGTCAATACAACCACCTCAAATTACTCAAGAATGTACAACTAACTCCAACGGGCCTTGTCATAATTCAACAACATCTGTAGATACACCATTTATTCCCGATCAGCAATTAGATGATCAACAGCGGTTTTTAGCAGCAATTGCCAACAAAATCCCCACGATTCCTGAAATTGACACTTTTGAATATACTTTACTGCGGGCCTATGGAACAGTATTTATTAATCAGGCAGTAGGAATTAACTTACCGCAAAAAGTTATTTTAGATAACGAATCAGAAACACAATCTTTTCAAAAAACAATCAGTATAGCTTTAGTAGATGGTACTCAAGAATGTTATTTACAAAAAACAGCCGCAACAGCGTTAAATAAAGCCAAAAGTTTAGAAAATATTCCTCTTAAATCAGGTTACGCTGGTGATTGTCTTCGCAATTTTGCCACCAATTTAAGATTTTGGAATAAATATGCCAATAGTGAAACCTTAACACGAGTAAAAACCGGAGAAGAAACCAAAATTCTCGGTTTAGTTGCCCCTCCAGGTACATCACAGCATCTTTGGGGATTAGCAATTGATTTACAAGTATCAACATCAGCCCAAAGACAGGCTTTAAATGAAAATGGCTGGTTTCAAACTGTAGTTAGTGATCTTCCCCATTGGACTTATTTAGGCTGGAGTGAAGATGATTTACCTAAGTTTGGATTACAACAAAAAATTATCCAAGGAATTAAATATTGGGTAACACCAATTTAATTTGTCACCGAGTCAGGAGTTAATGAACCACGAAGACACGAAGGACACGAAGAAGGAAGAAGGAAGAAGGAAGAAAATTTTTCTGTTCCCTGTTCCCTGTTCCCTGATATAAAATGGTCACAATATCCGAAAATTGGAGTTTTTAACCGTGAGTTTATTTGATGATTTAAGTCGGTTTTTAGAAAGTCGGTTAGAAGAATTTTTGCGGAATAACCCTCATTTAGAGTTAGAAGCCCTTTTAGAACAACTGCGGGAACAAGAAGAAGATACATTAAAGTTAATCGCCGAGTTACAATTGCAAGAGAAGCGATCGCAAGATGAAATTCTCTCCACAGCCCAAGAAATCCAAAAGTGGCATATCCGTATTCAAAAAGCCCAAGCCGCAGGTAGACAAGATTTAGTCACACCAGCCCAAGCACGAGAAGCTGCTCTACTGCGGGAAGGAAATCAGATGTGGGGACAGATGCAAGGTTTAAAAGAACGCATTAGCCAATCCCAGGAACTACTCCGCAAAATTCAACAGCGTCGTCAAGAAGTACAAACAAAAGCAGCGGAAGCCCAAACAGCCAGAACTCAAGCCCAAACCCAACAACGTTTAGAAACTCAAGGTTGGAATACTACTAATTCTAATAGTAATTTTGATGACTTAGAAAATACATTTCAACGTTGGGAAACCCAAGACGAATTAGAAAAACTTAAACGTAACATGGGTAAATAAGATCCCCGACTTCTCTAAGAAGTCGGGGATCTAAATCTTATCACCGTTTACGAATTACCCCCTGCCAACTAATTTTTTGCTGTGCAGAACGTCCATTTAAAGAACGAATTGCTGCGACTTCAATATCAACCTTTACACCAGGATTTAAAGATTGAATAGGAATTCTCAACTTACCCAAAGCTAGAGTAAAATTATTATAATTGCGACTTACCAATGCTGCGGGAATTTCTCCTTCATATACAGTTTGAGCATTAAGAGAATCATCAAAATTATCCTGCGCTCGATATTTGATTTTAAACTGAGTATTAATTACATCAGATTTGCCGCCTAAATCAACTATTCTCAAACTAAGATTTTGTCCGGAATTAGCAAATTCAGCTACAGCTAATCTTGTTACATCTTCTTGAAGAATAGCATGATTCACTGTGTACTCTGTCAAACTTCCCGTAGTTTTAGCGTTACCATCAACCCAGAGATTTTCAGGAAAAGCAATATCTATTTGTTGAGCATCATTTAAAGTAAGTTTTATAGATTGATTAGTGAAATTATTAATAGCCTGTTTTTCTGACCAAATTAATTTAAAACTTCCCTCTAAACGCTTTTCAAACTCTCGATATTCATCAGCAATTATAGAACCAATAGCAAGTAAAGATTTTGCCCCTTGACGAATTTGCCATTTATTTTTAGAAAGATTGAATTGTTGATTTACTAATTGAGAAATTCTTAGTTCCGCAGTTGGTTTATCATCTGCTAAAACTTCTTTACCATTAACTATACTTAAAATTCCTACTTGGCCATTACTACCATCACGGCCATTACTACCATCACTGCCATCACTGCCATCATAACAGCGATAAACCTTTTGAGTACATTGACGATTAGGAGTATTAGAGCTTCCTGTACAGCTTTCTCTCTCCCAACGTCGCTGACGACAGGAACAACCCACCGCACCTCTAGCACCTCTTCCACCCCTGCCACCTTCGCCACCAACAGCGCGAACGGCAATTTTCTTTAAATCTACCAAATTCATATAAAAGACAGTCAGATCGCCACCCTGACCACCATTGCCACCCTGACCACCGCTACCACCATTACCGCCATTTGGGGCATTAATATTATCCCGTCCTTCTTCCCGATGATTCCTACAACTAGGCCGAGAACCCGGTTCACCATCCTCCCCATCTTCACCATCTTTCCCAGATAAGTCAAGATTGACCGCCGAACCATCAGCATTTATCGTCTGATTTGTCCCACTGCGGCCGTCTCTACCACTCCGGCCATTACTGCCTCTACTGCCATATCTATCATAATATCCAGCTATTTTCGATTCCTTAATACTCGGAGAACAGACAACCTCAGCAGCAGCAGGTAATAAGTTAGTAACCCACATTCAGCAGGTAAAATTATAAAATATTTATTTAAACCCAATAACTAAGTATATTTAAAGTAGCGAAGACGACAATGGACATAGAAATAGAAGTTCAAGACATAGGTCATTTAGGGCTAATAGCAGGAATTATAGATGATATAGGCATTGTGGAGATAATAGATCAAGAATTGGGAACTCATGAGCAAGAGAAGGTGAGTGCCGGACTTGTAGTGAAAGCCATGATTATTAACTGCATGGGGTTTTTAACTGCTCCACTATATCTGTTTAGTGAATTTTTTGCTGGTATTGCGACAGAACATCTAATTGGTGAAGGCGTAAAAGCTGAATATCTAAACGATAGTAGAATAGGAAGGGTACTAGAACAATTATATGAATATGGTGTAACACTGTTGTTCTTGAAAATAGCCAGTGCCATGGTAAATCGGTGGGGAATAAAGATAGGAAATGCTCATATTGATGGGACTAGTCTATCAGTTCATGGAAAATATGAAACATCAGAAGAATTAGAACAGAATTCACCAGAAATAAAACAAGATATAGAAGAAGAATGTGAACCAGTACCAATAACAATTACTCACGGTTACTCCCGTGACCATAGACCAGATTTGAAACAATTTACATTAACTTTATTAACAGTAGGAGCAGAAGGAATTCCACTGTTTATGCAATTAGGAAATGGCAACGAATTAGATCAGAATGCCTTTCCAAAGATGATTAAAGAATTTCAGTCTCAATGGCTGGAAAACCAACCAGAAGTATATGTAATGGACGCGGCTTTTTATACAGAAGCCAATTTAAGTCAATGTAGTAAAAATATAAATTGGATCAGCCGAGTACCGTTAACTATAAAGGCAGCACAAGAATTACTGCAAATTTTATTGCCTGAACAGTTCAGTAAAAGTGCTTTGCATAAAGGTTATAGTTTTTGCTCAGTATGCAGTGAATACGCAGGGATTAAACAACAGTGGATTGTCGTAGAAAGTGAAAAACGTAAGCAAGCTGACCTAAAAAAGTTATCTCAGAAAATTGAACAGTCACTAACCACAAAAACAAAGAATCTTAAAAGTCTAGAAGTAAAAGAATTTGCCTGTGAAGCCGATGCACTCAGTGCCGCAAAGGATTTCGAGAAAACGCTAAATTATCATCAACTAAACGGAGTAGAAGTTGTAGCCAAACCTCATTACAAACGTCGAGGAAAACCTCGTCCAGGTGATGAAGTTAGTCACTATAGCTACCACATTCATGCCAATTTAATTGAAAATGAAGTTGTGATTAAAACCCATCAGCGTCAAGCAGGAAAGTTTATTTTAGCTACCAACTTATTAGACGAAAAAAAATGGACTAATGAACTAATTTTACAAGAGTATAAAGCTCAACAAACTACAGAAAGAGGGTTTCGTTTTATCAAAGACCCTTTATTTTTTGCCTCACGAGTTTTTCTTAAAAGTACTAAGCGGATTATGGCATTGGCAATGATAATGACATTAGCTCTTATGGTTTATAGCTTCGGACAACTTCAACTACGAGAAGCATTAAAAACTGCCAATGCTGAACTTCCTAATCAAAAAGGTAAACTTACTGCAAAGCCTACTTTAAGATGGATTCTTCAATGTTTTCAGTCGGTTCATCTAGTTTTTATCAATGGGATTAAATCTTCCATTAAACTCACCGATAGACAAAAACTGATTTTGCAGTTCTTTGGTGCATCTTCCCACCAATATTATTTTTTGTCTTAAATTACCTGCTGAATGTGGGTAGTAAATAAAAAAAATGTCAGCAGAAATGGTAATTGATATCTAAACCGTTTGTGCATAATAGATGATAGATGACAGTCTACAAAGTTGAGTTTCACTTAATATATTTAACACATCTTTATCTGCGTTTGTCTGCGTTTATCCGCGTTCAATGATTCATTGAACTTTATTGACAGATTTCCCTATGTTCAATGTTCCCTTTTTCGATAAACAATAAAAAAGGTGGTTTTGTCAAAAACAAAACCACCTCCTCAAGAAAAAATTAAACTCAAATTAACGAGCTTGACCGTGAGCAGAAACCGCATCAATAGGCTTCATCAGATATAATTGTAATAACTGCCAACCATGAGATAAATAGATTGGGAATTTTTGGAAGAATTGCAAGAACTTGGGAGTATTAGAGCTAGAAATTGCCGCCAATTTTTCATTATTTTGGACGCAAACATCTAAACGCTGATAAAAAGCTGGGTTCTCAACATCCAACATCACAGGGAAGACTCTACCAGCAGTTTCATTGGTCTTCTTAATTACGTGAATATCATACTCTCGCGCATCCAAACCCAAAGAAGCATAGAAATCCTTGCGTTGAATATCATTGAGATACATAGTTGCAAATACAGACAACAGGAAGAAGCGACTCCATAGTTTTGCTCTCCAGTCATTCAACATTTGTGGCTGCGCTCTCATAACCGCATCAAAGAAATCACCGTGACGGTTTTCATCCTGACACCAGTTTTCAAAAAAGTTGAAAATTGGATAAATCCGATCTTCAGGATGGGCTGCTAAATGACGATAAATGGTGATATAGCGCCAATAACCAATCTTTTCAGAAAGATAGGTAGCGTAGAAGATGAATTTGGGCTTAAAGAAGGTGTAACTACGGCTTTTGGTCAAAAACCCTAAATCTAGAGAAAGATTAAAGTCTGACATGGCTTTGTTTAAGAACCCAGCGTGACGGGCTTCATCCCGTGACATTAGGTTAAAGCCTTCAGCTAAAAGAGGGCTTTTATCCTTTAAGCGCCGGCCGAGTTCTTTGTATAACAAGAAACCGGAAAACTCTGCTGTACAAGAACGTTCGAGAAATTCAACGAACAATTTGCGAGTTTCTCCATCAATACTGTCCCAGGATTGTTCAAACTGAGCATCTCGCACAAAGTGATGGCGATTGTAGTCAACGCGAAATTCTGCGATAATGGCTTCTAATTCGTCTTCATTGACGGAAAGATCCATCTGCGCCATTTCATCAAAATCGGTTGTGTAAAACCTTGGTGTTAAAAGGGTTTCCTTGGCAGGGGACTTAACTCCAGAACGGATTTCGTCAAAGCCTGGTTTTCTGAGGGATTCTACCATGTTTTGATTTGCTCTTTTATCTTTCTTATCTTGAATACACCCGAAAGCTGATCCTTATGCTCTCACAAGGTGCAGATGACAAAAGTTATAATTTTGTATGAAATTTAGTGTAGCAATATTTAGCCTCAAAATGGGCAGATAAATGATAAAGAGTTGCAAAAATCAACAAAAAACGATTTACACTCTATGTCATGGGTGCCGCCTTTGCAGAGCAGAGGGTTAAACTAGCCAAAAATCAATAAAATCATGTAAGCTGGGAAAATAACTGTTGATCAGTTATAAATATTTCCTTTTCATATAGCTTCAGCCAAAAAACCCGAATATATTAAACATATAGTTTGAGAACCCCGTATGTTCAATACCACTGAAATTATAATTAATGCTTTCGTCAATCAAGTGCGGGAAGGATATCAACGCACCTATGGTGGTCTAAACACTAATTATCAAGACATCATTGCTTGGGCTGGTAATATGGCTTTGGAAAACATCGCAAACAGTGATGCTTTATACCATAATGTTGAACATTCCGTACTTGTCACCCTGGTAGGACAAGAAATTTTGCGGGGTAAACATATCCGTGAAGGTGGAGTTTCCTGCGAAGATTGGCTTCATTGTATTATTTCCCTCCTCTGTCACGATATTGGCTATGTCAAAGGAGTTTGTCGTCAAGATCAAGAATCTGAAGGTTTATATGCTACCGGTCAAGATGGTGGTATGATTTCCCTCCCCTTTGGCGCTTCTGATGCTAGTCTTACCCCCTATCATGTAGATAGAGCTAAACAATTTATTGATGAGCGGTTTGGTGGACATCCGCTCATTGATGCAGAAGTCATTAAAAGTAATATTGAATTAACGAGATTTCCCGTACCTGCGGTAGATGATCACCACGATTCCCATAGTTTTGCTAGTTTAGTCCGTGCTGCTGATTTAATTGGTCAATTAAGCGACCCGCGTTACTTGAAAAAAATTACCAGTTTATACTATGAATTTGAAGAAACTGGTGTAACTAAACTTTTAGGATATCAAAATCCTGGAGATTTACGGAAAAACTACGCCAAGTTTTATTGGAATAGTGTCTATCCTTATATTACAGATGGTCTGCGTTATTTATCCTTGACTCAACAAGGAAAACAAGTTATTGCTAATCTTTACTCTAATGTGTTTGTTATTGAACATGAAAAATCACAATCAGGATTACAATATTTTGCTGAACAATTCAATTCTTAATAAAGCAGGAGTCAGGAGCAAAACTGGCTTTTTGTCTAGCTTTGAACTTAGATTCTGTACCTCATTGATCTGCGATCTGCTGTAAGGATGTTAATTAATGCTCAACATTTACTGCAATTTCAACGCTGTCAGCGGCGACCTTTTTTAGATGTTCACGGTGATTACCTTGAGCGCGAGATTGCCAATGAGTTAGTGCTAAAAGTCCAACAGGACAAAATTTCTCATCATCAGCGGATAGTCAGAAAGTTAAGTTACTACGAACCCAATTATACTTCAAGAGATTGGCAAGCCGGAGCAACATCAACTCTAGAACTGATGCAGCAAGGAGTTAGTTATATTCGTCGTGGTGTGCTATTAACTACATACCGTGAAAAATATACTTTGCTGAGTCGCCCGGATTTACTTGTCAAACAGCCAGGGGAGTCCCGTTTTGGTAATTGGAACTATGTCCCAGTTAATATTGAATTGGGTAAACGTCCTAAGCAAGAATATCAAGTAGTTATTGCCTTTCATGCCCAAGTTTTAGCCACAGTTCAAGATGTAATTCTCAGTAAAGCTGGGCTGATATTGCGAGATAAGGATAAAACATACCTGGTGGATTTAGATAAATGGACACCACAAATGTTAGATATTTTAGATGAATATACTCAAGTCATTGACTCGGCAGAAGCACCAGAAATTTTTATTTCTCGGCAAAAGTGTACCCTTTGTCCTTGGTATAATTATTGTTATGCGGTCGCCCAATATCAGGAACACCTTTCCCTGTTACCAGGTGTAACACCCATTCGCTACACGCAACTACAAAATTTGGCTATCACCACTTTAGAATCACTGGCTCACACCGATCCTAGCACATTAGAAAACCTCATAGGATTTGATAGTAATGTGGCCGCTAAATTAGTTATACAAGCCCAATCAGCATACACTAAACAACCTTTAATTCTTGCTGATTGCTTTTCTTTAGAATATTTGACTTTTACAGCCCCCATTGAACTCTATTTTGATATTGAAGCCCAGCCAGATTTAAATTTAAATTATCTTTTAGGTGTTTTAGTGGTGGATAGACTAGCTAACACCGAACAATTTTATGCTTTTTTAGCTGAAACACCAGAGCAAGAACCATTAATTTGGCAGCAATTTCTGAATTTAGTTAATCAATATCCCCAAGCACCAATTTATCATTTTTGTGCTTATGAAGTAGATACAGTTAAACGCCTTGGTAAACTGTATCGCACACCATCTTCCCAAATTCATCCTCTACTCAATCGGTTTATTGATATCTATGAACAATTAATTCAAAGTGTGGCTTTACCCATAGATAGTTATGCGTTAAAAAGCATTGCCCGTTGGCTAGGGTTTGAATGGCGTGAACAAGCAGCCAATGGCGCTAAATGTATTTACTGGTATGATAAATGGTTAGAAACAGGCGATCGCAGCCTATTAGCCATCATCCAAGACTACAACGAAGATGATTGTCGCGCCACCCGTACCGTCAAAGATTGGCTAGTCAACTTTTTTGCAAGTGCATAAAACTTCTTCCTTCTTCCTTCGTGTCCTTCGTACCTATCCCTGACGGGACGCTCCGCGAACGTGGTTTATTAACTCCTTCTTCCTGACTCCTTCTTCCTGACTCCTTCTTCCTGACTCCTTCTTCCTGACTCCTTCTTCCTGACTCCTTCTTCCTGACTCCTTCTTCCTGACTCCTGACTCCTGACTCCTGACTCCTGACTCCTGTACTCCTGGATTCTCCTATATGCCACGTCTCTCAAAACCTCGGAAACTGTCCTTAATTCTCATCTTAATTATTCCACTAATTCTGATTAGTTTTCTGTTTAGTAATTTAGTTTCCGCCTCTTCAATTGTCAATAGCATAGAATTTATCGGACAAGCTATCTTACCCACAGGTTTAATTTTCCAAAAAACCGAAGTTGGTGGTTTATCGGGAATTACTTACGATGCTAAAAATAATCTATACTACGCAATATCTGATGATAGAGGAGAAAAAGCACCACCTCGTTTTTACACTTTAACAATTGATCTTAGTAAAGGTAAATTGACCAATAACAATGTTCTGCCCGTAGCAGTAACAAACTTATTAGATACCAATAATCAACCATTTTTACCAAATACCACTGATACAGAAGGAATTGCCCTCACCAGTAAAGATACTATATTTGTGTCTTCTGAAGGTGATGTAGACAGATTGGTAAATCCGTTTATTAAAGAATTCGCGCTGGCTTCTGGAAAAACAATTAGCACCCTACCCATACCAGATAAATTTTTACCAGATTCCCAAAAGCAAAAAGGCATCCGCAACAATCTAGCCTTTGAAAGTCTCACCATTACACCTAATCAAAAATTCCTATTTACAGCCACAGAAAATGCCTTAATTCAAGATGGTGTAGCAGCTACATCCGGTGTTGGTACTTCTAGCCGCATTTTGGAATATAACCTTTTAACCAAGCAGCCAGAACGGGAATTTCTCTACCAAACACAACCAGTTACACCCTTGTTTAATCCTACGGGTAAATTTGCCAGTGGCTTACCCGATTTACTAGCCCTCGATAACGAAGGACACTTTCTCAGTATAGAGAGAAGTTTCACAGGTTTGGGATTTACGGTTTTTTTATTTCAGGTTTCCTTAGATAATGCCACTGACATTCATAACCTAGACAGCATTGCCGAAATTGACCCTGATAAAATCAAGCCAGCAGAGAAAAAACTCCTGTTAGATTTACGAACTTTAGATGTATCATTAGATAATATTGAGGGCCTGACCTTGGGTGGAAAACTACCTGATGGACAATCATCACTAATTTTGATTAGTGATAATAATTTTAATGGCTTACAACAAACCCAAATTTTAGCCTTTAAACTGAAAATTGAATCTCCACTGACTAGCTTATTACGCCGCTTCAAAATACCTAACTTTTAACAATAATTAGGTCTTATTGATAGCGTAGTATAGCAAAAAAAATAAGCCTTGATATCATTAAAAATCAACCCACTTTTTAAAGTTATTTAGGGACTATAAATGATAGTTGAAAAAGTTTTAAGTAGAGTGGGCAATGCCCACCTTAGCTAATATTTCCGAAATCAAAAATTAATTCTATAGATTATTCTAATTCCTGACTTATGAATAACAACACAACAAAATCAGAAAAACCAGACATCTTTATAGACAAGTTATTAAATAACCGTTATTTAATCAGAGATTTACTTGGAGAAGGAGGAATGGGAAAAGTCTACTTAGCAGAAGATGTTGCTAAAGGATGTATGCTAGTCGCAGTGAAAATGCTCACATTACGTCTGAGTAGTCAGCAGGTAGCAGAACGTTTTGGCAGAGAAATTTTTGTTAGCGCCCAATTAGGTAAAAAAAGTCAGAATATAGTCCGCTTATTAAGCTATGGAGTAACTGATAATAAAATTCCCTTTTATGTGATGGAATATTTGCGCGGTAGACCATTAAACCGAATTATCCAAAAAAACTATTTAAATTTACCCATATTTTTAGAAATTTGTCAGCAGATATGTTTAGGACTGCATTGCGCTCACCAAGGTGTTCACCTCAAAGGTAAAATTTATCCTATAGTTCACAGAGATATCAAACCAGAAAATATATTCATTAACGAAATCGGAAAAAAATCAGAAATGGTAAAAATTCTTGATTTTGGGATTGCTAAATTTTTAACAGAAACTGGGGGAATGACACTAACCGAATCTTTTATTGGTAGTTTACCATACTCATCCCCAGAACACATGGAAGGACAAAAACAAATAGATGCCCGCTCTGATATTTACAGCTTGGGACTGTTAATGTTTGAAATGTTAACGGGGAAACATCCCTTAGATAATGCTAGTCAATCTTTCGGTACTTGGTACCAAATTCATCATTTTAAAAATCCGCTAACATTTGCAGAGGTAAATCCTCAAGTTGAAGTCCCTGATGAATTACAAAAATTAGTCATCCATTGTTTAGCTAAAGATCCCAATGAAAGACCCCAAAACGTTCAAGAAATATTAAATGTTTTAGAGAAAATAAAAACACAATTAGATAAAAAAAATCTATTAATTAATGATCACACAAGGGATAATCAGAATTTTACTCCCACACCAGCGGTAGAATTAATTCCGGTGACATCTGTTACTGAAAAAGAATGTTTGCAAAAAAAATGGCCAAAGAATAAACCAACAGCACCAATTGGATTTTCTCATCTTTTATATATACAAGAAGGTGTTATTCCCACCTTTTGGGCAATGCTACCCCAAAAAGAAATTGATCAATTTATTAATAATAAACATCATACTGAATTTATTAGCCAAATTCATGTATATCCAATGGTGTTATGGGTAATCATGCTATCCAATGAAGAATCTTTTCTGACCAGATGGCTATCCAACTACTTGGACATGAAAAATGAAATTGGGCAAAAAGTTGTCAAAGCTTTAGAAAAAACAGGGTATTACCATCTATTATTTTTTACCTTAGAAAACCCAAATAATCAACCAAAAGTTATGACTGTGACTTTAAGTGCTATACAACGTCAATATTTAAGTGATTGTGTAAATTTCAATCATTTAAAAAATATCAATGTTTCCAGTCAGGAAGCTAAAAATTTACTAAAAATTGATTATGAAAAAATCAAATTACAAATAACACACAATTTAAATAAAGACAAAAACAAAATTAAAGGTTATGTTAAATTGTGGTTAGGTAAGGTGTTTGATAGTTTTTTTAAAAAAGGTTCAAGTCCAAGTAGTCATAATTCAAAATGAACTCTATAGCGGTATACACTTGAATTAAATACAAAATTTACCTAAACAGCCATATATCAAAAGAGTTTTAACCCTGTTCCCTGCTATAGCAATAGTATTTGAATTTTGAAAACTCTAAGTATTTGTAGGGTGCGTTAGGCATAGCCGTAACGTACCTTAAGCTAGATAAGTGGTGCGTTACGCTGGCACTAACGCACCCTACGTGCATCCCAAAATCAAATATTAGTCCTATATATCTTGACTATAGAGGTTATTTGAAGTGAACAACAGTCCATACCTACCTCCACAAAATCAGGAGTTGGTAGCTAACCGTTATCAAATTAAATCATTAATTGAGAAGGGTGGCATGAGTGAGGTATTTTTAGCGGAAGATGTGCTGCTAGGAGGAACACTAGTTGCTATTAAGTTTTTATCTCAAACTATTATTGATCCTCAAATACAAGCAAGCTTTAACCGTGAAGCTCTTCTCAGTGCAGCTTTAAGCCAAAAAAGTATTCATATTGTCCATGCTTATGATTATGGTGTAACTAGTAATGGCAACCCATATTATGTAATGGAATATTTATCTGGACAAAGTTTAAAGGAATTAATTCCTCTACCCGTACCCATATTTCTCAATCTATCACGTCAAATCTGTTTAGGTTTGAAATGCGCTCATCAAGGTGTCAACATTGACGGAAAAATTCATTTATTAGTCCATAGAGATATTAAACCAGCTAACATTATTGTTACCCCAGATCCTATATTAGGTAAATTAGTTAAAATATTGGATTTTGGGATTGCTAAATTCCTAGATAGTACAGAATCAATTACCACCGATGAAGAATTTTATGGAACTTTACCATACTGTTCTCCTGAACAATTAGACGGTGGAGATATAGATAATCGTTCAGATATTTATAGCTTAGGTGTCATGATGTTTGAAATGTTGACAGGACAAAAACCTTGGCAACCAAAAGCAGAAGGCTTTGGAGCTTGGTATCAAGTGCATTTATTTGCACCGCCGAAACATATATCTGATGTTAAACCCCGTCTCCAAATCCCGCAGCAGCTAAATGATTTAATTATGAATTGTTTAGCGAAAAAGCCGGAGCAACGTCCCCAAACTATGACAGAAATCCTCAAAATTTTGGAAAATATAGAACAATCTCTTAACAAACTATCTTTAGCTTCGAATTTGAGAAATGCTGAGTTATCTAAAACAAAAATAATGGTTGAAGACCAATTCATTTGGCCTGCAAGTAAACCAATTCAAGAAATTGTCTTTCCCCAGCTAATTAATGAAGAAAAAGTATCTACAACTTCTTTGTGGTTAATGTTGCCACAATCAGAAATTCAAAATTATGCTTATACTACACGCTACACTCGATTTATTTTTATTACACATCCCCATCCGATGTTGTTATGGATAACATTACTTTACGACCGAGACCTGATTCCTAAGTGGCTCCCATGTTATTTAGATATGCAAAGTTCCCAAAATCTAAAACTGGTGTGGTCATTAGCAGAAAATGAGTCTTATTCTTTACTTTTCTTTACCTTAGAACCCCCTCATAGCTGTACTAATATGTTTAGTATCAGCATTTCTCCACCACAAACGCAAAACTTGAAAAATTGGGTGCAACAAAGTAAAAATATTACGGCTTCTACCGAAATTACAACTAGCAAAAACTTGTTAAGGCAGCAATACAAACAGATGCAAATAGAAATATTGAAGCATCTAGAAACATGAAGAAGGATTCAGTAGTCGGGGATATTCTACGGGAAGCAAGCTATACTAAGCACTGTTGGGAAATGGACTTTTATGAAATTACGAAAAACCTAGATTCGTAGGGGTAAAGCAAAAGCTCATTGGTATCAACTTAAGTTAAAAATGGCTTATCTGTTTGCTTCCACACCCGCCAGGGAATAAATTCCCTGTCTAATAGCTGAAGTCCGTTAAAACGGACTAATAAATTTTCCTAGTATTCAGTCATCTTTAGATGACTTCCGCTATTAGACTGGGAATTCATTCCCAGTCGGGCTATGGGTTTTCCGTTAAGTTGACACCAATTAGCACTGCTAAACCCCTACCCATAGAATCAAATGATTAAGCCATTTTTAGTATACAACCCAACCTACAAAAAAATAGCGAAGGTATTGTTCTAACTAGCAAATTCCGAATAAAAAAAAATTTTCTCAAACTACTTGACAAATCTAAAAAGAATAGGCATAATCGTAAGAGTGCAAGTTAAATCGAACTCAAGGGACTGTAGTTCAATTGGTTAGAGCACCGCCCTGTCACGGCGGAAGTTGCGGGTTCGAGCCCCGTCAGTCCCGTTATAAAATACAGAATATGAGATAGTGAGTTTATAAAAAAAAGCTCATAAGCCTTTATTCAAGCAAGTGTAATCGTGATTTATAAAAGAGAGAATCAACTGTGACCGTCAGAGTCCGCATAGCTCCGAGTCCTACCGGAAACCTACATATTGGTACAGCGAGAACGGCTGTATTTAATTATTTGTTTGCCCGTCACCATGATGGCAAGTTTATTTTAAGAATCGAAGATACAGATTTAGAGCGATCGCGTCCAGAATATACAGATAACATTCTGGCTGGACTACGCTGGTTAGGAATGAACTGGGATGAAGGTCCATTTTTCCAATCTCAACGCCTAGACCTTTATAAAGAAGCAGTTCAAAAACTTCTAGATCAAGGATTAGCTTACCGCTGCTACACTACATCTGAGGAATTGGACGCATTACGAGAAGGGCAAAAAGCCAGAAACGAAGCCCCTCGCTATGATAACCGTCACCGTCACCTTACCCCAGAACAAAGGGCTGAGTTTGAAGCACAAGGGCGTTCTTCCGTCATTCGTTTCCAAATCGCCGATAACCGGGAAATTGTTTGGAATGACCTAGTCCGAGGGAAAATGAGTTGGCGCGGTAGCGATTTGGGTGGTGATATGGTCATTGCTCGTGCTACTACTGATGGTACTGGTCAACCACTATATAATTTTGTGGTGGTCGTAGATGACATTGATATGCAAATTAGTCATGTTATTCGCGGTGAAGACCATATTGCTAATACAGCTAAACAAATTTTGCTGTATGAAGCTATGGGTGCAAAAATTCCCGAATTTGCCCATACACCTTTGATTTTGAATCAAGAAGGGCGAAAACTATCGAAGCGAGATGGAGTCACTTCCATTTGTGACTTTCAGAATATGGGCTTTACTGCGGAAGGTTTAGTAAATTATATGACCTTGCTGGGATGGTCGCCAGCGGATTCTACCCAAGAAATATTCAATTTAGAATCAGCAGCTAAGGATTTTGGCTTTGAGCGGGTGAATAAAGCTGGCGCTAAATTTGACTGGGATAAATTGGATTGGTTGAATAGCCAATATCTGCATATTATGCCAGTTGATAAGCTGACAGATTTACTTATTCCTTACTGGGAAAAAGCTGGTTATCAATTTACAGGTGGGAGGGAACGGCCTTGGTTAGAACAGCTAGTGGGGTTAATTGCTGCTAGTTTGACTCGATTGGTAGATGCTGTGGAGATGACTAAAGTATTTTTTACTGATGGGGTAGAATTGACGGAAGAAGGCAGTCAACAACTACAGCAGGAAGGTGTTAAGACTGTAATACAAGCAATTATCGCAGCTTTAGAAGCTCAGACAGAGCTATCAGCAGATACTGCCCAAAGTATTATTAAGCAAGTTGTGAAAACAGAGAATGTGAAAAAAGGCTTAGTCATGCGATCGCTCAGAGCTGCCTTGACCGGGGATGTACATGGTCCAGACCTAATCCAATCTTGGCTACTACTTAATCAGATTGGTTTAGATAAATCCCGTTTAAATCAGGCAATTAATAATAATTAATTACTGGGTATGGGGGCACTCAATTTTGGATTTAAGATTTTGGATTTTGGATTGACAATTTTTCCGTTGTGAGAATGACGGGGCTTGTACCAAATTTTTTAATCTAAAATCTAAAATCTAAAATCTAAACTTCCCCCTGCGGTACTCAAGTCTTTTCTCCAAAGGAACTTGAGACCGTGAACTCATGTCTTTAAAAGTATTTAGCAATCTTCTATAATTTCAATGTCAAAAACAGCGTTGACGACAGGAATCATAGTGATACTCTGCGTTACAGCCGGATTTAATCCCGTGGCTCATGCTCAACCAGCTTCACCAATTTTTGAAGATGTGACTATTCAACATCCATTTGCTCCAGATCCATTGACAGTTAGGGGTATGAGTGGTGGTGCAATACCGGGAAACAAAATAGCAGGAAAAGCAGAAACACAACCAACTGGACCATGTAAAGGATTTATGGATCAAGCCCCAGACCATACGGTGAAACTCACTAGTAAATTTGATTACCTGAAATTCGTAGTCCAAAGTCCTGCGGATACTACCATGATTATTAAAGGACCAGGTGGAACTTGGTGTAATGATGACTTTGACGGTAAAAATCCCGGTATTGTTGGGGAATGGCTACCAGGTACTTATCAAATTTGGATTGGTTCTTACAAGAAAAATGAATATCTACCTTATACCTTAAAAATTACGGAAGTTAAGTAAGCAGAGGTTTTCAACCTTTTTAAGTTCAGCTTTTTACCCTGAGTTTGTGCTTATAGGGCAAGTTTGTATTAGAATTAAGTTAAGTTTAATTAAGATTCCTGATAAAAATCCTGGATCTGCCATAGAACATCGTCTGAACTGTGATTAATGTGATTTAGATGATCTCTGTGATCAATTGCTGGCTTTAACCGATTAACTAATCATAGAAATCACATTAATCATACAAATCATAGTTCAGACAATTAAGTTCAGAAAATTAACATTTAGAAGGTAAATTAAAGATGAAATTCTCTTGGAGAGTCGTAGCACTCTGGTCAGTGCTGGCTTTGGTAATTGTCTTTTTCTTTTGGCAAGGTGCTTTTGCAGGCGTTCCTGCGGATACAGGTAAAAATACCGCCAATACCCGCATGACCTACGGGCGCTTTCTAGAATATTTGGATGCAAATCGCGTTACCAATGTGGATCTTTACGATGGTGGTAGAACAGCAATTATTGAAGCTAATGACCAAGACATCGAAAATCGCACTCAACGTTGGCGGGTAGATTTGCCGATTAATGCTCCTGAATTAATTCAAAAGCTTAAACAAAAGCAAGTCAGTTTTGATGCCCACCCAATGCGGAATGATGGGGCAATCTGGGGACTTTTGGGTAATTTGATTTTCCCAGTATTATTGATTACTGGATTGTTCTTTTTGTTCCGTCGTTCTAATAATCTTCCCGGTGGTCCTGGACAAGCGATGAATTTCGGCAAATCCCGCGCTCGTTTCCAAATGGAAGCGAAAACTGGCGTGAAATTTGACGACGTAGCCGGAATTGAAGAAGCCAAAGAAGAATTACAAGAAGTTGTCACTTTCCTCAAACAACCTGAAAAGTTTACTGCTGTAGGGGCGCGCATTCCCAAAGGAGTATTATTAGTTGGACCTCCTGGAACTGGGAAAACTTTACTTGCAAAAGCGATCGCCGGTGAAGCTGGTGTTCCTTTCTTCAGTATTTCCGGTTCGGAGTTTGTAGAAATGTTTGTGGGTGTGGGTGCTTCCCGTGTCCGTGACTTGTTTAAGAAAGCGAAAGATAATGCTCCCTGTATCATCTTTATTGATGAAATTGACGCTGTGGGTCGTCAACGGGGTGCGGGTATTGGTGGTGGTAATGATGAACGGGAACAAACCCTCAACCAGCTATTGACAGAAATGGATGGTTTTGAAGGCAATACTGGGATTATTATTATTGCTGCTACTAACCGTCCTGATGTCCTAGATGCAGCTTTGTTGCGTCCCGGTCGTTTTGATAGACAAGTACAGGTAGATGCACCAGACATTAAAGGTCGTTTAGAAGTATTACAAGTTCATGCTAGAAATAAGAAATTAGATAAGAGTGTATCTTTAGAAGCGATCGCTCGTCGGACTCCTGGATTTACTGGTGCAGATTTAGCTAACCTTCTCAATGAAGCCGCTATTCTCACAGCCAGAAGACGCAAAGAAGGCATCACTTTACTAGAAATTGATGATGCTGTAGACCGCGTAGTTGCTGGGATGGAAGGTACTCCCCTGGTAGATAGTAAGAGTAAGCGGTTGATTGCTTACCATGAAATCGGTCACGCTTTGGTCGGTACTTTACTCAAAGACCATGATCCTGTACAAAAAGTGACTCTGATTCCTAGAGGACAAGCACAGGGTTTAACTTGGTTTATGCCTAATGAAGAACAAGGTTTAATTAGCCGTTCTCAGCTAAAGGCCAGAATTACAGGTGCTTTAGGTGGTCGGGCTGCTGAAGAAATAATTTTTGGTCGAGCAGAAGTCACAACTGGTGCGGGTGGAGACTTACAGCAGTTATCAGGAATGGCACGACAAATGGTAACTCGCTTTGGGATGTCTGATTTAGGGCCTTTATCCTTGGAAAGCCAACAAGGGGAAGTTTTTCTAGGTCGTGACTGGACAACTCGTTCTGAGTATTCTGAAGCGATCGCTTGTCGAATTGATGCCCAAGTGAGAATAATTGTGGAAGAATGTTATACCAACGCGAAGAATACTCAGAACGAGTTGTCCAGTCACGACCTAGAAAAACTTCCCCTTGTTGGCTTTCCAAGGATAAAGGCCCTAAATCAGACATC
>JANMEE010000282.1:0-8990 GCA_031376645.1 Dolichospermum sp. OTE_75_concoct_329_sub | reverse complement strand
TATTATTAGAAAAATGGCGCTTAATTTTATTAGAACGAATAAAAAAAATTCCAAATTAAGTATACGAAGAGCCAGGCTGTCTGCTGGATGGGACAATCAATATTTAGATAATCTGCTCAAATTCTGATGCGGTAGCCCTGTCACATTTAGGACAGAAAAGTCAATCGAGAGATTTTGCTCTTATCTTGGCGGCTTCAAATGTCTAAACCTCAATACACACAAGAGCAGTTAATTGCCATCCTTCAGAGCGGAAAGCCTGAGGAGTTTGGTGTATTGTACGATTATTTTTCAGGTGCATTGTATGGTGTGATTTCCAAAATCATCGACAACAACGATGTAGCACAGGATATTCTTCAAGAATCATTTGTCAAGATATGGGAGAAGAGCAATAGTTTTGATCCATCTAAAGGGCGCCTTTTCACCTGGATGCTCAATATTGCGCGGAATACTGCCATTGATGCATCCCGCTCCAAGCACGTAAAAGCTGCGGCAAAAATCCAAAACACCGAAGACAACGTACGTATGATTGACAACCAAATGAGCGTAAGCCAAAGTGAGGAATCAATGGACGTATCAGAAATAGTTAATAAGCTCTTGCCGGAACATCGTGTTATACTTGATATGATGTACTTTCAGGGTTTTAGCCAGGATGAAGTAAGCAAAGAATTGGGAATTCCTCTGGGTACTGTGAAAACACGGGCCAGAAATGCCATTATAAAGTTGAGAGAGACATTCAAATTTGTTATTGATTGAACGTTAAAGATTACATAGCATCCGGTATTCTGGAAATGTATGCCATGGGCCTCTGCTCCGACGAAGAAAGTCGTGAGGTAGAAACCATGATGTTTACCTATCCAGAAATTAAGGATGAAGTACTCGCTATTATGGGCGGTTTGGAGAACCTTGTTCAGGCCCAAGCCAAAACGCCACCAGCTCACATTCGTGCAGAAGTATTGTCTAAGATTGCCAACACACCCCGCGAGGCCAAAGTGGTTGAAATTTCTTCGGCCCATAACGATTCAAGTCAGGGCTCCACAACCAGTTTGCCTGTAGATTCCAAACGCAGATTCAATTGGATGGCTGCTGCTTCCATTACTTTATTAATAGCAAGTGTCGGAGGTAATATTTGGCTCTGGAATAAGTACAATAATACCAGCAAAGAATTGGTAGCCTTGCAGAATGACAATTCAACGCTGGCCAAAAATCTCGACGCTACTCAGGCAAAATATCAGCAATCGGATAAGCTATTGTCTTATATCAATTCGCCATCCACTCAGGTGGTGAAAATGAATGGTGTTCCGCTTTCACCTGAATCGAAGGCCACCGTTTACTGGAACAAAGAATCGCGCGAAGTATATCTCTCTATTCAATCTTTGCCCGCACCACCATCCGATAAGCAATACCAGCTCTGGGCCATTGTAGATGGCGTTCCGGTAGATGCAGGAATGGTGGCCCTCAATGGCAATGATTCTCTTTACCGCATGAAAGATTTTTCTTCGGCCCAGGCATTTGCCATTACCCTTGAGAAGCTAGGTGGCAGCGCTGCTCCGTCTTTGGAGCAGATGTATGTGGTGGGGAATAGTTAATAGTCACAATTCATAAAGATTTTCATTGTTGTCCGATTAGAATATTCTATCGGTGTGTATTACAAAATCCAGGAGGGCAATGTCATTAAGTTAAGGAATTGACCGATCAACATTCGACCTTGGTCGTTTATCGCCAAGGTCAAGATCATACCTATAAACATGCGATCCACTGGATCGTTTATCGCATTGTTTACATGCATCTCCTGATCCAGTATGGATCAAATGTTTATAGCACAATCTGTTTGCAATGATCCAACGACCCTGTAGGGGTCGAATGTTATTTTATATAAAGTCCTTAACTTAATGACATTGCCAAGAGGGACGACATTTTGGTATCTTCCTTCTTCTTACAATCGTTACAGCCCTGGGGCCTTGTAAAATATGGGACTTGGCAAACCGACGTAATCGTAAAAAATCTATTTTTTCGATTTCTTATCAGTACCCATTTCATTCAACATTGAAACAACGTGCGAAATTTCTGCCTTCAGGCCTTCTCGTCTTACTTCCAGTTGAAATACTTTACGCACTCTATCGGAACCGGAACGCACCCTCGCCAAGGCCTGGTAATATTCCAGCGAAATGAGTTCTGATTTGGTAGCGAGTTTATGGGCTTTTATATAGCGCAACTGATTGTCCATGTGAAAAACACTCTCGGAGGCGGCGTTAATCGGAGCCTTCATAGCGTCTAACTTCAATTCCACATCTGCCTGTTCTGCCTGTAATTGAAGCAACATTCTTTGAAGATAATGTTGCGCATACTCGTTCTTGAAGGGCAAATTCTGAGGATTGGCCAGATAGAGCTTGTCATTTTTTTTCAGCGGCGCAATAAAGAAACGGCGGAGTTTTGCCACCGCTTCAACAGAAAGAGTGCGTGTTCCGGCAAAAACCCTCGACATTTGGGAGATGCTTACCCCACACAACTCCGCCAGCAGAGATTGGGGCCATCCGGTCTGATGCTTGAGGGCTTCCAAAGGAAAGAGGGATGTCCCCGAGCGTAAATTTTTATCGTTCGCCATATTATACCAATGTTCATTTTAATTTAGTCCATGCCGTAGATGAAATCATACAGTGGTAAATACCGGGAGAGTAGCTGTTTAGTACAATCAAGCGCAGCGCAGATTGGACTAAAACAGATACCAAATCGGTATTATTTCAAATGTCAAGTAGTTTAGAAGAGCAAAAAAATATTGTCATTTAGAATCAAATGACAAGTACCTCTCAAAAGTAAAAAAATATTGTCAATTGAAAAAATTTTAGTTGAAAATATTTTTCTGTAGTGAGTATATTTTTACAATTGAATCGAAGAATGAAATGGAATTTGAAAATCTTTTACGCGGCAGAAAAAAATTCAAAATCAATCATTTACGCGATTTTTACTGATAGGATTTGGATTGATTTTACACAAACCGGTGCAAATTTTTTTTCTCAAGTCAATATAAAGGGTTGAGTGTGAGGCAGAATTTGGGAGCATTCGGCGCCTTTTCTCATTGTATTTGATGATTGGGAGTATCCGGCCCAAACCTGGAAATTACGTATTTCTACGCAATTTTTTAGTGGAAGACGAATGGGAGAATGGTTGCCAGGGATTTTTTGTCGGGGTATTTTGAGTATTGGTCGGTGGATTTGGTTTTTGTGGGGAAGTTGGAGTATTGAAGTGGTGGAAAGTTGTGGAAAGTTTTCTGGGAGAATTACTTTTGGGTTGTGATGAGGCTGAAAGTGAAAGGAGGTTTTATGGGATTTGAGTGAAATTGAATCGACTTAAGAGAGTAGTTATCTATTTTCCGTAACTTTCAGAGGCCAATATTGCTGTTCAATTATTGGATAACAATTGACCAGACAAAATATTTATTCGCCAATTGATATCGGACAACGATTTCAGGACAACCCTGCGATACACCCATGTAAGTGAAAAGAGTTTGAAGAATATAAAAAGCCCATTGGATTCTATTGGATGATTGTTGCTCAATTTGTATAGCTTTGTTTGACGGCAATACAAAATACGCAATGCGCAATTTGTATTGCTCCGTGTGACAGCAATACAAAAACACGCAATGCGCATTTTGTATTGCCAAGGGAAAAAATTCAATTATTTGAGACTTAAAAGCCCCGGCATATCACTCACTTTCAGCCAATTAATTTTATTTTCCTCTATGCCCTCCCGACGAAAGTTTTAAAACGGTATATTTGGAGTGAAATATTAAAACATGCGGGTATTAACGAGTTATGTGCCATACAAACAGACCGCTGACAGACAACTATGATGGACAAATTTGAGCCAAATAAACTTTTAAATTATGACGACAGTTCAATAATTGCTGAACTCAAAAGGGTCTATTTTAATCATTTTGACGGACAACAAATGACGACTAAAGAGTTTGATAAGCTATCTCGAGTTTCCGCAGGAACAGTTATTAAACGCTTCACTTCTTGGAATAATGCTTTAAAGACAGCTGGAATTAATGTAGTCAACGAGATTTCCAAATCAATAATTAAAAGTGACATTGGGAAAATTATTGAATTGAACAATGGTCAATATCTAACATTTGTATTTTACAAAAACAATGGAGGAAAATTTTCGGAATCAAGTATCAAGAGATATTTTGAAAATAGAAAATGGGCAGAAATACTTGCATCAGAATTTTCTTTATACCCAATTAGAAAAATAATAATTGTAGATAAACAAGTTGAAGTAAAAACAGAAGAACAATTATTTGATGAAATAAAACGAGTTTGGAATGAACTCGAAAGAAGACCAACCTATTCCGAGTTCAGAAGTAAAGCAAACTTTGGGACAAAAATTTACGAAAGACGCTATGGTTCGTGGACAAAAGCTATTGAAGTATTTTGTGCTACTAATGAAGATTACCTAAGTAGTTCAAAAGGCATTGGTTTTAATACGACCAAGGAAATGTTAATTCAAGAACTTAAAAAAATTGTTCAAGACAATAATTTAGAAATTTTACACCAAGCCGATTATGAAAAGTATGGGGGGAAATATACTATTCAAACATTTTATAATCATTTTGGAAGTTGGAAAAATGCGAAAATTGCGGCTGGTCTCAAAATAGGTAGAGCCTTACCTGAAAAGCACGAACTTTTTAACGAACTACAAAGGATTTGGGAACAATTAGGCAGGCAGCCATTATCAAGTGAAATGAAAATGTTAGGAAGGTTTTCTTACAAATCTTATTCACTTAAATTTGGTGGCTGGACAAAAGCTATTTATAGTTTTATAGAGTATATGCAAGATGATACTCAAGACGGAATACAGGAAGATATTGCAGAGACAATAACAATTGAACCTGTGATTGTAGAAGAATTGCAAAAATCATCAATCATAAATAATGAAAATGCAACCATTATTAAAATGAAAACTTCAAGAACCGTATCACCACGATTGCGGTTTAAAGTATTTATGAGAGACAATTTTATTTGCCAATACTGCGGAAAAACTACGCAGGACGGAGCTAAATTAGAAGCAGACCATATAATTGCATATTCAAATGGGGGAGAAACTATACTTGAAAATTTAAGGACAGCTTGTTGGACTTGTAACAACGGAAAATCAAACATAAAACTATAGCGGTAGACGAATGTACGGCACATAACAGCACCTACAAGAAATTGGCGGTTCAGTGGTTAAATGAAGCTTTGTGCTTCGTATCAAGTTTTGTGGTGGCAGACAGTTTTGTGCTTCGAAATCGCCAACTTCTTGTAGCTGCAAAACGTTACCGGCAAGCATTGGGGACAGTGCTAACCATAAACAGACGAACAATAATTTGACAGAAAATGAGTGCATTAATAATTCCTTGTTACCTCAAAACCCAGTGGGACATTAACTGTCTTGACAGGTTGCTGGACAGCGTTCAACAACAATCACAACGCTTTGACAATGTTTATCTCGTTGACGATGCAAGCCCTTTGAAATATAAAGTTCGACACGACTTTGTTGACTTCATAGCATTGGACGAAAATGGAGGACCTGCAAGAGCAAGAAATATCGGAATAGAAAAAGCAATCAGCACCACAGGTGCTAATTGTCTTTTGTTTACCGACCACGATTGCATTTTAGATAAAGATTGGAATAAACAAATGACTTCCTTCCTTATGCAATCTGACTTTGGAGCAGTTGGAGGAATGACTTATTCTTGGGGCAAGACACTTCTTGACTATTACCACGACATTAACGGAACACTTGCAGGAAAGTGGCTACTTCCCGACAGAAAGGAGTTGTGGTATATGCCTTCGCTAAATTTTGGAATCAAATCTTTTGTTGTGGAGCAGTTCGGTTTTGATGAAAGATTTCCGACTGCTGCTGGCGAAGATGTTGATTTGTGTTTGCGTATGCGGAGCAAATACAAAATCGGTTTTTGCCCCGAAGCAAAGTTGTGGCACGACTACGGTTACAAAAATTCTATTTCAGGTTTCAACAAGTTTATGAAGCTTTTCAAGAAATATAAAAGTTCAAGTGCAACAGTTTACGAGGGACACACCGTTTTAATGTGGGACGCATCAGAATCAATTTATAAAGGAAATATACATGAGTCTAATATACAGTCTTAAAAAAAACAAGCAAGGAGTTACTCATGTAATCGGTGATTACCTTGGAGAAATGCGACCATTCGCAAAGCGAGTAAAGAATCCACTTTTAGTAGCTCCTATGGTTTTACTCAAGACAATTGAATGGAGTATTTACAGGTGGTATAAAACTCCAATTAGAAGATTTTACGGAGTGAAAGGCAACGAATTAATTTACATGATTACAAACGCTTGTAATGACCGTTGCCCAAAGTGTGGAATTTGGGAAAGACCAGAACCACGAGACCAACATTTAATGATTACTCATTTCATTAAGTGCCTAAATAGACTTCATCACAATTTATATCAAGTTACATTGACAGGTGGAGAGCCATTGCTTTTCAAAAAAGATGTAATGCTAATAGCTGAAGAAGCAAAGAAATTAGATGTTCCAATGGTAATAGTTTCAAACGCAAGATTTCTTGACGAAGAATTTTTGACGAGATACAAAGAACTTGGACACATCCTTGTAATTTCAGTTGATTCTGTTGAGAGAGAAAAGTGGAATGAATTCAGAGGTAAGAAAAACTTCGACATCGTAATGCCTAAAATTATGCTTGCAAAACAAATCTTAGGCGACCAGTTGAGAATACAATCAGTTCTTTCAAAAGAATCAGCAGAAGAAATTCCAAAAGTGATTGAGTGGTGCAAACAACAAGGTATTCAGCACAACACACAATTTAATCAAGATTTTGGCGGACATTGGAATAATCACGAAACAACAGAAAAAGTAAATTACGACAACGACACACCATGTGCAGCAAGGAAAAACATTTGCGTTTATCCAAACGGAGATGTAGTAAAGTGTTTTGACCACCGCAGAATTCCATTAGCGAAACAGCCATTAGGCAACATTGGCAAACAAGACATAATTGAAATTCTATCAACAAAGCGTTCAACAGAAATTTCTAAAATCATGAAAACTTGCAATTTGCCTTGCAAAAATATGTCCTGCAACAAACCCCAAACACTTCTTTTCAACTAATGCAAGACAAGACACTTGACATAATTATTCTTAGAGGTTGCCCTGGTTCTGGCAAGTCGCAAACAGCGAAAAGTTTATCACAATCTTTTCCCAAAGGCGTGAGGTTAGAAGTTGACACAATTCGCAACATGGTAATTTCAGTTGATTGGAAAAATCAACAAGAACACATTGACATATTGCAAGTATCAACAGGTTTAGTTTACGACTTTCTTAAATTGGGCTTTAGTCCAGTAATTGTAATCGACACATTCAGCGGTGACAAAATCAATAAGTATCTTGAAACACTTTATGGACTTGACAAAGACCTTTCAATAAAAATCTTTGGACTTTTTACAACCGATAACGAGTTGAAAAGAAGATTAGACTTGCGGACAAATCCTGAGTTCAAAGACTTTCCGATTTGCAAACGACTAAATGACGATGTAATTAAATGGAAACACAAAAGCGAATTTCAAGTTGACACTACAGGACTTTCACCGACACAGACAGCAGAAAAAATTTATGGACAAATCAACTCCGAGAAATATGCCAGCCGGTAACAGATAAGGCTTAAACGAAGTTCTACTTCGATTTAAGCTTGTGTTGAACCCCTACTGATTCTAGTAGGGGCAGCCTCGAAGGGAGAAGTTTATGTTATGGGTGTTGAATAACTTTGGCGTCGACCTCACAGAAAGTGAGGCGACATTGAGAAGGATAAACAGCATCATATTTGCCATTTCTTCATGCTAACAGGATGGTTAAGCCGCCAAAAATCCTGACTTTTGTTTTGTAAAATGTAGTTGATTTGGTATAACCGCATTAGGGTGGCCGTCCCTACTAGAATCAGTAGGGATAAATCAACTCATTTTTTCATCTTGATTTTGATGTTCGCTTCTTTCAATAGTTCTATAGGTGGTGCATTTGCATCGAAGTTGATCAGGCGCACCATCGTTCCTTTTTTACAGCAAGGGCATTGGTCGATATTCAGGCCCAGCTTATCACGCGTGATTTCTTTCCAGCCGTCTCTGATCTGCGATTTTTCTTTGATCTGAAGCAGGATGCCTTCTTTCAATTGATAAGCCCGTAAGGCCGGTTTATTGCGCGATGCCAGAAAACCATAGTGCCGGATTTTTACGAACTTCGGCGGCAATATGTGTAAACAAAATCTTCTGATGAACTCATGGGCATCCAGTGTCATCAGCTTTTGTCTTCCGCCATCAGCATAATCTTTGTAAGTGAATGTCACCTTGCCATCTTTCACATCTTTGATGCGGTGGTTGCTGATGGCTATTTTGTGGCTGTATCTGCCAATGTACTCCACCACCTGCTCTGGCCCGCCAAAAGGCTCTTTGGCATAAACCACCCAATTGAGAAGATAAAGTTTCTTGCGAAGTTCATTGGCAAATTCTACTTTTTTTTCCTTACAAAATGCCAAGAGCTTTTCCATGAATTTGTTTTTGTAAACAATGCTCATAGCTTTGACTGGAAACAAATATTTTCCATCCGACTTCGTATTTTTCCAATAGCCCGCATTGGTAAATCCGCCACCGGGAACAATCATGTGTACATGCGGATGCAAACTCAGGTTTTGCCCCCAGGTATGCAGCAAAGACACCATGCCCACATTGGCACCCAGGTGTTTTGGGTCGCGCCCAAAAGTCTCTACTGTTTCTTTACTAGCCGAAAAAAGAATATTGTACATCTCTTTTGGGTGTTGAATACAAAGCCCATTGAGCTGCGAAGGAATGGTAAAAACCAGATGGTAATACCGACAAGGCACAAGATCGGCCTGCCGCGCAGTGATCCAGCGTTCTCTGTTCGTGGCCTGACACTTTGGACAATGCCTGTTTCTGCAAGAGTTG
>JANMEE010000268.1:0-16809 GCA_031376645.1 Dolichospermum sp. OTE_75_concoct_329_sub | reverse complement strand
TCTCCGACAAAATTGGGTTGATTTGTACGATAGCCTCAAAGAGAAAAAGTAAGTCTCTCAATTTTAATTGTTCTCGTATACCAAGCGCGAACACTTTTCTCTTGGTTTTACTTCCCATTTTCCTTAACCGAGCAGTATTGCATCGCAGGGAACAGAAAAACTCATGTTTAAAACATGAGATTGAAATAATGACACTGTTTTTTTGTGATACGCATCTTGTCAAAACATCCTTTTTTTGACAGAAGCTCTAAACTCTGAAACTTTAGTTTCTTATCTGTTCCCTGTTCCCTTTTTTTGTAAATCAAGGAAATGTAGGGTAATATATTTTTCACAGGTTTATGAATTGTAATCTACTGAATCAAGTAGATTAATTAAGGTATTGAAGAGATGCAAACAGGAATTGTAAATAGCTGGAATGAGTGGGATGAACTAAAGGAGATGGTTGTCGGGATTGCAGATGGTGCTTATTTTGAACCAACTGAGCCAGGTAACCGCCCTGCTTTACGCGATAAGAACATTGCCAAAATGTTCTCTTTTCCCAGGGGTCCGAAAAAGCAAGAGGTCACAGAGAAAGCTGATGAGGAGTTGAATGGGCTGGTAGCGCTTCTAGAATCACAGGGCGTAACTGTACGCCGCCCAGAGAAACATAACTTTGGCGTGTCCGTGAAGACACCATTCTTTGAGGTAGAGAATCAATATTGTGCGGTCTGCCCACGTGATGTGATGATCACCTTTGGGAACGAAATTCTCGAAGCAACTATGTCACGGCGGTCACGCTTCTTTGAGTATTTACCCTATCGGAAGCTAGTCTATGAATATTGGCACAAAGATCCAGATATGATCTGGAATACTGCGCCTAAACCGACTATGCAAAATGCCATGTACTGCGAAGATTTCTGGGAGTGGCCGATAGAAGATCGATTTGAGCGTATGCATGATTTTGAGTTCTGCGTTACCCAGGATGAGGTGATTTTTGATGCGGCAGACTGTAGCCGCTTTGGCCGTGATATTTTTGTGCAGGAGTCAATGACGACTAATCGTGCAGGGATTCGCTGGCTCAAACGGCATTTGGAGCCACGTGGCTTCCGCGTGCATGATGTTCACTTCCCACTAGATATTTTCCCATCCCACATTGATTGTACTTTTGTCCCCTTGGCACCTGGGGTTGTGCTAGTGAATCCAGAGCGCCCTATCCAAGAGGGTGAAGAGAAACTTTTCATGGATAATGATTGGCAATTCATCAAAGCACCTCTCCCCACTTCCACCGATGATGAGATGCCTATGTTCTGCCAGTCCAGTAAGTGGTTGGCGATGAATGTGTTAAGCATTTCCCCCAAGAAGGTCATCTGTGAAGAGCAAGAGCATCCGCTTCATGAGTTGCTAGATAAACACGGCTTTGAAGTCTACCCAATTCCCTTCCGCAATGTCTTTGAGTTTGGCGGTTCGCTTCATTGTGCCACCTGGGATATCCATCGCACGGGAATCTGTGAGGATTACTTCCCTAAACTAAACTATATGCCGGTAACTGCATCAACCAATGGCGTTTCTCGCTTCATTATTTAGTAGGTTTTATAGTTATGCAAGAGAGAGAAAGCCCACAGATACTATTTGATGGGAATGGAACACAATCTGAGTTTCCAGATAGTTGCATTCACCACTTGTTCGAGGATCAAGCCGCAAAGCGACCGGATGCGATCGCTCTCATTGACGGTGAGCAATCCCTTACCTACGGGGAACTAAATGTACGCGCTAACCATCTAGCCCAGCATCTCTTGTCCCTAGGCTGTCAACCCGATGACCTCCTCGCCATCTGCATCGAGCGTTCGGCAGAACTCTTTATTGGTTTGTTGGGTATCCTAAAAGCCGGATGTGCCTATGTGCCTTTGGATGTAGGCTATCCTGCCGATCGCATAGAGTATATGTTGCGGGATTCGGATGCGCGTGTTTTACTAACCTCTACGGATGTCGCTAAGAAACTTGCCTTAACCTTACCTGCGTTGCAAGAGTGCCAAACCGTCTATTTAGATCAAGAGATTTTTGAGTATGATTTTGATTTTTTAGCGATAGCTAAACTATTACATAACCAATACTTGAGATTATTACATTTTTATTTTTATACCTTGATTCAGCAATGCCAGGTTTTTCAGGCAAATTCGGTTTCCCAAGGGATTCAGACACAGGTTCTCCCCAATAATCTCGCTTACTGCATTTACACCTCTGGCTCTACCGGAAATCCCAAAGGGATCTTAATGGAACATCGCTCACTGGTGAATATGCTTTGGTGGCATCAGCAAACGCGGCCTTCGGTTCAGGGTGTTAGGACGCTGCAATTTTGTGCAGTCAGCTTTGACTTTTCCTGCCATGAAATTTTTTCTACCCTCTGTCTTGGCGGGATATTGGTCTTGGTGCCAGAGGCAGTGCGCCAAAATCCCTTTGCATTGGCTGAGTTTATCAGTCAACAGAAAATTGAAAAATTGTTTCTTCCCGTTATAGCATTACTACAGTTAGCCGAAGCTGTGAATGGGAATAAAAGCACCTCCCTCGCGCTTTGCGAAGTTATCACTACCGGGGAGCAGATGCAGATTACACCTGCCGTCGCTAACCTCTTTCAGAAAACCGGGGCGATGTTGCATAATCACTACGGGGCAACGGAATTTCAAGATGCCACCACTCATACCCTCAATGGCAATCCAGAGGGCTGGCCAACACTGGTGCCAGTGGGTCGTCCACTGCACAATGTTCAAGTCTATATTCTGGATGAGGCACAGCAACCTGTACCTGTTGGTGAAGAGGGTGAATTCTGTATTGGTGGTGTTGGACTGGCTCGTGGCTATCACAATTTGCCTGACCTAACGAATGAGAAATTTATTCCCAATCCATTTGGGGCTAATGGGAACGCTAAAAAACTCTACCGCACAGGGGACTTGGCACGCTATCTACCCAACGGCACGATTGAGCATTTAGGACGGATAGACCACCAGGTTAAGATCCGAGGTTTCCGCGTGGAATTGGGGGAAATCGAGTCCGTGCTGACAAGTCACCAAGCTGTGCGTGAATGTGCCGTTGTGGCACGGGAGATTGCAGGTCATACACAGTTAGTAGGGTATGTTATAGCAAAGGATACACTTAACCTCAGTTTCGACAAACTTGAACCTATCCTGCGTCAACATTTGGAAGCAGTGCTGCCAGAATACATGATACCCACTCGGTTCATCAAGATCAGCGATATGCCGTTGACTCCCAGTGGTAAACTTGACCGCAGGGCATTACCTGATCCCAAAGGCGATCGCCCTGCATTGTCTACCCCACTTGTCAAGCCTCGTACCCAGACAGAGAAACGTTTAGCAGAGATTTGGGGCACTTATCTTGCTGTAGATATTGTGGGAACCCACGACAATTTCTTTGATCTAGGCGGTACGTCACTGCTATTAACCCAAGCGCACAAATCCCTGTGCGAGACCTTTAATATTAATTTGTCCGCTGTCTCACTCTTTCAATATCCCACAATTCAGACATTGGCACAATATATTGATTGCCAAGGAGACACAACCTCAAGCGATACAGCATCCAGGTACAAGAAAGTACGTAAAAAGCAGTCCGGTGACAGCAACGATATTGCCATCATCAGTGTAGCAGGTCGCTTTCCGGGTGCTGAAACGATTGAGCAGTTCTGGTATAATCTCTGTAATGGTGTTGAATCCATCACCCTTTTTAGTGATGATGAGCTAGAGCAGACTTTGCCTGAGTTACTTAATAATCCCGCTTATGTCAAAGCAGGTGCGGTGCTAGAGGGCATTGAATTATTTGATGCTACCTTTTTTGGCTACAGCCCCAAAGAAGCTGCGGTGATGGATCCTCAGCAACGGATTTTGCTAGAGTGTGCCTGGGAAGCATTTGAACGGGCTGGCTACAACCCCGAAACCTATCCAGAACCAGTTGGTGTTTATGCTGGTTCAAGCCTGAGTACCTATCTGCTCAACAATATTGGCTCTGCTTTAGGCATAATTACCGAGCAACCCTTTATTGAAACGGATATGGAGCAGTTTCAGGCTAAAATTGGCAATGACCGGAGCTATCTTGCTACACGCATCTCTCACAAGCTGAATCTCAAGGGTCCAAGCGTCAATGTGCAGACCGCATGCTCAACCTCGTTAGTTGCGGTTCACATGGCCTGTCAGAGTCTCATTAGTGGGGAGTGCCAAATGGCTTTAGCCGGTGGAATTTCTGTGGTTGTACCACACAAGGGAGGCTATATCTACGAAGAAGGCATGATTCGTTCTCAGGATGGTCATTGTCGCGCCTTTGATGCCGAAGCCCAAGGGACTATATTTGGCAATGGCGGGGGCTTGGTTTTGCTCAAACGGTTGCAGGATGCACTGGACGATAACGACAACATTATGGCAGTCATCAAAGCCACAGCCATCAACAACGACGGTGCGCTCAAGATGGGCTACACAGCACCGAGCGTGGATGGGCAAGCTGATGTAATTAGCGAGGCGATCGCTATCGCTGACATAGATGCCAGCACCATTGGCTATGTAGAAGCTCATGGCACAGCCACCCAATTGGGTGATCCGATTGAAGTGGCAGGGTTAGCACGGGCATTTCAGCGCAGTACGGACAGCGTACTTGGTAAACAACAATGCGCTATTGGATCAGTTAAAACTAATATTGGCCACTTAGATGAGGCGGCAGGCATTGCCGGACTGATAAAGGCTACTCTATCTCTACAATATGGACAGATTCCACCGAGCTTGCACTATGCCAATCCTAATCCACGGATTGATTTTGAAGCAACCCCGTTTTTTGTCAACACAGAACTACGCGAATGGTCAAGGAATGGCTATCCTCGGCGGGCGGGGGTGAGTTCTTTTGGTGTGGGTGGAACTAACAGCCATATTGTACTGGAGGAGTCGCCTGTAAAGCAACCCACATTTTTCTCTTCTTTGCCAGAACGCAGTCATCATCTGCTGACGCTTTCTGCCCATACACAAGAGGCTTTGCATGAGTTGGTGCAACGCTACATCCAACATAACGAGACACACCTTGATATTGACTTAGGCGACCTCTGTTTCACAGCCAATACGGGACGTAAACATTTTGAGCATCGCCTAGCGGTTGTAGCCGAATCAATCCCTGGCTTACAGGCACAACTGGAAACTGCACAGACTGCGATTTCAGCACGGAAAGAAAATGCCCCGCCGACGATCGCATTTCTCTTTACAGGTCAAGGCTCACAATACATTAACATGGGGCGCACCCTCTACGATACTGAATCAACATTCCGTGCAGCCCTTGACCGATGTGAAACCATTCTCCAAAATTTAGGGATCGAGTCCATTCTCTCCGTCATTTTTGGTTCATCTGAGCATGGACTCTCATTAGATGACACAGCCTATACCCAGCCCGCACTCTTTGCCATCGAATACGCGCTTTATCAATTATGGAAATCGTGGGGCATCCAGCCCTCAGTGGTGATAGGTCATAGTGTAGGTGAATATGTGTCCGCTTGTGTGGCGGGAGTCTTTAGCTTAGAGGATGGGTTGAAACTGATTGCAGAACGAGGACGACTGATACAGGCACTTCCTCGTGATGGGAGCATGGTTTCCGTGATGGCAAGCGAGAAGCGTATTGCAGATGTCATTTTACCTTATGGGGGACAGGTAGCGATCGCCGCGATTAATGGCCCACAAAGTGTTGTAATTTCTGGGCAACAGCAAGCGATTGATGCTATTTGTGCTATCTTGGAAACTGAGGGCATCAAAAGCAAGAAGCTAAACGTCTCCCATGCCTTCCACTCGCCGCTAGTGGAAGCAATGTTGGACTCTTTCTTGCAGGTTGCACAAGAGCTCACTTACTCGGAACCTCAAATCAAGCTTATCTCTAATGTAACGGGAACATTGGCAAGCCATGAATCTTGTCCCGATGAACTTCCGATCACCACCGCAGAGTATTGGGTACGTCATCTGCGACAGCCCGTCCGGTTTGCGGCGGGAATGGAGAGCCTTGAGGGTCAAGGGGTAAACGTATTTATAGAAATCGGTCCTAAACCTGTTCTTTTAGGTATGGGACGCGACTGCTTGCCTGAACAAGAGGGACTTTGGTTGCCTAGTTTGCGCCCGAAACAGGATGATTGGCAACAGGTGTTAAGTAGTTTGCGTGATCTATATTTAGCAGGTGTGACCGTAGATTGGAGCAATTTCGATCAGGGGTATGCTCGTCGCCGTGTGCCACTACCGACTTATCCTTGGCAGCGAGAGCGGCATTGGGTAGAGCCAATTATTCGTCACCGGCAATCAGTATTACAAGCCACAAATACCACCAAGCTAATTCGTAACGCCAGCGTGGCGCAGCATCCTCTGCTTGGTCAACGGCTGCATTTGTCGCGGACTCAAGAGATTTACTTTCAAACCTTCATCCACTCCGACTTCCCAATATGGGTTGCTGATCATAAAGTATTTGGAAATGTCATCATTCCGGGTGTCGCCTATTTTGAGATGGCACTGGCAGCAGGGAAGGCACTTAAACCAGACAGTATATTTTGGCTCGAAGATGTATCCATCGCCCAAGCACTGATTATTCCCGATGAAGGGCAAACTGTGCAAATAGTATTAAGCCCACAGGAAGAGTCAGCTTATTTTTTTGAAATCCTCTCTTTAGAAAAAGAAAACTCTTGGGTGCTTCATGCCTCTGGTAAGCTAGTCGCCCAAGAGCAAGTGCTAGAAACCGAGCCAATTGACTTGATTGCGTTACAGGCACATTGTTCCGAAGAAGTGTCAGTAGATGTGCTATATCAGGAAGAAATGGCGCGCCGGCTGGATATGGGTCCAATGATGCGTGGGGTGAAGCAGCTTTGGCGTTATCCGCTCTCCTTTGCCAAAAGTCATGATGCGATCGCACTTGCTAAAGTAAGCCTACCAGAAATCTTGCTTCATGAGTCCAATGCCTACCAATTCCATCCTGTAATCTTGGATGCGGGGCTGCAAATGATAACGGTCTCTTATCCTGAAGCAAACCAAGGCCAGACTTATGTACCTGTTGGTATAGAGGGTCTACAAGTCTATGGTCGTCCCAGTTCAGAACTTTGGTGTCGCGCCCAATATCGGACTCCTTTGGATACAGATCAAAGGCAGGGTATTGATTTGCTACCAAAGAAACTCATTGCAGACTTGCATCTATTTGATACCCAGGGTCGTGTGGTTGCCATCATGTTTGGTGTGCAATCTGTCCTTGTGGGACGGGAAGCAATGTTGCGAACTCAAGACGCTTGGCAGAACTGGCTTTATCAAGTCCAGTGGGAACCTCAAGCACGTTTTGGACTTTTACCGAATTACTTGCCAACCCCAGATCAGATTCGCAAGCGGCTGGAAACAAAGTTAGAGACATTGATCATCACAGCTGATTTGGCCAATTATGCGATCGCCTATACCCAACTCGAAAGGTTAAGTCTAGCTTACGTTGTGGCGGCTTTGGGACAAATGGGCTGGCTGTTTCAACCCGGTGAGCGTTTTTCTACCGCCCAGAAGGTATCAGCGTTAGGAGTCATTGATCAACATCGGCAACTATTCGCTCGTTTGCTCGACATTCTAGCCGAAGCAGACATACTCCGCAACGAAAACTCGATGACGACATGGGAAGTCATTTCCTACCCGGAAACGATTGACATCCAGGTACTTCTTAATGAACTCGAAGCCAAAGCAGCAGCAGCCGAGGTAACACTAGTCTCCCGTTGCAGTGCAAAATTGGCCGAAGTATTACAAGGAAAATGTGACCCGATACAGTTGCTCTTTCCCGCAGGAGACACAACAACGTTAAGCAAACTCTATCGTGAAGCCCCAGTTTTGGGTGTTACTAATACTCTAGTCCAAGAAGCTCTTCTTTCCGCCCTGGAGCAGTTGCCGCCGGAACGTGGTTGGCGAATTTTAGAGATTGGTGCTGGCACAGGTGGAACTACAGCCTACTTGTTACCCCATCTGCCTGGGGATCAGACAGAATATGTATTTACTGATATTAGTGCCTTTTTTCTTGCTAAAGCGGAAGAGCGTTTTAAAAATTACCCGTTTGTACGTTATCAGGTATTAGATATCGAACAAGCACCACAGGCGCAAGGATTTGAACCCCAAATATACGATTTAATCGTGGCTGCGGATGTCTTGCATGCTACTAGCGACTTGCGTCAAACTCTTGCACATATCCGGCAATTATTAGCACCGGGCGGGATGTTGATCCTGATGGAAGACAGCGAACCCGCACGCTGGGCTGATTTAACCTTTGGCTTAACAGAAGGCTGGTGGAAGTTTACAGACCGTGACTTACGCCCCAACCATCCGCTATTGTCTCCTGAGCAGTGGCAAATCTTGTTGTCAGAAATGGGATTTAGTCAAACAACCGCCTTATGGACAAAAATAGATGGACACCATAAATTGCCTCGGGAGGCGGTGATTGTAGCCCGTAATCAACCAGCTATGAGAACACCGCGAAGATGGCTGCTCTTGGCTGATGAGGAGATTGGCGGATTACTAGCTAAACAGCTACGTGAAGAAGGAGAAGATTGTATACTCCTCTTGCCCGGGGAAAAGTACGCAGAAAAAGACTCGCAAACGTTTACAATCAATCCTGAAAACCTAGAAGAGTGGCAACGTTTGTTGAAGCGATCGCCAAACATACAAGAAATCGTACATTGTTGGAGTATGATTTCAACTAACTTAGATAGAGGCACTATTTTAAGTTGCAATAGTACGCTGCATTTAGTTCAAGCACTAGCAAACTATCCAAAAACCCCTCGCCTGTCACTTGTCACCCTAGGCGCACAAGCCGTTAACGAACATCATGTTCAAAATGTAGTTGGATCAGCCCTCTGGGGGATGGGAAAGGTAATTGCACTGGAACACCCAGAGCTACGGGTGGTGCAAGTGGATTTAGACCCCAATGCAAAAGTTGAGATGCAAGTAGAATCGCTTAAAAGCGAACTTTTCGCCACCGAAGAGCCTGTATCAGCAACATCTGCACCTGATCTGCAAACGCGATCGCATGAAAAGCAAATAGCCTTTCGTGAGCAAACACGTTATGTGGCAAGACTTTCGCCCTTATACCGCCCCAATCTTAGAGAGGAAGGCACACAAGAAGCTTTTACCTTCCGTGATGATGGCAGCTATCTGATTGCTGGTGGTTTAGGCGGACTGGGGTTAGTGGTGGCTCGTTTTCTGGTTACAAATGGGGCTAGACACCTTGTGCTGGTCGGACGACGTGGTGCGAGGGAGGAACAGCAAGCTCAATTAAGCGAACTAGAGCAACTCGGAGCTTCCGTGAAAGTTGTACAAGCCGATATTGCTGATGCAGAACAACTAGCCCAAGCACTTTCAGCAGCGACCTACCCACCATTACGGGGTGTTATTCACGCGGCAGGTACATTGAACGATGGGATTCTACAGCAGCAAAGTTGGCAAGCCTTTAGAGAAGTGATGAATCCCAAGGTAGCAGGTGCGTGGAACCTACATACACTGACGAAAAATCAGCCTTTAGACTTCTTTGTCCTGTTCTCCTCCGCCACCTCTTTGTTAGGTAACGCTGGACAAGCCAATCACGCCGCCGCAAATGCTTTCCTTGATGGGTTAGCCTCCTATCGTCGTCACTTAGGACTACCGAGCCTCTCGATTAATTGGGGGACATGGAGCGAAGTGGGAATTGCGGCTCGATTGGGACTAGATAAGCTGTCCAGCAAACAGGCAGAGGGAATCATTACACTTGAACAGGGCTTACAAATTCTTGAGCAGTTGCTTAAGGACGAGAGTGCAGTGCATCAAGTGGGTGTCATGCCTATCAACTGGACACAATTCTTAGCAAGGCAATTGACTCCGCAGCCGTTCTTCAACGATGCCATGAAGAGTATTGACACCTCCCTAGGTAAACTAACCTTGCAGGACAGGGACTCTCGCCCCCAAGGTTACGGGCATAATATTCGAGCGCAATTGGAGAAAGCTCCGCCCAAAGAGGGTCTGACTCTCTTGCAGGTTCATGTTCGGGAGCAGGTGTCCCAAGTTTTGGGGATAGATGCGAAGATACTACTAGCAGAACAAGACGTGGGTTTCTTTACCCTGGGGATGGATTCGCTGACCTCTATCGAGTTAAGAAACAGGTTACAAGCTAGTTTGGGCTGCTCTCTTTCTTCCACTTTGGCTTTTGACTATCCAACACAACAGGCTCTTGTGAATTATCTTGCCAGTGAATTGCTGGGAACCCCTGAGCAGCTACAAGAACCTGAATCTGATGAAGAAGATGAGATATCGTCAATGGATGACATCGTGCAGTTGCTGTCCGCGAAACTAGAGATGGAAATTTAAACCCATGGATGAAAAACTAAGAACATACGAACGATTAATCAAGCAATCTTATCACAAGATAGAGGCTCTGGAAGCTGAAGTTAACAGGTTGAAGCAAACCCAACGTGAACCTATCGCCATCATCGGCATGGGCTGTCGTCTTCCTGGTGCGAATAGTCCAGAAGCGTTTTGGCAGTTGTTGTGTGATGGGGTTGATGCTATTCGTGAGGTACCAAAAAATCGATGGGTTGTTGATGCCTACATAGATGAAAATTTGGACAGCGCAGACAAGATATCAATGCGATTTGGCGGGTTTGTCGAGCAACTTGAGAAGTTTGATGCCCAATTCTTTGGCATATCACCGCGAGAAGCGGTTTCTCTTGACCCTCAGCAACGTTTGTTATTAGAAGTAAGTTGGGAAGCACTGGAAAATGCAGCGGTGATACCACCTTCGGCAACGGGCGTATTCGTCGGTATTAGTAACCTTGATTATCGTGAAACGCTCTTGAAGCAAGGAGCAATTGGTACTTATTTTGCTTCGGGTAATGCCCATAGCACAGCCAGTGGTCGCTTGTCTTACTTTCTCGGTCTGACAGGCCCCTGTCTCTCGATAGATACAGCTTGTTCTTCGTCGTTGGTCGCTGTACATCAGTCACTGATAAGTCTGCGCCAGCGAGAATGTGACTTAGCGTTGGTTGGGGGAGTCCATCGGCTGATAGCCCCAGAGGAAAGTGTCTCGTTAGCAAAAGCCCATATGTTATCTCCCGATGGTCGTTGCAAAGTCTTTGATGCGTCGGCAAACGGGTATGTCCGAGCCGAAGGATGTGGCATGATAGTCCTCAAACGATTATCGGACGCGCAAGCTGATGGGGATAAAATCTTGGCGTTGATTCGCGGGTCAGCCATAAATCAAGACGGTCGCACGAGTGGCTTGACCGTTCCAAATGGTCCCCAACAAGCCGACGTGATTCGCCAAGCCCTCGCCAATAGCGGCATAAGACCAGAACAAGTTAACTATGTAGAAGCTCATGGCACAGGGACTTCCCTAGGAGACCCGATTGAGGTCGGCGCGTTGGGAACGATCTTTAATCAACGCTCCCAACCTTTAATTATTGGTTCAGTTAAAACAAATATTGGGCATCTAGAAGCAGCAGCAGGGATTGCTGGACTGATTAAAGTCGTCCTTGCCATGCAGCATGGAGAAATTCCACCTAATTTACACTTTCACCAGCCCAATCCTCGCATTAACTGGGATAAATTGCCAATCAGCATCCCCACAGAACGAACAGCTTGGCCTACTGGCGATCGCATCGCAGGGATAAGTTCTTTCGGCTTTAGTGGTACTAATTCTCATGTCGTGTTAGAGTCAGCCCCAAAAATAGAGCCGTCTACTTTAGAAATTCATTCAAAGCAGTATGTTTTTACCTTATCAGCAGCGACACCTCAAGCACTACAAGAACTTAGTCAGCGTTATGTAACTTATCTCACTGAACACTTACAAGAGAGTCTGGCGGATATTTGCTTTACAGCCAATACAGGACGCAAACACTTTAGACATCGCTTTGCAGCAGTAGCAGAGTCTAAAACCCAGTTGCGCCAGCAATTGGAAATGTTTGCCCAATCAGGAGAGGGGCAGGGTAAGACGACCTCTTTTTCAAAAATAGCTTTTTTCTTTACAGGTCAAGGCTCACAGTATGTGGGGATGGGGCAAGAACTTTATGAAAGCCAACCCACCTTCCGGCAAACCATTGACCGATGTGATGAGATTCTTCGTTCACTGTTGGGCAAATCAATCCTCTCAATACTCTATCCCAGCCAACAAATGGGATTGGAAACGCCATCCCAAATTGATGAAACCGCTTATACTCAACCCGCTCTTTTTGCTCTGGAATATGCACTGGTGCAGTTGTGGCGCTCGTGGGGCGTTGAGCCTGATGTGGTGATGGGGCATAGTGTGGGAGAATATGTGGCCGCTTGTGTGGCGGGTGTCTTTTCTTTAGAGGATGGTCTCAAACTGATTGCTGAAAGAGGCCGTCTGATGCAAGAATTGCCTGGCAATGGGGCGATGGTGTCAGTCATGACCAGTAAATCCCGCATAGAGCAAGCGATCGCACCTTTCAGCCGCGAGGTTTCTATTGCGTCCGTCAATGGACCAGAGAGTGTAGTTATCTCTGGTAACAGGGAGATATTACAACAGATTACCCAACAGTTGGTTGCTGAAGGCATCAAGACACGCCAACTGAAGCTTTCTCACGCCTTTCACTCGCCATTGATGAAACCAATGTTAGGTCAATTCCGCCGAGTTGCCAACACCATCACCTATCGGCCACCGCAGATTAACCTGATCTCGAATGTCACAGGCCGACGGGTTTATGAAGAAATCGCCACTCCCGATTATTGGGTGAGACATCTGCAAGAGACTGTCCATTTTGCCGATGGGGTTAAGGTGTTACACGCAGAGAATGTCAATTTCATGATCGAAATTGGTCCCAAACCCACACTGCTTGGCATGGTTGAGTTACAAAGTTCTGAGAATTCATCCTCTGCACCCATGATGATGCCCAGTTTGCGTGAGAATCGCAGCGACTGGCAGCAGATGTTGGAGAGCTTGAGTCAACTCTATGTTCATGGCGTTGAGATTGACTGGATCGGTTTTGATAAAGACTATGTGCGAAATAAAGTTGTCCTGCCAACATACCCATGGCAGCGGCAGCGTTATTGGGTAGAATCAGACCAACAGAAGCACGGTATTAAAAATCTGCATCCTCTACTCGATAGGTGCATGAAACTACCGCGTCATCACGAAACAATCTTTGAGAAAGAATTTAGTCTAGAGACATTGCCCTTTCTTGATGACTACCGCATTTATGGTTCAATTGTGTCGCCAAGTGCAAGCTATCTATCAATGATACTTAGTATTGCTGAGTCAGATGCAAATGGTTATTTAAATGGAGGGAATAGTACAAAGCAAACCACTTATTTGCTAAAAGATGTGACCTTCCCAGTCCCCCTTATGATCCCTGATCAAGCGATTCGTACGGTGCAAGTCGCTTGTTCTGTCTATTCTGCTGCGTCATTTAAGCGTGGCGACAAGACGCAGTTTGAATTGTTCAGTTTTGCTGAGAATTTACCTGAAAGTAGCAGTACAAATGCTGATTTTCAGACACCCATTATTCATGCCAAAGGGCAATTTAAGCTTGAAAATACAGCACCTCCTAGAGTGGAGCTAGAGGAACTACAAGCACGTTGTCCGCGAGAAATTGAGCGCGATCCATTCTATCAAACATTCACAGACAAAGGTTTTGTTTTTGGATCTCGTTTTCGCTGGTTAGAACAAGTCTGGGTGGGCGATGGAGAAGCATTGGCGCGTCTGCAAAAACCGGAAAGCATTGAATCGTTCAACGGATATGTGATTCATCCCAGTTTGTTGGATGCGTGTACACAAGTCCCATTTGCAATTTCGTCTAGTGATGAAAATGGGAAATCAGAAACAACAATGCCCTTTGCGCTGAATGAGCTACGTTGTTATCAGCCTGCAAGCGGACAAACTTGGTGGGTTCATGCAATAGAAAAAGATAGATATACATGGGATGTTTCTCTGTTTGATGAGAGCGGGCAAGTCATTGCGGAATTCATAGGATTAGAAGTTCGTGTTGCTATGCCCGAAGCCATACTAGGGGTAGACTTTTGGCATAACTGGCTCTATAGAGTTGATTGGCGATCGCAACCTCTACGAATCCCGGAGGTGCTGGATATTAATATTAATAAGACAGGTGCAGAAACATGGCTTCTTTTTGCACAACCAGAAGGAATAGGGGCGGACTTAGCAGCACATTTGCAGAGCCAAGGAAAGCACTGTGTTTTTGTAGTGCCTGGGAGCGAGTATACAGTGACTGAGAAACACATTGCAGGCACTGGACATCTTGATGATGCTGCCCTCGATGGTGTGACGACACTGACAAAAGTTGTCACGCTCAATCCTGCTTCTCTTCATGACTATAAATATTTTCTGGAAACTCTAACGGAGAGTGGATTGCCTTGTCAACATATACTCTATCTGTGGAATCGTCATGATTTAACAAATGCTTCTAATCATCGGACAGAATTAAGTGTGCCAGATATCGTCCTAAACTTATGTGCTGGTCTTATTCATTTGGTACAAGCCCTCAGCGATATAGGGTGGGAACCCAAACTATGGCTAATTACACAAAATAGTCAAGCAGTTGGTGGTGACTTAGGGAATTTACAGATCGAACAAGCCCCCTTATGGGCATTGGGTCGAAGCATCCGCGCCGAACACCCTGAATTTGATTGCCGTTGTTTGGATTTTGATACGCTCTTAAATGTCGCACCACTCTTATTGAATGAGATGCAAGCCACAGAGCATGAATCTCAAATTGCTTACCGAAATAAAATGCGCTATGTTGCACGGCTAATTCGTGATCAATCAGAACCTCATGCGCTAATTCAAACAGAAATCCGTCCCGATAGTGGCTATTTGATCACAGGTGGATTAGGCGGTTTAGGATTGCAGGTGGCACTCGCGCTTGCGGATGCTGGGGCAAGGCACTTGATTCTCAACAGTCGTCGTGGCACGGTCTCAAAAGCAGCCCAGTTGATTATCGACCGACTACGCCAAAAGGATGTTAGGGTTGATTTGATTGCGGCAGATGTCTCTGATGCAGCAGATAGTGAACGACTCTTAGTAGAAAGTCGGCGCAAGACCTCTCTTCGAGGGATTGTCCATGCGGCGGGCGTTTTGGATGATGGCATCCTGCTCCAACAAAATCGAGAGCGTTTTGAAAAAGTGATGGCGGCCAAGGTGCGCGGAGCTTGGCATCTAGACCAACAGAGCCAAACCCTTGACTTAGATTTCTTTGTCGCGTTCTCATCTGTTGCGTCGCTCATAGAAGAACCAGGACAAGCCAATTACGCCGCAGCGAATGCGTTTTTGGATTCATTAATGTATTATCGTCACATAAAGGGATCTAATAGCTTGAGTATCAACTGGGGGGCTTGGGCAGAAGTGGGCATGGCAGCCAATTTATCATGGGAACAACGGGGAATCGCGGCAATTTCTCCAAAGCAAGGGAGGCATATTCTCGTCCAACTTATTCAAAAACTTAATCAGCATACAATCCCCCAAGTTGCTGTACAACCGACTAATTGGGCTGAATATCTATCCCATGATGGCGTGAATATGCCATTCTATGAATATTTTACACACCACTTGCGTAACGAAAAAGAAGCCAAATTGCGGCAAACAGCAGGCAGCACCTCAGAGGAAGTCAGTCTGCGGCAACAGCTTCAAACACTCTCAGAGACAGACCGGGATGCCCTTTTGATGGAACATCTTCAAAAAACTGCGATCAGAGTTCTCGGTTTGGCATCTAATCAAAAAATTGATCCCTATCAGGGATTGATGAATATGGGACTAGACTCTTTGATGGCGGTTGAATTTCGGAATCACTTGACACGTAGTTTAGAACGCCCTCTGCCAGCCACTCTGCTCTTTAATTGCCCAACACTTGATTCATTGCATGATTACCTAGTCGCAAAAATGTTTGATGATGCCCCTCAGAAGGCAGAGCAAATGGCACAACCAACAACACAGACAGCACACAGCATATCAATAGAATCCAAAATAGATGATAACGAAAGCGTGGATGACATTGCACAAATGCTGGCACAAGCACTCAATATCGCCTTTGAGTAGCAATGGGCAGCCCTTAACCTTTCAAGGTGACTAATCAATAGACCTCTTGCACAATTGTTTCTGTGGTACAATAAATAGTTTTAGGTTTTATGTATATTTGGGTGTTGTTGCGATAGCTACGCTCGCCGAAGGCATCACAAATTCAAAGATAGGCGTGTGATTCTAACTTTTAGCTAAAATTAAGCCAACCCTTATTTATAACATAAAATGAATTCTACAAGAGGTCTAATTTACTGAACAATCTTCATTGTTTACAATGTCGTGCTGTTCTCGGGGATAAATGAGCAATCGTACAGAAAGTTACGCTAAGGCTGCAACCGTTGCTGAATAAGCATTCTGTTAATTTGATTGTCAACAGATATACTCATTCTCAACGGACGGTTTTTTTGTAATATGGAAGCTGGTAATTCTTTTTGCTCCACTTGAAATTGACTAACAAGTTCAGCGATACCTACGGAGCGCATCGCTATCGCTCGTCTTTTCTATGGTTTTAGTTTTCCCACTAGAATTAATGAGAAAGCGATAGCGATGCTCACCGCAGGTATCGCAGGTATCGCAAAAAAGATATTTATGGAATTATCTCAATCATTTGATTTCAACTTACTCGCTAATTTTTTATCTAATGTTACTAACTCCTTAACGGGTGACAAGGCGGTTGAAGATAAGATGTGGCAATAATTTGAGAAAATAAGGGGGTAAAAAAATAGAGGCAAAGAAGCCCCCGAAGCAAAAAATGTTACCACAATCATATCAAACAATTTTCCGAAAGCATTT
>JANMEE010000190.1:0-46184 GCA_031376645.1 Dolichospermum sp. OTE_75_concoct_329_sub | reverse complement strand
CTTTTTATAAAATAACATTCGACCTTGGTCGTTTGATCATTGCAAACAGAATGTGCTATAAACGTTTGATCCATTCTGGATCAGGAGATGCTTGTAAACAATGGGATAAACGATCCAGGATGGATCGCATGTTTATAGGTAAGATCTTGACTTCGGCGATAAACGACCAAGATCGAATGTTGATCGGTCACTTTCTTAACTTAATGACATTGCCCGGAGGGTCGACCTTGTGGTAGATGCTTTCCATTTGGTAAAATTATCCCGTTTCAACGCAAGGATTTTGGATTAGAGGGTAAAATACGGGCTCGATTTGCAGATATGGTTTCGAAGTCGCCCAACCAGCCAGGAACGTATTTCCCGGCTTTCATCATCAGGTTGAAATTCCGGGGTTAATTTCTGGGCTATTTCCAACTCACCGATTTTGACCAATGAATGAGTGGATAGATTCCACATGGAGTACTCGATCAGAGAGAGTTGCCCACGGGTAATTCCCAATATGTCGGCGAAAGTCGCCTGAATTATACCGAATTTTTCACGCAGGTCTTTTTTCCTTCCATTTTTTTTGCCTATTTAAGATCGAGTTGAAGCAAAAGTATTGAAGCAAACATAAAGTGCTTCAACATTTTTGCTTCAATATCAAATTTTGAGGGCCAAAAATTAAGCAGCCTTTTTCAGTGGTTTTTATCGCGGTTGTTTTATAGTGTTGAATTTGAGGTATTTGAAACGGGGTCTTCCCGAATTCAACCTAAATTGAATGTGGAAATTGACCATTGGGCAATTCTGGGCTGGCAAATCAAGGAGGTCATTTCACCACCTGAATTTTTAGATTTTGAATTCTAGCCAGGTTATACCAATGTTCATTTCAATTTAGTCCATGCATTGGGAGAAATAATACAGTGGTAAATGCCGGGGGAGTAGCTGTTTAGTAGAATCAAGCGCTGCGCAGATTGGCCTAAAACAGATACCAAATCGGTATTATCAGGAATTCCAACCCTGAAAGGGTGTCAATAGTGTAGAAAATTCCGTTGAGCAAGAAACCCAACCTCGAAGAGGTGATATATTATACCAATATTCATTTCAATTTAGTCCATGCATTGGGAGAAATAATACAGTGGTAAATGCCGGGGGAGTAGCTGTTTAGTAGAATCAAGCGCAGCGCAGATTTGATTAAAACATATACCAGATCGGTATTATCAGCAATTCCAACCCTGAAAGGGTGTCAGTAGTGTAGAAAATTCCGTTGAGCAAGTAACCGAACCTCGAAGAGGTGATATATTATACTTCGAAACAGAATATTATTCGGGTTGTCATTGTTTTGGTTAATTTGTGTTTAAATTATTGCACCCATTCTGGGTTGGGTTGATTGCGATATATTTTATTCAACAATCATGGCACCCAATCTGTGTTGGGTTGATTACGACATATTTTATTCTACAATCATGGCACCCATTCTGTGTTGGGTTGATTATGACATATTTTATTCTACAATCATGTCACGCATTCTGGGTTGGGTTGATTGCGACATATTTTATTCTACAATCATGGCACCCATTCTGGGTTGGGTTGATTACGATATATTTTATTCTACAATCATGGCACCCATTCAGGGTTGGATTGATTACGACATATTTTATTCTACAATTATGTCACCCAATCTGGGTTGGTGTCAATACCTTCTATCCAATGCTGCGAAAAAACATCGATACTACTAAGGTTCACAAGGTTTCGAACACTAACAGGTTTTAACCCGCTGAAAAGAAATGGCGAATGAGAACAAATTGCAACGCATTGAGAAGCTCTACCAGGCCTTTACCAAATTCAATTGAACATTGTCATCTCTAAAGTATGGCTGCGAGGTGAGAAATGCGATGATGCCAGAAGAATCGCTATGTTTAAATCAGTGCTTTTTTTCAGCCACAATAATCACCTCCATGCGCAAAAGACTTTTTCTTTTGAAGGTTATGCGTTTAAAGAATTTTATGAGCCAGGAGCTTTCGAGAAATGCGCAGAAATTACTGTTCAATCTTATATTGGGGAAAATCTGGTTCAATTTGTTGAGCGCAATAAATGGCATTGGAGAAACGAAATTTCCAAAGCCGTTTTCCTTTAAAATGTGGATTAATTCCCGGTAAGTGGTTTCGTTGAGATGGACGCATTCCGCCGGAATCGATCCGCGGTTGCTGTCGTCTTCTAATTTGGTCCAATCCCAGGGGCCAAAGTATTTATGGGGCACAATTAAAATCAATTTGCCGCCTTTTTCCAGCCCGTTGGACAGTGATTGCATGAAGGCCTTATTGTCGGAAGGGGCAATGTGCTCATATACATTGTCAGAAATGATTACATCAAACTTCTGAGGCAGCTCAAATTTCACTACATTTTTTTCAAAACAATTTACTCTTTTGGCCGCGCTGTCATCGGGTAGTTTAGGTGCTTTTACATCAAGTCCATAAAGTTCTTTGCAAGCCATGCCCGATTTTGCAACGGCATAAAGGAATGCGCCACTTCCGCTTCCTACATCAAGAATGGATTTCCCCTCCACATCCTTTTTAAATAAATTCAGGATTTTAAATTTGGCTGCTACAATCTGATCGAAGTAATTTTTAGAAAACGGACTCATTATCGCATCTACTCCTGTATATACTTCAGTGTATAAGGCTTGTCTTTTATCAAAATCATTTTCACCCGAAATGGCTTTGTGGAAATTGGTCTCTCTTGAATAAACCTCTTCTAATATGTTAGCGGGAATTCCTGTTTTGTCCGACCAATAATTTAAATTCTTTAATTTCGCCATTTTCTTCTGTGAACAAGGTTTTTGACCGGCGGCAAATGTAATTAAATCCCATGTAATTGGTATTTTTTCATTTTTCAGGATTTACCGGAGATATAGAGATTTATTACAGGGAAATGAAGTTCGTTTGGTGCAGTACATTTTGGGTTTTCAATTCGTTGAAATCCGCTGCCAAACCCAATAATTCTATTGCCCGGATTTTATCATCTGGTATTCTTCGTGAAGGATTAGGCCCTGTTCACGTTGCTGCTGGACAACGATATGGATGAGATTCAAAAATCTTTTGAGAATTGGTTGCAATCTACGTTTCAGACCAATCCTTATTCTGTTCGTTAGATATTTATCATTGTTGCCGACTAAGTTTTTAATTCAATTTGTAATGAGGGTCAATACGGCTGTATAATCATTAATTTTTTCCTGACTTTACAGTCAGTCGAACATTGAATAGCCCCCGCGGATAAAGGTGGTTTTCAAACGCGGATAAAAATTATTTCTTATAAATCCGCTGCTATGAAGTGTCTTGTTTTGTGTTGCTGTGCTGTAGCTTGGTTCATTTTTCGTTTGATTTGACGGGGCTTGTTTACGCATAACAACACACAATTTTAAATGCTGGTAAACAAGCCTCCATAAGCGCGTCTGCCGTTTAGCCGAACTAAACTATGTATTTAATCCAGATTACGAACCCTTTCACATAATCCGGGATAATAGTACAAAAAAAGTCGCCCGAATGCGGGCGATCTTTTTGTTGGAGAAATATAAGAAACGATCGTTTAAGATGTTCTTTGGCATTGAAGAAAGTCCCTTCAATATTGATTCTAGTCATTAACCATATCACGATATAAACTCGTACCAAAATGCCAGGTTTTATATGCGGCATGGTGCGTCAGGGTGCTGTATGCTATGCTGTATGACTCAGATCGCGCTTCTCTTGCATAGCTTGATCTACCGCTGGAGAAGTTAATGCGGTTTTGCTTACAATCGGGGTATGTAACGTCATCGAAAATTTGCCAAACGGATCTAAGGTGATCTCTTCTGGTAACCCATCTTGATGGTGAGCCAACTCTCACAAATTTGGTTGTGCTGGAGCCCCAATCGGTATATCCCCATCGGATGGCATACCAACCATAACATTCAATTTTGTTGGAGCCAGATGTGGCGAATTCATTTTTGGAATGATTTCGAATTTCACAACTACCTCGTGATCCACCGACTTCTTCTGCAGATTTGTATTCGACATTACTGAAGTTTTCATAAGATATTGGATTTTGGCGGAGGTCTAGTAATGTTGAGTAGTCACCATCGGTAACCAACAAACAACTTCCATCGGGAAGATACTTGTATATAACTCCTTGAACCATAATTTCGAAATAGGGGTTATAGACTGCTTTTTCTGCCTTGCCCATACTGTAAAGTCTTTGTGGATTGTTATCCCAATCTGGCTCTTCGGTATCAAGCCAACTTCCCTCCAACTGGTTGAGATGTTGCCTCATAGAATAGAATCCAAATGAATTTTCGAAATTAGAATATTCGTTTTCTTCACTAAATCCATTTTCAGTCGCAATCAGGTCAATTTCCGTATTCAACTGTTCCAGTTGTTGTTCGTTCATTGCGCTAATTTCGTCCAGAGAGAAATTTACTTTGTTTTCAAAGAAAGCATCATTAGCCAAATCTTGTGCTGTATTCAAGTCGTTCATTGTACTTACAAGCCCGTCGAAACTTGCAAAGCTTAATATGTCATAAAAAAGGGAAATCTGGCTTGTACTGGTAGTTGTAGGATTTGACTTCTGATGTACAATTGGCTTCGGGATTTCTGAGGTTTCTGTAATATCTTTTTTGCAACTAAAAAGCACAGAGAATGTGAGCGCGGCAATTATCAGGTATATTCTTGTATGTTTCATTTGATATATTTTAAAAAATTATAGGTGATTTTTTTATTTGAGTATCTTTACTCTTAAACTTGAACACTGGCCTTTTACTATAAGTATCTTAGGCGGAAGTCTTGACAGAAATTTCTTTCAAAGTCATTTGTTAATTTTGTATTGTCATATTGTTTAATTTTTTGATTTCCTACTCTTTACGGATTTTCGGGTTACTCCTTTATGTATCAACTTTGGCTAAACTACTTTGACTCTTCCGCCTTTTCTGATGTCTTTCCACCCGAGGTAATCATGATTCAATAAGTGGTATGAATCAGTCAATAATTGGAGGGGACTTTTTTCCGGCACAATAGAAGACATTGTTTTTTGACCAAGTATTTTAATGACGCAAAATATTATCCCGATAATAAATGCCCAATTACAGGGGGCATTCGAAGAATTCCTTTTTTGAGTGTTGATTACACAAAAAAAAAGCGCAGCCAGAAGGCCACGCTTTTCTATGAGATCAATGCAATTACTTTTTAATGCGCCACCATAATCTTTCTGGAAACGACATCGGCATTGGCCAATTTTGCCCTGATGAAATAAATTCCATTGGGAAGATCAGCGAGATTCAATTCGATGAAATTTCTGTTTACGGCATTATTATACAAAGCCAGCTTGCCCGACATATCATATATTTCAATAGAAGATATTTCCTGGTCCTCAGAAAGTATATTGATAAATTGATTGGCAGGAACCGGATAGACGTCAATTGAGGTTTCTTCAGTGCGCTCAATAATGTATTCGCTCGTTGTTCCTTCTCCATCTGTCTGAATCATACCTGCGGCAATGGCTCCAATCTGTAAACATTGTACAGGACAATAATTTCCTACAGCATTGTTCGGAAAAATCGGGCGAATTCTGACATTGTAAGTTCCATTGGTAAGACCTGCAACTGTGCTGAGGGGCATATACTGGCTATTGCTTCCGGTAAGCTTGGTAATTGGAGCACCCGGCGTAGGAGCAATGCGCGTAAATTCCCATTCATAATTGTTTGCACTGCAAACGGCAGGCTCTACTTTAATGGTATTGGTAAGTTGGCGAATATTGGGGCAGGCATCTACAGTTCTCAAATACTGCACAGCGTGTGGCTGTATGGTAATGGAACAAGCCACAGTGCCCACTATTGTTATAGATTCTGGCTGGTTGAGTCCATTGTTTACATTGAAAGTAGCATCAATGGTTACAGTGTAAGATGCACCCGGAAGCAGACCGGGAATATTATACAGGAGAATATAGGTACTGTTAATTGTACCTGTATACACTGCATTGGTTTGACTGTGGGTAAAGTGATAAGTATAAGATGCGGCATTTACACTTAAAGCTTTGAACAATGCACAAAGCGGATAACTGGTATTGGCAGATCCACACATACTGTCATTGAATCGGCTCACGCAAATTGTAAATGTTCCTGTTCCCTGAGCACTATTGAAGTTTCTCACAGCAAAACGGTATTGATTTCCCTCCACAAGATTGCCGATGTTCAGTGTTTCATTTCCAACTGCAGAATTGATGTTTTCAATATCGATCACAGTACCATCCATGTTCTGCAATTCGATAATCGCATTAATGGCGGTGGTTTGAACTCTTATACTCACACCAGGCGATGGTGCCGTGAATTTGTACCAGATATCCTGACCTGTAATGGCTGAACTCAGAGAAGCAGCAGATGCAGTGGCGTTAGTAAGATTGCCAGTGAGTGCCGAACAGCCTCCGGTAAAACTAACGCTCAATGTTTGGGCCTGTGCCGGTTCGTTGTTTGCCGGCGCACTGCCTGTGCAACCTTCATCGATAAGGCCATCGCAATCGTCGTCGATGGCATTACACAATTCCGTTGCACCGGGTCTGATGCCCGAATTGTTGTCGTTGCAATCAGTGCTGTTGCTAACGTATCCTGCGGGGGCTGTGCAAGCAAGAGTTGTAAGATTAATATTTCCAAAACCATCACCATCCAGATCGCGGTAGAAGGTGGATTTCACCCCTTCATCAATTTGTCCATCGCAATCATCGTCCAGGCCGTTACATGTTTCGGTTGCACCAGGTTTGATGTTGAAGTTGTTGTCGTTGCAATCGTTGCTGTTGCTTACATATCCGGCAGGGGCAGAACATGATATTATGGTAATTGATATATTCCCAAAACCGTCGTTGTCCTGATCGCGATAGAAAGTGGTTGGTGAAAATCCTTCATCAATAGTACCATTACAGTTATCATCGATTCCATTGCATATTTCTGTTGCACCGGGTTTGATGTTGGCGTTGTTGTCGTTGCAATCGGAGCTGTTGCTGACATAACCAGCAGGTGCAGTGCATGCAAGAATTGTTATAGCGCTATTTCCAAAACCATCAGCATCCTGATCGCGATAGAAGGTAGATTGTACACCTTCATCCACTGAGCCATCGCAATCGTCGTCCACACCGTTGCATATTTCTGTTGCACTGGGTTTGATGTTGGCGTTGTTGTCATTACAATCGGTGCTGTTGCTAACATATCCTGCCGGCTGGCTAGCGGCTTGAATGGAAGAAAGTGGATTGCCAAATCCATCGCTATCGGCATCTTCGTAATAAGTATTTAAATTGCCACTCTGCTGGAAGAAGATATAGGTTTGGCCACCCGCCGTAACGACCAGATCTTCCAGACCATCTCCATTGAAGTCTGCTGCTTCCAACTGGCCGATGTCGCCAGAAATATCATCAGGAATCAAAACGGGTGACTCCACAGAAAAAAAGCCATCGATGTTGTATAGAATTTCCAGATCATCGAAGTCATTTACAATCACGACATCACTATTGCCATCATTATCCAGATCCATCGCCTGTGGATTGGCCGTATCAACCGGATAAGGCAAAAAGTTGTCGATCAGAATATCTTCACCTGAAACAAAAGCGGTCAGGAGTTCTGAAAAAGCTCCCAGGAAATCGAGTGCTCCATCGTTATTCATATCTGCTATATCGTACTGGTACCAGGCGTCGTAACTAAAATCAAATTCCTGAGCACTGGGTCCGAAAGATCCATCGTTATTCCCAAATGCAATATCCACGAGGGTGCCCAAACCATCCTGACCGAAATAAATAAGGTCGTTCAAACCGTCGTTGTTGAAGTCCATAATTTTAACACCCCGTCCGAAACCAACACCTCCAAAGGAACTTATGCCTGAATGAAGAAAGGCGGGCGCATCAAATGCTGTGGTATTATAATCAACACTTCCAATGATGGGCAAACCCTGTGACTCCAGATCAAATGGGTTCCCATCGGTTCCGAATATTACTTCATCATCACCGTCGTTGTCCAGGTCTCCGGCATTGAGGTAAGTGATAAATACGGGTCCAAAATCTTGGCTAGATAAGTTGCTGAACAACAGGACAGGCTCAGAATATCCATAGGCGCCATCATTCATTACAGCATAAGCATTGGTATCACCACCTTCATTTGACAAATAAGAAATGTCCATTCGGCCATCTCCGTCAAAATCACCCAATGCAATCAGGTTGGGTGCGGGTAGTGAAAATAAAACGTGCTCTGTAAAGTTACCCGAACCGTCATTTTCTAGTAAAACTACTTCCTGTCCAAACAATGCGAACGAAGTGAGAATAGCAAAAAAATCAGTTTGTGTGGCAGATTCGGAGGTGGTAATGATGTCGGAGTCTCCGTCACTGTCGAAATCAATAACAGTCAGTGAATGCGATCGTTCAAAGCTGGTATTGATTAAAGTTTCAGATGAGAACTGAGCATCTACAGAATTAACTATCAGGCCCAGATAGAATAGAAAGATAATTTGTTTCATTTGAGGTAAGATTTAGTGATAAAACAATAGGATGCCGAAAGTATGGAATTCCATAAAATTTTTGAAAAAAAATTATGGGGGATTGAGGTTTTTCAGGAGAGTGCAGGGATTTGGGGCAGGATGGACCCTTACCTGTATTTAGAATTATGAAAACTATCGTAAAATTGTAGTTATGAAAATTGGAAGAAATGATAATTGTCCATGTGGCAGCGGTGTTAAGTATAAAAAATGCTGTCTCGACAATGGTGGAAAGGATAATGCCGCATCCGGCAGCCCAATTGATTTTATTTGTTCAATGACGGGATTGTCATTGATGCCAGAAAATCATCTGAATATAAGACTATTCAAGCATCTAATTATAGAATTTCTTAATTCCAATTTTAAGGACAAAATCTTAAGTTATGAAGAGATAATTGAGTTAATTAAAATTCGCGAATCTTCTAATAACTTAAAATATGGACCAGTTGGGCCATTCATGGATTCGGTCATTTTTTTTGGAGGGGACTATAAGATTTTTTCTGGAAACCATGAAAAGATTGGTTTCATATTGAATAGTCTGCTATGGTCTATATGCTCTGAAAAGTGTGAGTCGCTTCCAAATCAGTTTAAGGACAATGTTAAATTTGTTGGGGCATTTCTTTTAGGTCTATCGAATTTAACGGCCAATAGACTAGGTTATCATCGCTACCAATGCAAAAATGATCTTAATAATAGAACAATTTTTCCAACAGAAGTTCATTTTAATAAACTTAAGGAATCAATTGTTTTCAATCGGAAGGAGCTAAATGCATTGCTTAACAACGATTCATTAACTGCTACAATTATTGAAGAATTTTCGTTTTCCAGAGAGGAATTGAGCTTATTGGGTGGTATTTTTACCCTATCTCGATTTGTTGAAAAACCCCTATTGATAATGGGTGATGAAGTTGTTGTCCCATTTCCGGATCTCTTAGGAGAGTCATTATTATATTTTATACATGAAGAATTGTGGGGGCAAAATTGTTTTATGGAGACAAACTCTGTTTATCTTGATTTAATATGGTTTAAAATGCAAACTAGATTGACTCAAATGGGTTTTGTTCCAGAGAATATTATTGAACTTAAGGTTGAGGAAAAATTACCTATTAAACAAGGAATATTCAGGATTGATGATGATAAAATAGCATTTATTCAATTATGCAGTGATTTAAGTAATTTAAACGTAAAGAGCAATCACCAAAGGGTATTATCGGAATTAACAGATGAAATTAATTTATACGATAAGAGAGTATTATCCGACATTCTCACATTGAGTGCCAAAAATTTGACTGTGTTATTTTTGAATTTAACACCATTGACTAATTCCACTATAAAGGAAATTCCGGGGTATCCAGCAAAAATTAAGTATGTTGAAATGGAGGCCTACGAATTTGAAATTCTCTCTCGTTTTCATGATATTAATGCTATAGATCTATGGAGTTATGGTGTTTATTCTGAAGGAATGCATCTTAATGTTCAAAACTTTGAAATACGTTTTCTTAGCAGGTTTATTGATTTTAAAAATCTCATTAAGAAATTTTCCGAAACACCTCTAGAGAGTGAATTTTATAACTATCAATTCCCATCAAAATACTTTCAGTTAATAAACAGTGCCAATACCTTATTAGATAGACATTCTGTAAATAAGTTGGTAGATGGCCAACTTATAAACTGTGCTGTCGAATTGTTTGATCCCATGATACCATTATATACCGTTTCTCCAGAGTTTTCGAGGCCTGGCATAGAATTGTTTGTAAGCGGATATTTTCAGCCATTGTGGGTTACGATTGATATAAGTATTATTGATGGATCTGATTTTTTGAAAAATGCATATGAACAAATTGGGCGAGCTATCGCATATTGGTTATGGCAGATTAGAGATGATGTAAAGCCTTTTCTAGAGCCTATTAAAAATCCACTTTCAGTTAAATTTGAGTTATTAGAATGGAAGCAATTTGAAGATTTTAATGGTGAGTACATCAGAGATAGCCAACTTTTTGAAAAATTCACTACAACTTCTGATCTCGACAGTGTTTTTATTTCTTTGCCTCCTGAATTATTCTCATTTTTATATGGTGCAGATAATTTTGGAGAGCGAAATTTAGTCGAGCATCTCATAATTGCAATTAATAAATTGATTGTATTAAATGGATTGAGTCCCATTAACCAAAATCTTATTCCTCAAATAATTGACTCAAGGGCTCCTTTAGGCTATAAGAAAAAAGTGTGGATTTCCGATGGAAGAGATAGTTTTCTTTTAAGTGGCAAGAATCTACAAAAACACCAATTTATAAGTGGGTATAATCGCTTTGTTATTAAGAGTCAAATTACGACGGATTTAGGCTCACTATGTCCGCCATTTGGACTAATAAAGAGCAATGTTGACAAGAAAGAATTATTGACGAAAATCATTACAGAGGTCCTAGAGCCAAAGTTGGATAGTCTTTTATCAAATTATGATTCAATAGGCTTGATACAAAAATTAATTTCTTTAAATGACAGTTTAATTTATCACAGAGAAGATACCTTAGTAAACGCACCTGTGCGAATTGCATGTTATGATAATTCTGAATATATTCAATATAGCCTTCGTAATGAAAGAGAAAAAAGTAACCAATCAATTTTTGCCATTCGTGGCTTAATCGAGCGTATTGTGGTGTGTGACAAAATTTCCGGTAAGGCTCCGTCTAATATTGACATTGATGAACTGCTGGCCATTATGCACGAAATGATTAATTTTGGTGAAATTTACGATTTAATTAATTCAAATATGTATGATTATACAATGGCCGTCCATCCAGAAGGATACATAGCATTTGATAGGACAATAGCAAGAGCTGAATTTGGTACATATTCATCGATTAAACATGACGAGCAAATTAAGGATTCCATCAATAATTATGAAAAAGTTTTTTTGCAGATAAATAAACCTATGGAGAATTCGATTCCACGTGAGTTGGACAAGGCTTTTTTTGATGATTATGAAGTAACATTAACAAGTTTGTTCTCTTTTCTTCGCGGATTAGCCCTTGTAGGAAGAGTCCAATCCAATTCTTATGCAAGTGAAAAATTGGATAATTTAAGATTGGAAATTAATAAACAGATCGGTGAACATTTCAGTCAAAATGATTTCGATAGAGCAGTTTCTTTTTTCGCATTACCTTGTCGAATTCGATTTAACAGTATTCCCGAAGGTTATAAAAAAGTTGATATAGAACCTTGGAATTTTAATCGCCAACTTTCACACATATTGAAGCCATTGGTTGTTGTTCAAGAAGTTGATAGTTCTGCGAAAATTGCATTTTGGGGAATTAGGCATGTAGTTCTTTCAATTGGATATATTATGGGACAAATTGAAACACACAAGTTTAAGGGTACTCCTAGGGGCCAGGTTAATAAAGTTCTTGGCCAAATGGCCAAGAATAAGGGCGAGTCATTTGAAAAGGATATTATGATTAAAGAGATTAGCAACAAAATCAATGTGGATCAAAAATTAATCATTAGACCTAGTGTTAAAATTGGTCCCAAGGCTTCCTTCCATTGTAAGGAAGCCTTGGGTGATATTGATATTTTTATTATTGATAAACTAAACCAAGTTATTATTAGTATTGAGTGCAAGTTTATTTCGACAAGTAGAAATGTAAGAGGCATGGCCGGGGAGATCGTTAAAATCTTGGGAAAAGCTGGGAATGAATGGGAGAAACCAATTGTGGGTTATTTGGATAAGCATATGAAACGTCATGATTGGCTTTTGAAGAATAGACTTCGAATAGCAAAAGAATATGGTGAAGATATTTTGGGGTTTGAGGTGAAATCTATTTTTATCACAAGAGAGGGGTTGGCTACTCCACACTTAAGAAAGGGTCAAGTAAAAATTCCTTTTATAACCCAGTATGATATTGAAGAACGCGGATATTCGGCGATATTAGATAGTAGAGCTCAATCGTAGACACTATCCCTCTAAGTGTGTAAATAGAAAATCGGAGGTTTAATTTATTTTTAATCTATCCCCAAATATAATGGTAAACTGGCTAAGTATAATTCCCCAGTCTCTTATTGCCATTGTCCATTTTTTGGTAGCTTCGTTAACGGCCAGATAAACTGATTTCATAACCGCATCATCGGTAGGGAAAGAAAGCTTGTTTTTGGTGTATTTTCTGATTTTTCCATTGAGATTTTCTATTAAATTAGTTGTATATATTATTCGTCTTATTTCGACTGGAAACTCAAAGAAAGCCGTTAGTTCTTCCCAGTTGGTTCTCCAGCTTTTGATCGCATAATTGTACTTAGCACCCCACTTCTTATCCAGGGCATCAAGAGCCATCATTGCGGCTTCCTTATTGGGAGCAGTGTAAATGTCTTTCATATCGGTAGTAAACTCTCGTTTGTCCTTCCAGACCACATATTTCATGGAGTTTCTGATTTGATGTACTACACATATTTGCTTGGTAGATTCTGGGAAAACACTTGCAATAGTCTCGGTAAAACCGTTGAGATTGTCGGTTGAAGTGATTAAAATATCCCTCACCCCCCGGACTTTAATATCAGTGAGTACTGTCATCCAAAATGCAGATGATTCACTCTTACCTAACCAAAGACCAAGAACCTCCTTACGGCCATCTACACGCAGCCCTATGGCTATGTAGACAGTCTTGTTTATAACCTTGGAACCCTCTCTTACCTTGAATGATATCCCATCCATCCAAACGATTAAATAAACCGATTCTAATGATCTGTTTTGCCAAACTAAAATATCGGCAGTTACTCTTTCGGTAATCCTTGAAATTGCCGAAGTAGAAACATCAAAATTATAGATCTCTCTGATCTGCTCTTCAATGTCACTGTTAGACATTCCTTTGGCGTATAAAGAGATAATTACGTTTTCAATACCGTCAACTATACCCTTTCTCTTGGGCACAATCATAGGGCTATAACTAGACTCTCGATCACGCGGAACATTAATCTCTGACTCCCCGTGAGTAGTTCTAATTATCTTCTTACTGTATCCATTGCGTGCATTGTTGCCTTCACTGGTTTGGTGCTTTGAATAACCCAAATGGTCATCCATTTCACCCTCCAATAACTGCTCAACACCCCGCTTTTGAAGCTCCTGCAAGAAGCCATTGAGTTCATCTCCAGACTTAAACTGCTTAAGAAACTCAAAATTTAACAAATCTTCTTTTTTCATATTGTATGTAATTTGCCGAAAAGTTATCTCCGAAATTTTTTTTGACCTGTAAAAGGGTCAAAAAATTTCAGAATAACTTTCCTACTTACACACATTGTGGGATACTACCCGGACCACCGGGTTCCACCCGGGGCTAATAACATACAAGTCCTCCGGACTTAGTCAATCCACTCAATTTGCTCCATCACTCCCCAACTTTTTCGGTTGATCCGAAATTTTAGTTAAAAAACAATGTATAAAGATGAAGCATTATAAAGCCTCTTAACTCTCTTCTTTGTAGTAAATCTTATAATATTTTCTTCCATCCTTGTCTATGCCTTGTTCTATCAACTCCCTGTCGCCGTGGATATAGATGTGGAAGTTTTTGTCGAGCTTCAATACGCTCTTGAATACTCGCGCCTGCTTTTTTACAGCCTCTGTCGAAATCTCAAAGCTGTCAGCCAATTCTAAGTTGTTGTCTTCCCGGTAAGATTCGTCGTACTTGCGGAATGATTTGATGATGCCCGTGTCCTGTAATACGTCTTTTTCAAATTCCTTTTTGTCAAAGCTTTCATGTGTTTTGAAATATTCTACCGAGCGATTGAGCAAATCAATTTTATCCGCTTTATTGACTTCAAATTCTTCGTCGAGCTGAAGAGTCACGTAATTTTTGGTGATATTCAAAAACTGTTTGGTGAAGTGGTATTCGTCTTTGAATGGTTTGATATTGAGAAAGGATTCTTTCCAGAACTGCGCTTCGCCGGCTTTGTTGGACTTGTCTACCACACAAACCTTGTATCCGCTGTCCTTATCTGTATTCAGAATGAGGCAGCCTTTATCTAGTTTTTCAATGTTGATGCCGTCTTCGTAGTGGAGATAATAATCATCGGAATGGCGGTCCAATTTCAAGAAGGGTTGTTTGGTTTCTGATTTGAAAATGCCCAATCCATCCAATCTTTCTCCACCGAGTATAATATTAGAAAAGGTAACCACAAATAAATCGCCTGACTTAATCTGTGGATGAATGGCTATTTCAAAGAGGTGCTTTGCAATGTGAATGCTGTTTTCTGTAAAATTATTTTTGTTCGCAAAAACGTTGCTTGCGAATTGATACAAGGGATTTAAATTAAAATCATCATTCGAAAAAGTAAAAGCATTAAATTCACTCTGAGAAAAGGGGTGCAAAAAATACCGGATCAAAAGGTCTCTTAGCTTTTCGTCTTCGGCTTCGAGAAGGGTTTTGGACAACTGCAAGTCATCCTGATTGGTTTTATTGCCCACCTTATGGACAATGATTTTATCTATACTACAATTTAAAAATTCCAACATAAATCTTATTCAAGTGACTATACTATTTCACCAGTTGAATATTCTGGCAACGATACGATGTGAAATCCGAATAGTGATGACCGACTCCAGTTTACTTTGAGCTTTGCGAGCCTATGGTATTCCCGCTCATGCCGGTGCTCACCCAGTTGCCGTTATCGGAAGAGTTTTTCATAAAACCATAGGAATTGCTTGATGTGTACACTATTACACTGATAGCTGAAGCCCCGGCACCAAGGACAGTTCCGCTCATGCCCGTGCTCGTCCAGCTCCCATTACCCGAAGAGTTTGAAGTATAGCCGTAAGCATTACTTGTTGTATAAACTACTACTGCATTTTTAGATCCGTCTGCACCCATCACAGTACCACTCATGCCAGTACTTGTCCAATTTCCATTACCAGAAGAATTCAAGCTAAAACCATAAGCGTTGCTTGAGGTATATATGACAATATGATCCTCTGAAGATTCAGCTCCAATCACTGTTCCCGACATTCCAGTGCTTGTCCAACTGCCATTGTTGCTTGAGTTTTTGGAGTATCCATAAGCGTTGCTGCTGGTATAAACTACTATTAGTTCGCCATTGCTCACCGTAATACATCCACCGCCTTCGCCGGGAGGGCCTTGCAATCCTTGTTGCCCCGTGGGTCCTTGTGATCCCGTCAGTCCTTGTGGACCAGCGGGGCCCTGAGCGCCGGTAGTGCCTTGTGGTCCGGCCGGACCCACGGAGCCGGCTGGACCTTGTTCGCCCTGCGGCCCTGCAACACCTGGTTCTCCTTGTAATCCCTCTGGACCTTGCGGGCCTTCTGGTCCCGGAGTTCCAGCATTGGCGGCATATAATGCATAAGGCACACTGAGCAATTGACTGGTGCCGGTGATGGTATAATTGGTGCCGCCTTCAGGATCTGTTTCTGTATTTAAGAAATATGGACCAGCACCCCAATCAATAGTTTCCATCGAACCGCTGAGAATGGTGCCATTGCCAATCTGAATACTGGCCAGACCATTTGCGTTGGTTGTGGTACTTTGTGTTTCAGAATAAACCGCATTGCCATTATCAGATCCCTGAAGTATTGAAATACGAATTCCAATTACATTATTGGCTACCAGAATGCCGGCAGTATTTCGCACCACACTTTGATAACTCATTTTGTTTGGCGCCTGAGCGCTAAGCATGAAACAAGAAGAAAGGCCCGCGCAAAAAAGCACGAACGTCTTCAAAAGACTATTTAATTTCATAATATTATTTGTTCTTTATAATTCTGAATTGCTGCAATTCCTCTGAAGGAGAGGATACTACAAGCAAATATGTGGCAGACGACAGGCCATCCAAAGGAAGTATAGTATTCACATCGGTTATGCGCTGTTGCAATACAAGATTGCCCTGAAGATCATAGAGCTTCATGAAGAGGTCTGACAAATTATTGGGACCAACAACGAGAGTTACAGATGCTTTGGTGGGATTGGGGTATACACAATATTCCAGCGAAATTTGCTCTTGTTCGGCTATTGACACCGGATAAATTTCGTAGGGTTGCTGCACACCTTGCGTGGCTATTCCTCCGTTGTCGTCAATTGTGATATAATCAATTTGCCCGATGGAATAGCTGATTGTACCGCCGCTTCCAACAGCATTACCTCCTGTGGCAACAATGGCTTGCTGAGCGCTTGTTTGTAAATTGCAGAAGGCAATAAATACTAATATGGCTGTTGTTATTTTCACGCTGGAATTGGTATTAGACTTCAAATGTAAGAAAACTGTTGATTATCTGGTAAGTTATGTCGTTGCATTAACAACAAGTTTCTCAGTCTTGCACGGGGATAAAAACTGAGCATTGTCAGACTAAAGAAAAACTTTAAAGGCTGAGATGAAATTCCTTGTAGACTTACTTTAATTTTCTCTGGTGAAATATGGCTTAGCGGAAAAACAATCCGGTTGAGTGATAAAATCTCTATTCAACCATATTACTCTTCGGATCTTCATACCAAAAATCATAACCATAAGACTCGCCAACAGCATCGACTTTAATCCCTTCAAGCCATTTGGCATCGGTCATGATTACCTCAAGATCGTAGTGTGGAAACTGCTTGTATAGCTCTCTTTCAAACTCAATTGTTTCTGATTCAAATTTATCTTCAATTTCTTCCAGATACTCGAACATTAGACCAACTTTACTCTGATTATCTTTATGGTAATATTGAATCACCTTCGTTGATTCGATGTACAGATCAAGATTCTCTTTTAGCCATTGCTCTTCAGCACAATTTTGGTCATCTAAAATTTTGGAAAGGCCGTTATTGGCCCAGGTTTGTTCTGTGAAGCAGTACAAAACAAAACTCCTTGACAAAACCATGTCGCTGATATCTCCGGCTCCTGTAGAGCGGATGCGCAAGGTTAATTCTTTGCCATTAATTTTTTGAACAGAGATTACATAAGTTGCTGAGGCCATAATTTTTTTCTCAAAAATAATGGCTTTAAGCAATGTTTGGCCAAAGTTTTTCGGTGTAGGTTTTCAAAGAATTAAGCAGGAATTTTGATAAAGTGCTTATTCTACCACTTTCAGGCCTTGCATGTCTGCATATTCTTGGGCTGTTTTATTGAGCATCACCACAAGGCGTTTCGACATTTCGTTGTAATAGCGTTTTGTACGATAAGCCACTACCCATTCAATTCCGCGCACAGCATTGGTAATAAACATCTCGTCGGCAGCCAGCAAATTCTGTGGATTCAACGGACATTCATATACTTTTATCTTGTTGTCGAGCGCCAGGTTGATCACATTCATGCGCATTGTTCCGGCTACACAACCATCTTCCAAACCGGGTGTGTAGAGCACACCATTCGACACAATAAAGACATTGCTCGAAGTAGATTCTATAATAGTCTGTTTGTTATTCTGAATCAACATTTCGTCCAATCCCTTTTCGCGAGAGGTAAGGGCGGCCATTACATACAATTGACAATTGAGTGTTTTGTAAATGGAGAGTTTGTTGATGTCCTTTCTGAAATCCGTGAAAATATCCACCATTTTGCCTGTTGGATTGAGTTGGAACTCATTTTCTAACAATGGCTCGGCTTCTACAAAATAACCAAGATCGTCTGACTTGGGCAGGTAAAATCCAGTGGATCTTCTGTAGAAAGTTATCCTTACGCGGCCTCCTTTGGTAATATTGTTGCGCTGAAGCAATCCATGCACCTGGCCGCGCAATAATTCAATTGAGAAATTATCAGTGGGTTGAAACTTAAGTGCTTTGATAGTGTCCAAAATCCGGGCAAAGTGATTTTCGAAAAACAGGGCTTTGCCATTGATCACGCGATAGCTTTCGAAAAAGCCATCCGCAAATCGGAAAGCACGATTGTCTTTCGAAATCGTGGCCTGATTTTCATTCACATACTCACCTCGGTGGAAGACGTAACTCATAAAAAGTTCCTATTCTAAATTCCGCACTGCATCTATTAAGTCTGAGTTGACCGGTATCTGTATTCCACGCACTCCTGCCTTTTGAGCGCATTCTACATCTCGTTCGCGATCGCCTATCATTACAGATCTGCTGGGATCTATATCATAACGGGCTATCGCTCTTTCCATCAATAAACTGCAGGGCTTTCTCGACAGTGAATTTCCGAAATCCGGATGATGCGGCGAATAATAGATATGGGTAATTTCAACACCTGCCTTTTGACAAGTGGCGCAAAAATACGAATGTATGAGCAATACTTCCGATTCTTTGTACAATCCTTTGGCAATGCCTCCCTGATTGGTGATCACAATAATCTTGTACCCCTTTGCGGTAGCCAGTTTGAGCGCTTCTATTACGGTGGGAAGTATAATAAAGTCGGCCAGTGAGGTGGTGTAATCTCCGGGATCGTGGTTAATTACGCCGTCGCGATCAAGAAATAGTCCTTTGTGCTTCAATGTATCTGGTTTTGGTAGGCCTCTCAAGGCCGCGCGAAGATAAATAGCAGGAACTCAATTGTGGTTTTTATACTCAATCGGATAAAGTGGTTTTCATAAAATCCTTAATCCATTGCCCACCAACTGATCAGCAATGAGCAAAACTACTTTTCCATCGGTATCCACCGCACCAAGAACCAGACATTCACTTATAAAAGGGCCGATCTGCCTGGGTGGAAAATTCACCACCGCCACAACCTGCTTGCCGGGCAGGTGTTCAGGTTTGTAATGATCCGTAATCTGAGCGCTGGATTTTTTGGTGCCTATTTCCGGACCAAAGTCGATGATGAGTTTATAGGCCGGTTTCCTCGCTTCCGGAAAATCCATCGCTTCCACAATGGTTCCCACCCGCATTTCGACAGCCTCAAAGTCGGGGTATTGTATTTGTCTTTCCATTTTCTATGTAATTTTTCAAATTTCGAAGATCAAACCATCAAATCCAAAAAAAGTTTTTCTCCAATATGCAAAGTCAAAATTCGCTGCCCCAATGTGCAATGTCATTAAGTTAAGGACTTTGTATAAAATAACATTCGACCTTGGTCGTTTGATCATGGCAAACCGATTGTGCTATAAACATTTGATTCATACTGGATCAAGAGATGCGTATAAACAATGCGATAAACGATCCAGTATGGATCGCATGTTTATAGGTATGATCTTGACTTTGGCGATAAACGACCAGGGTCGGATGTTGATCGGTCAATTCCTTAAATCAATGACATTGCCTAATGCGATGCAATCTTCACTCTAATTTATCTCAATCCATCTGTTTATCCCAAATTGAATTCAATAGCCACCCTTGCATCAATTCAATTTCTCTATTCTGTTCATTTCTTCCATTGTTAAGATAAAAAAATCAACTCAACGGTTAACCACATCAGGCATGGTAGCCAAAAATGGAGTAGGTTTGAGCCGATGAATACAAAACCGGATTTTACTGAATTTCAGCCCTCAACCTGGGATGATTGGAAGGCCCAGGTAATGAAAGAGCTAAAGGACAAACCCCTTGAAAGTCTCAACTGGACTGACGAGAATGGTATTTCACTCAGGCCTTATTATACAGAAGCTGGTTCTTCTTCCGTTTTATTGCCCGCCAAGCCGGCAGGCTGGGACATCCATCAGGAAATTGAAACTTCGAATTTTAAAGATTCAAATCAACAAGCTTTGATGGCATTGGCCGGAGGTGCCACATCCATTGGTTTTCTCAATTCACCTTCCAATGAAGATGAATTGAATCAATTGCTGGATAATATTCTGTTCGATATCATAGGAGTGCACTTTAAGCACCATCGCGCAGGCCTTGAATTGGCGAAACTTTATATGGCTTTGGCCAATTCGAAAGGCAAATCAACCAGGGCATTGAAAGGCAGCATTTCATTCGATATTTTTTCCAATCCATCTTCATCAGAAGATTTGATTCCGCTGGCCAACCTGGCCAAAGAAAATTTCAGTTTGTTTAAAGTACTCAGCATTGACGCGGCCTCTGTTCACCAGCAAGGTGGCTCGGCGGTGCAGGAACTTGCTTATTCCTTGGCTTGCGCTCAGGAGTATTTGCACCAACTTACAGAGGCTGGATTTAGCGCCGACGATGTATCTGCCATGATGCAGTTCAACCTTGGCTGCGGCCCTTCTTATTTTACTGAAATCGCCAAGTTCAGGGCCATGCGTTTGCTGTGGGCTACGCTTATAAATGAATACAATCCGGAACACGAATGTTCGAAGTATTGCACGATCTACGCTGAAACTTCGCTTTATTATCAGACCATTCCGGGAGAGTATAATAATTTGTTGCGCGCCACTACATCCGCTATGAGTGCGGTGATTGGCGGAGCCAATATTGTGCATGTGTATCCACACGATACTGTATTTCGCCAAGCCGGAGAAACTTCCATGCGCTATGCCCGCAATATCCAGCACCTTCTCATGGATGAGAGTTATCTGAGCACCATGACTGACGCTGGTTCTGGCTCGTATTATATTGAAGACATTACCGCGCAAATGATGAAGGCCGCCTGGGATCTTTTTCTTGAAATAGAAAAACGCGGAGGCATTATTGAAGCCAAAGATTTTTTTATAAAGGAAGTGGAACAAAATGCTTTGAAAAAAACAAATGAAGTGGCGGAAGGAAAGCGCACTGTTTTAGGAGTAAATAAATATCCTCTCAAAGACGAGAGTATAATAGTAGAAAAAGAGTACGGCAAGCCTCGCATTGCGTCCGCTATTGAATCAAAACAAATTGTATCACCATAGTTTTCAGGAATGAGAAAAACATTTTCGCATATTACCCCAAAGCTCGGTGCCCCTGAAAAACCTGCCTATGCACATGTAGACTTTGGAGCAGGCACAGCGCCCTATCTGCGCGGCCCTTATGCCAGTATGTACGCCATTCGTCCATGGACTATTCGTCAATATGCCGGTTTCAGCACTGCCGAAGCTTCCAATGCATTTTACAGAAGAAATCTGGCTGCCGGACAAAAGGGATTGAGTGTGGCCTTCGATCTGGCTACACACCGCGGCTATGATAGTGACCACAATAGGGTAGTTGGCGATGTGGGCAAGGCCGGTGTAGCCATCGATTCCATTCTGGACATGAAAATTCTTTTCGATCAGATTCCACTGGGAGAAATGAGTGTGTCCATGACCATGAACGGTGCCGTGATACCCATTCTTGCCTTTTATATTGTGGCTGCAGAAGAACAAGGTGTTAGCCCCGATCAATTGCAGGGTACCATTCAGAATGATATTCTGAAAGAATTTATGGTGCGCAATACCTATATCTATCCGCCCACACCCAGCATGAAAATAGTAAGTGATATTTTCGAATACACTTCCAGGCACATGCCCAAATTCAATCCTATTTCCATCAGTGGTTATCACATGCAGGAAGCCGGAGCTACATTGGAGTTGGAGCTTGCCTATACATTGGCCGATGGGCTGGAATATGTGCGTGCGGGAATTGCGGCAGGAATGGACATCGATGATTTTGCCCCAAGACTTTCGTTCTTCTGGGCCATTGGTATGAATCATTTCGAAGAAATAGCCAAGATGCGTGCAGCCCGTGTAATCTGGGCAAAACTACTCAAACAATTCAACCCAAAAAACACGAAGTCACTGGCACTTCGCGCGCATTGCCAGACCAGCGGATGGAGTCTTACCAGACAAGACCCTTATAACAATGTCGCCAGAACCTGTATAGAAGCGTTGGCCGCTGCACTGGGTGGAACCCAGAGTCTGCACACCAATGCGCTGGATGAAGCCATTGCTTTGCCTACTGACGCTTCGGCCAGAATTGCGCGCAATACACAAATTTATTTGCAGGAAGAAACTGACATCTGCAAAGCCATAGATCCATGGGCCGGATCACATTATGTAGAAAAACTCACCGATGATATTATTGAGCGCGCCTGGAATCTTATACTCGAAGTGGAAGAAATGGGCGGCATGACCAAGGCCATTGAAGCTGGTTTGCCCAAACTCAGAATTGAAGAAGCCGCCGCAAGAAAACAGGCGCGCATTGACAGTGGCAAAGACAAGATTATTGGCGTCAATATTTTTCAGCCTGAAAATGAAGAGCCATTGGAAATACTGGAAGTGGACAACACAGCAGTGCGCCTTGCGCAAATTCAGCGGCTCAAAAAACTGCGCGAAGAGCGCAATGAAGAAACTTGCCAATTGACTTTGAAAAATATTACGGCTTGTGCTTCGGGTGGTGAAGGAAATCTTCTGCAACTTGCAGTAGAAGCTGCGAGGGCACGGGCCAGCCTCGGTGAAATATCTTCTGCAATGGAAGAAGTTTTTGGCAGATACAAAGCCAATATCAGAAGTATCAGCGGTGTTTATCTCAGCGAAAGTAAAATGGACAAAGACTTTGAAAAAGCCAGGGCCAGGGCCGACGAATTTGCGGCGCTGGCCGGACGACGACCCAGAATAATGGTGGCCAAAATGGGGCAGGACGGACACGACCGCGGGGCCAAAGTAATAGCCACTTCTTTTGCAGATATTGGATTTGATGTGGACATAGGTCCTTTGTTCCAAACGCCTGAGGAAGTAGCGCGCCAGGCAGTAGAAAATGATGTACACATTGTTGGTGCATCGTCACTGGCTGCCGGACACAAGACGCTGATTCCGGGACTTATTGATGAACTCAGGAAGCAGGGCAGAGAAGATATATTGGTCGTAGCAGGTGGCGTAATTCCGGAGCAGGATTTTGATTTTCTGTATGATGCAGGTTGTGTGGGCATATTTGGACCTGGCACTAAAATTCCGGCTGCCGCACAGGATATTTTGAAGATTTTGATAGAAGGTTATAGCGACTAATTTAATTACACAAAAACGAATTCTCTTTATTTGAGGGTCTATTTTTGTATGCTTGTAGAATGCTGCCTGCTTTCAGGTTTGCTCAATCAATTCAATTTTTTTAAATGAAATATTGCATTCAGTTTATCAGACTTTTACTGGTTTCAACATTTTTTGCGTTGTTGTCGCTGCATGTATCTGCCACGGACATAGTTGCCGGTAACGTAAGTGGTACATGGACGGCTTCAGGTAGTCCTTATATCATTAATGGAAATATAATAGTTCAGAATAATGAGTCATTGGTAATTGAACCGGGTGCTGAAGTTCTTTTTTCGGGCGCTTATACTTTAAGAATAAAGGGCAACTTCAATTGCACAGGAACAGAAACGGACAGTGTCATTATTGGGTCCAATCAACCAGGTGTGAGATGGAATGGAATAAAACTCGATAGTGTAGATGTGGCCAGCGATACCATTCGTTTTTCGCATTGCAGAATATCGGCAGTACAATTTGGTCTTTTGGTGGCAATAAATACGAACAAGGTAGTGGTTGAGAACAATACAATTTTTGACAACAAACAATTATATGCTTCCTTAATCTATCTGGCCAGCTCAAATATCATCATCCGCAATAATTCTTTTTACGATAACAGACCTCAGCCCAGCTATGAAGGAGTTACAATTTATGTTGCAGATTCTTCTCCGGTAATAGAAGGCAATGTTTTCAGACACTTCGCCGGAGCTTATGGACCTAAGTTTATAGACGTTTGGAACTACGATGTGCCGTCAAATCCTGTTATACGAAACAACGAATTTGATGGCAATCTTTTTTCTTCCAACTACGCGCTGACTATACATTCCAATTGCCTGCCGGTTGTGGACAACAATTATTTTCATGATTTTGTATCGCCCTATTCCGCTTCTGCATTGTGGATAGGTTATGTGCAGGTAGGTACAGTTCAGATTACAAACAATCAATTCACCAATAATTCCTGCCAGCAGCAAGGAGGTGCTGTTTATATAGTCAACGCCAAAGTAAAATTTGAGGGCAATACTTTTTATGGCAATCATTGTGGAAGCACCGGAGGTGCTATTTATAGTTACGACGATTCAAATATCGAATTGGCGAACTGTACCTTCGAACATAATTATTCTAATGGTACAGGAGGTGCTGTTGCAGTAAGCAGCGCCCTTAGTTTTATAGTGAACCGGTGCCTCTTTCAAAACAATTATTCGGGCGGTGGTGGTGCACTTACCGTTCAAAGTAATACTGCAGGAATAGTAACCAATTCAATTTTTGTAAATAATGAATCTTTGAATAATGGTGGTGCAGTTTACGGTTACCAGAATGTGACAACCCAATTCAGCAATTGCGTTTTTGCTAATAATCTGTCAACGAATGGTGGTGCTTTCTTTCTGAACTGGAATGCCGATCATTATTTCACCAATTGTATTTTTCAGGGCAATGTGGCCAGTGCTTCAGGTAATAATCTTTTTGAAACAACCAATGCATCAAGTGCCAGTAATCCTTCATTCTCCAATTGTATTGTTCAGGGCGGTCTGCAAAGTATTGTAATGGGCACCGGTGGGGTGGCCTTGTATAACAATTGCCTTGATGCCGACGCCCAATTCGCCAATCCAACTGCTGGCGCCGGTGATACTTTCGAAGCCAGTTCGGCCAACTGGAATGTAATTCTGGAAACATCACCCTGCATAGATGCCGGCACCGGAACTATTGAGAGTCTTTCACTGGGTATTTCAGATTTCGAAGGCGACGACAGATTGCAAGGCAGCACTCTGGATATTGGCGCTTATGAAGGAGGTTACTTTATTTCACCTGCAGACTTTGACCTGAATGGAAATGTAGACATTGCCGACCTTCAGCTTATCATAGCTGCTGTAGGTTGCATCCAGAATTGTGGCCCGGCAGATTTGAACGGCGATGGCCTGGTAACAGTGCAGGACCTCATGCTTTTTATGGGATATTATTAATAGATTTTATATAACGCTATCATTGATCAAAAAATAAATGAAATATTATATTCAGTTTTTTTTACCCGTATTCGTGTTTTTATGTTTTACTGTATTTGCCAATGCTACAGATATTAGCGGTGGTAATGTAAGTGGCACATGGACAGCGTCGAACAGCCCTTATATAGTGAACGGAAATATTGTTGTTCAACCCAACCAATCATTGGTAATCGAGCCGGGTGCCCAGGTTCTTTTTTCAGGAACATATAGTTTCAGGATAAAAGGCAACCTTCAATGTGTGGGCAATGAAAATGACAGCATCACTTTTGGGCCAAGTCTGGTGGGCATCAGATGGAATGGAATAAAAATGGACAGTGTGGATGCAGCTACCGATACCATTCGTTTTTCGCATTGCAGGATTTCGGCCATGCAAACCATCGCTATGCCCATTATTAATTTCAGCAAAGTAATTATTGAGAACTCAACCTTTTTTGATAATAAACAGCTTGCTTCGGCTTTGATCTATTTATCCAATTCTGATTGCATCATCCGCAAAAATTACTTTTACAACAACAAACCGCAGAATGGCTCAGATGGAATGACCATTTTTGTAGGAAATAGTGCCCCACTTATTGAAGAAAATGTATTCAAACACATCACTGGCGGCCTGGTGCCAACCATGATAGAAGTCTGGGATCTCGACAATGGCGTTATTCCCATTATCCGAAACAACGAATTTGATGGCAATAATGTAAACAGTCAGGGTGGAGTGGAAGTGCACACGGATTGTCTTCCCCTTATTGAAGGCAATTTATTCCATGATTTTGTAACGTCGACTAATCCCGGCGGTCTTCGCATTTCGTATGTGGAGTCTGGTTTTGTGCAGGTAACGAACAATCACTTCATCGGCAACTACTCTCAGATGACTGGTGGAGCGGTTTACGTCCTTCAAGCCAACGCAAAATTTGAAGGGAATTATTTTAGTGGTAATGATTCGGGGAGTACGGGAGGTGGTATTTCGAGTACCAATCAGTCGCAATTGGAGATTATAGACTGTCAATTTGAGAATTGTACTGCTGGCACGGGTGGAGGCATTTCTTTGGATGACACATCCTTTTTGAAAATCAATCGCTGCATATTTAGTAATAACGCAGTTACAGGTTCTGGCGGAGCAGTTTCATTATCTGCCAATATTACTGGAAATATTACCAACTCACTTTTTATCAATAATACCTCTTCAAATGCGGGTGGAGCAGTGGCTATGATAAACAATGTGAATTGTCATTTTAATAATTGTACATTCTCCAATAATCTGGCGCCAAACGGCGCAGCAATCCTTCTGTTTGAGGATGCTAACCCAATCTTTACCAATTGTATTTTTCAGGGTAATACTTCAAGTCAACTAGGCAATAATCTGGTTGTAGTAAACTCACAAGTCAATATTAATTCGCCTTCATTTTACAATTGTCTGGTTTCGGGCGGACAAGGAAGCTTGCACATGGGCTTAAGCGCTGTGGCTGCTTACGAAAATTGTATCGACGCCGATGCTCAGTTTGTAAATCCTACTTCCGGAGCGGGCGCAACTTTCAATGCTTCCGAATCCAACTGGAATGTTGAATCTGAAACTTCCCCTTGTATAGATGCAGGAACCGGAACAATTGAAAGCCTTGTTCTGGGCACCGAAGATTTCGAAGGTGATGACAGATTGCAAGGCAGTGCCCTGGATATTGGCGCTTATGAGGGTGGATTTTTTATTTCACCGGCAGACTTTAATTTAGATGGCAATGTTGGAATGACCGATCTTCAAATCATTATCGGAGCTTTCGGTTGTATTCAAAATTGTGGCGCTGTGGATATGAATGGCGATGGAATAGTGAATGTGGAGGATTTGATGATTTTTATGGGGTATTTTTAGCAGTCCCTCAAAAAGTATTTCCCGACGAGTTAACACTAATGCTGTAAGAAAAAATTATTCATGTATTCTTCGTGCCTTACTTCCTTCGATTCTTATGTGGTAAAAAAAAATAATCACATAAGGCACGAAGAACGTTAGAAAGTAAGAAAAAATCACTCATGTATTATTTGTGTTTTACTTACATAATACGGGTTAAATCAAAACCGCACCCCACGCAAAAACTCCTGCACTCCTATTCTCTTTTTTCCCTCAGCCTGTAATTCGGTAATCAAATAAGCGCCATCACCACATCCAAATCGCAACCACGTTTTTTGGTCTGTTTCGAATTCGCCAATGGCGGTTTTCGCATGGCTGTCAATCTGGCCTGCGTATATCTTAAAGGTCTTACCTTGAAACATTGTCCAGGCTGCAGGATAGGGACTCAATCCACGAACAAAATTGTGAATTTCCTGAGCACTTCTGCCCCAATCAATCTTACAATCTTCTTTGAAAATCTTTGGGGCATGTTTTACTTCTTTATTTGATGCAATCATTGATTCTTGAGGCATAGCCAATGCGGTGCCGTCTTCTATTGAATCCAGTGTTCTCAACAATAATTTAGCACCAGCCGACATCATTCTGTCGTGTACACTTCCCACATTTTCATTTTCTCCGATGGCTATTTTTTCCTGAAGTATAATATTGCCTGTATCTATTTCGTGGGTAAGAAAAAACGTACTTACGCCTGTTTCTTTTTCTCCATTCATCACAGCCCAATTAATGGGGGCTGCACCGCGGTAGTCGGGCAGGATCGAGCCATGCAAATTCATAGAGCCTTTTGGCGGCATATTCCAAACTACTTCGGGCAACATTCGGAAGGCGACCACCACAAATAAATCCGCATTGAAAGCCTTTAACTCAGAGAGAAACTCCGGGTTTTTCAATTTTTCGGGTTGAAGTACAGGAATGTTTTTTTCGAGGGCGTATTCTTTCACCGCACTCATGGCCAATTGTTTTCCACGGCCTGCCGGCTTGTCGGGTGCTGTAACCACGGCCAGAACCTGGTGCCTGCTGTTGACGATCTTATCGAGAGAAGCCACTGCAAAATCGGGCGTTCCCATAAAAACGATGCGAAGACCTGCTTTCATTCCACAATAAAATATTGTGAGGCTTGCTGTTTATCTGAAACAACTTTGAAATAATATTTGCCGGAACAAAGTTTTTCAATATTCATCGGAAAATCTTTCATGCCCGTTTGAAATTCGCCACTGACAATGGTTTCCAATTCATCGCCCTTTTCGTTGTGCAGGGTAATGAGCAGATTGGATGGGTTGAAAAGTTCAATTTTAATTAAAGCTTCCTTTTTGCTGACCCACTCCAGGTTATTTTGAAGTTGTGGGTATTGCGCGTGAATTTTATCGCGCCCCAATACATTGAGCAACCTCTTGTACAAAACATAAATAAGCATGAGCACCAGGGTACCAAGTAGGGCATTGCGAAGGTGACTGAGTTTAAAGACGGTAAGAATCATAATGATATTATTCCTTCAATAGTAGATGCCTTGGTGTAACGATCAAAAATTGAATCTGCGTCTAACATCATTTCACGCACGGTTACACTTGTGTAATTTCCTTTTTCAGAAAGTCGTTCTTTGAATTCCGCACTTTCACCAAAGATGAGCTTGAGTGCCGTAATTCGCTCCTGATCGGAAGGCAGTATGAATTTAAACATGTAAATACTGGGCCAGCGGTGAATCTCGTTCAACCTCTTTCTCAGTCGGTCGAGCTGATCGTCATTCATGCAATCTTATACTGAAAATTTAGAGAACAAAAATAAGTGCTTTAGGGTATTGACTTGCGAATATTACCTAGGATAAGGAACTAATTTTCAACCAGCCAATTGTGTCTAAAAATCCAGTGCCAACCTGAGGTTCAATCTTCTTCCTGTCAGGTAAGTGGGAATGCCATATTGGCGCCCAAACGCATCTTCAATCCATTGGTGATTGATAATATTATTAGTGCCCAATAGGTTGAATACTTCCAGAGAAATAGTCCCGCGCTCGAATTTGCGATTAAACCAATTTTTGTTTTTGTTTTTCGCTAAAATCAGATCGCGGCTGAAACCAATATCGGCTCTGATATAACTTCTCGTGCGAAAAACATCCAGATAGCGCTGCTGAGTTGGCGGGCCATAAGGAACTCCGGTAGCAAAATAGAAATTCAGAATTACTTTGTACCAGGGCTTTTGTGGCATTTCATCCATAAATAATAAACTGAAACTGAAACGCTGGTCGTTTGGACGGGCTATATATCCCGGTGAATTATAAATACTGTCCACTACCACATTGTTCTGAGTAAAGCCATTTACTATAGTGTCGCCATCAGAATTAAGGTAAATATAATAATAGTCGTCTTGCAGGTCTTCTGCCGTTTTAAGATAAGAAGCGCGCACCCACGATTGAACGCCCTCTATAAATTCGCCATTGATCATTACGTCCATACCATAAGCATAGCCTTTAGAATTGTTGCGGGCATAGTAGCGCTGTCTTACATTTTCTACTTTATAAGGTATAAGGAAATCGAGTTTTTTGTAGTATGTCTCTACCACCATCTTAAATTGTCGTTTCCACATTTGAAGAAGATAATCTGCTCCAAGAATAAAGTGCAAACTTCTCTGGGCTCTGATGTCGCTGTTCACCCTTCCATCGAATCCGCGCATTTCTCTGTAGAATGCAGGTTGCCAATAATATCCGGCAGAAGCACGGAGCACAATGTCTTTTTTTACGGAGTCAATTCCGCCTTTTTCGTTTTCGCGCGCTACTTTCCATTGAGGGGTATAAGATAAAATGGCTCTGGGGCCCGATACCAATTGCTGATTGTAACTCCAGTAATTTGCTCTGACACCCACGTTCATGGCTATCACAGATCCGGATTTTCTGGTCCATCGCTTTTCATCCTGAAGATATGCGGTTATTCTGCTTGAATTAACTTCATTGTACGCCTTTACTTTGTCATGAAGAAAAATAATCTGGTCAGGACGCTGCCAGACGCAGGTATCGCATTCAACCGGGACAATCGGATCGGGTGGGCGTGGAGATGCATATCCGACTGAGTCGATCAGAGACCATTCTTTCAATTTGTCTTTTACTTGTTCTATCTGGTATTCAACGCCCCAGTTCAACAGGTGTTTGCTTCTGTCGAATTCTTTGAATCCCTTCAGATTGGCATTGTACACCTTGGCATTTAATTCATTTCTTCCGTGATCCAGAAAGCCTCCTACGCCACGGTTTTTCAAAACCTGACCAAAATCGTCGCTACCCAGATCGCGCTCTAATTCATCCAAACGATATGCACCCTGAACATCAAAATACTCTATTTCTTTGGTGTTAAATGAACTCAGGGTAAAATTGACCTGAGAAGATTCACTTGGATTATACCTGGTTTGGAAAGAAGCGAAATAAGTATCGTATTTGGTGAGTTCCTGACCATCGAAATAGACAGTAAGTCTTAGGGCTTCATTGATATTGCCTACATCTGTTTGTCGTGTACTGGGTGTAAAGTTGTATCTGTTTTGAGAATAGAATCCAAGAAAACTAAATTCCAAAGGACCATATTCTTTTGGCTGAAAGGTGAGGTAGGTTTGAAAGTCTACATAGCGCGGTCGGTAGTCACCTTGTACATCCAGAGAATTAAAAACGTAAGAATTGTTTTTGTATCGAACTCCTGTGTTGTGGGTGAATTTTCTGTTCTTCGAAATGTCCTCGAACTGAACTGAAGCTCCAAGTAAACTCATCATTATGGAACCGCCCATGCTATCAGGACGATTGTATTGGATGTCGAGCACACTCGACATTTTATCGCCGTACTTCGATTCAAAACCACCTGCACTGAACTTAATGTTTTTTACCATGGCCGGGTTTGGAAACGACAATCCTTCTTGCTCGCCTGCCCTTACCAAAAAAGGTCTGTACACCTGAATGCCATTTACATAAACAAGGTTTTCATCGAAACTACCGCCGCGCACACTGTAGCTGGCACTCAACTCCGAAGAGAAATTGGCTACTGTTTGAATCAGATAACCTTCTATGCCCCCGCTAATGGTCGGAAGTGGCGTAGGGAGTTTGGTTTCTAATGGTTTCATCCCGGTTTCGCGACCTCCGTCACTGCGAATGACAATGGTGGTGAGTTCGTTCGTATCATCGTAGATTACCTGAACATTTTTTATTTCGCCATCATTGACCAAAAAAGTCTTTTCTTCTTCAATTCCACCTGTGCCCTTAAAAATTACTTTCACATCTCTGCCGGAGGGGAGTTTGACTTCAAAAAAGCCGTTTAAATCAGTTACAGTTCCATTGCCCGGAGCATCTTTTTGGGCAATATAAATACCCGGAGTTGGCTCGCCTTGTGGGCTTTTAACTGTGCCCCGGAGTGTACCGGTCTGCGCAGACAGGTGAAATCCAATGACCAGAAAGAGTGGTAGAAGAAGTAAATTTCTCAAATTCATATGGGCCAAAAGTAGGTTGAGGCCACGTGTGAACAGAAATTGAGCATTAAAATTTTATTGAATTAAAATAAAAGATACAAATTCCGGCTATTCTTTTTCAAAATCGCCGCGTTTAAGAGCCTTCATGAACTTTCGCCAGGCAGTGGCATCCAGCAGATTACCTCCGCTTTTAAATGAATTCGAATAACGGGCTGAGAGGGTGGACGAACCTTCCTGATATGCCTCTTCGGCAAAATCGCGCAAACCATCATAATTATTGGGATCGAGAGATTCTCTGCTGAACCTGTTGTAGCCATCACCGGGCAGATCCAAAGCGAGCATTTCTTGCCTTAGCCTATGAGGGGCAGGATAGGGAAGAATGTTTACCGTAGGCAGAATAAGGGTGTCTTCGTCCATTAATTGCACTACAGAAATTCTATTGAGTGTGTCATAAGGCACTACGAAGTAAGAACTTTTTAATCCTATTCTCACAAATTTTAATGTGTCACCCACCTGAGCAGGCAAAGAAAAGTAGCCGTTGAAATCGGTAAAAGTTCCACGATAATCACGGTGCCTGTATATACTTACATATGGAACGGGAACAAGACTATCTGTTACCACAACTACTCCAGAAACCTGAACAATGGGTGTATTCTGCGAGAACACAGTTGATTGGAGCAGAATAAAGAGAAATATTATGGTAAGGATTCTCATTGGTACAAAGTTAATCCATCGCAAGACGAACAACTCTTCAATTTGTTATATAATTGAATGATCTTTTACATATATCCGCAAATCTTACAAAGATGTATTCAATTCAGTGTGCGGGTGAATGGACTGTTCTGTCCGATGGGGATCGAAAATCCTCTTAATTGCAGCGCTGCAATCGGTAGTATACTGTTTATAGATAAACTGCTGAACCTGCATTTGGTATGTAGAAGAGCGATAATCTTCAGAAATATCCAGACTCAACATATCATCAAGAGAATTTGTGGGAAGGATTTTTCCAAACACAAAACAATCTTCTTCAATATCAAATGTGGCCATATTGACAAGGCCATGCGGTTTCAACCGCAAGTAAACAGGATGGGTTAAAAGCTCAGGATTCTGGTGCTGCATTAAATATCCGGCTGTGAAATAAGGATAATATACCAGTTCGTGTTCAATACCCTGCATGGTTAGCCTCAATTGCAATTCACTAATGCTGTCGCGCAATTTGGAGGCCATGGAAGGTTCGAGTTCTTTGGGATCGTCCAGCCACTTGCCTTCTGCATTCAACCAGCAATAATTGCCCAATTTGAGTTTGTAATCAAATATAGATGGCCTGTCCATTACATAACCCGGATAATAATAAGACAATCCATGTTGCCGTGCTTCTATCATTTCTACCAGCATGGTAAAGTATCCCAGGCTATAAGCAGAATATTCTTCGTCGTACACAGCTATGATGCTGGCCATGCTGTCTTGTCCGATATCGAAATAACTCACTGCAACAACCCTGTCTCCATCATAAACGCAAATTTCCTGAGTATTGAACACAAGGTGAGCGAAGTTTGCAAATACAATTTCAGAAAGTGTGGTATGAATAAATGCTTTGAATCTTACGGAATGTTTTTGATAGAGCAGTTCCTTTTCTTCGGTAATTCTTGGGGGCCCCACTGTTATCCTAAACCGATGATTGTTGGTTCGGAGAAGTTTTCTTTGTCTCTTTCGAAATTCAAAGCCATCCACATTCAATCTTATATTTCGAATGGAATAAACTTCTTCATCAAGACAAACAAGTTCGCTTCTGTATATCACGCCTGCTCCTCTAAACCATCCTTTGGCAAGAAAACGATCGTAATCTTTTGCTGTACAAGAATGGATGTGTGAGGTTTGAACCAACATGGCTACGAAGATAGGGTTTGGCAATTGTAAAAGCAAATCGGGGCCAATTCCGGTAGTGTCTCAGTTTGAAAAAACTATCTAAACTCAGTGGGCGGGTCGCTCAATAAAATCAATATTATCAAAAGGAATACGAATTATGGACTTTCTATCTAAACTTAAAGCGAACATAAAATCATTTGTTTCGCCAACGAAAATACAATCAATAGCAGAAGAACTCATGTTGGTTCCGCTAATATTTACAATCATTTTGGCGTGTGTAGTAGTGATTTGGCTTTCATGATAAACTTTGTTTGCCCTAAATTTAGCTAAGCCGCTGGTGAAGCAGGGCGCAAGAACAAAAATAAAAATCATTATTTTTCTAGTGACCGAATGCTCAAATGTTCTTGCTAAAACATTTCGCGCATTTAGAAATGATGCAATTATATATCCTGTAATAATTGAAACGAATATGCAGTAGGAGCCTTGAAGAGAGTAGCTAAGAACGCAAAAGGCCACTATTAGAATGAGTATTGTTGCGATACGGAAGTTTGTTCTTTGATACTTTTCTATAATGCTATTGGGAGTAAATCTCATGGCTATCAAAGCACATAAAACTACACTGATAAAGACAAAGCAGTAAATTGCCGAAACAACAAAAGTGCCTGTATCTAAAAGCGGAAATATATTTATCCCAAAACTATCCCAGTAAAAGTAGTGCCATATTGTAGAGCAAACGATAGAAAGCGCCCCTGTGATAGAGATTAGAAAAGTAAGATGTAGATTTTTTCGTTCTTCAATTGTACCTGAGTTCATCAAATAAAAAATAGTTTAGTTTTTAAAGTCGAAAAGCTCTGAAAGCGGAATTTCTAAGCCATTGGCAATTTTTAATAGTGTGCTTGCCCGCAGATCAGTTCCAGTTTTTGCAAGGTCATATATCTGTCCCTTGTCCATATCGCAGCGCAAAGCCATTTCCTGATAAGATAACCCTCTTTCCCGTCTGAGTTTATCAATGTGCTTTCCTAAAGCCTTTATAAATTTTTCGTTCTTGGGCATGGCCCAATATTCAGACTATTCAATATTTTATTCGTAGGGTAATTAACTACAAAGTGGAGAATTGCCCTACATTTGTCTTTATGAAGTACGCGACCCCAACAACCATTGAAGAACTGGAAACTCTTTTTGAGATAGTACCCCCAGAAAAATTAAGAGAAGACCTAAGTTTCATATTCTTTCAGTACTTGTCATTAACGCCAAAAGAGAGTTTGCACCCCAAGTTTAAAGAGCTTTCGGAGAATATTTATGCGCTCACCAATTTCTTGGACAAAACAAAAAGCCAGACTTAAAATCTGGCTTTCTTTTATGACTTTTGTTCTGAAAGTCGGGCAATATCTTCAAAACTCATTAGGTCTTTAGTTAGCCCCGCTTCCATTGCTGGTGTTACTCTCAGGGTCTTGTGAATCTTCACATAGTTGTAATAGACGAAGTGCAAAGCAACTGCATAAGCATGGTTTTCGAGCTTCTTACTAAAACCATTGGTCAGTCTTGTAAATCTTCTCATGTGCATTCTCATTGTAAGATTCTGACGTTCCACATAGCTGGTTGAAACATGAGCCATATCTGGTGATCCTGAAACCTTGGTCTTCTTTATTCCTGTGCATTCTGCTGGACTGTATTTCTTTTCGTTTTTCACGCCATCAGTTGGCCCGTATAATTTAATCAATTGCGCAAAGTCGATATTGTTACCAAACCTTTCTTCGACAGCGTTTAAATACATCTTATTTCCGTCTATGCTTAATTGTATTCTGTTTGCTACTCTGTATTGAATATCTGTGATTAATTCCGTTGCAGATTCGTTATTTCTATCACCCACGAACCATGAAACAACCAGCTTTGAATCAGCGTCAATTCCAACCCAAGTCCAAGCGTCACCCGCGCCCTGTCCTTTAAATTCTTGCGGAACGTTTTTTTCTTTCGCGTAAACGAAACTCCATATTTCATCACACTGAATACGCTTTGACGCAAGATTCAGAACATGAGTATCATGGTAAGCCTGACAAGCGATCCCCGCATCAATAAGCAAATTAGTAACTGTATTAATAGAACAGTCTGCCATTCTGGAAGTAGCGCGAAGTGAGTTCCCTTCACAAAGCATCTGAATGATACGGGCCTTTTCTGAGATTGATTTCTTATTCATAAAACAAAAGTAATACAAAATCTTGATCGGTCAAGCATTTTGTTCATTTACGTTACTAACAAATGTTAATGTGAATTTCTTTCGATTTCATTTTGGTAAAAAGGCCCCCAAGCAGTATATTTGTACCGCTTGGAACCTATTCAAGTTGGTGGAGGTAGCGGGACTCGAACCCGCGGGAAATTGGATAGGAAGCCGCTTCCCGACCATCTACCCCCATTTGTTAAAACATAGAAGCCCCGCTGGGATTCGAACCCAGAACCAAATGCGTCCGAAGCAAACGTTCTATCCGTTGAACTACGGGGCCTTACAGCATCAAAAGCACCTGTTTGATTTTGCGGTCGATTCAGGTGCTTTTGTTATTATATGTGTTCTTCTTTTATAGTTCCATCTTCATTTAACCATTCTTTTAACACCCATTTTGATTGTTTTTTGGGGCCAACGGCAACTACATTTTCATTAACTGATAATATCGAAGCCACCTGTCCCTTCAAATCTATTTCGGTTTTATCAGGATAGTATGGATGCAGTATTTTAACAATTTCACTGGACTGCATTTGTCTTTTATTTGCCTTTAGGCACTCGAAAACGCGCTCCTTGATATACTTGCCTTTCAATTTAACTAGAGCGCTGCTTGCAGGCTGTATTTCATCAGAATCTTCACCAACCATGTACTTTGATAAATCGGGAAGCAGACTTTCAAGAGAAATAATCTTTTTTGTTAAATCCTCTATTCTTCTCTGAGATTCGGCAATTGCCTTTTTTTCCATTTCTATCTCGGACTCCGATTTGTTTCTTTCAGAAAGCAACCAAGACAGAACTTCAACTGGGGTATTTTCTTTACTCATAATTAAATGCAAAGATACTCCGAAAATCACAAAAGCAAAGATAAAATTACGTTTTCCGTGAGACAATGCTTAAATATAAGATAAATACCTTACTTGTTTGACGTATCTCGTTGATTATCAGTTCTGGTTAGACTTTGCTAATGCAAATAATGTTAAAGAGCGCGCGTGCGTGCATGAAAAGCCGTAAGTTTGAGGTGTAATGCCTGACAAAGCAATGCGTGAAAACGGTAACTAGTCGGGATATGAAATTCCGAAACCCGCTAGTGTAAACTGGCGGGTTTCTCTTTTAAATTAAGTTTATATCACGTATTATTTCATTAATGATGTTGTGCTCTTCAAGCAACGTTTTAAGCGAAGGATGAATTTGCTCTGATAAACTTATAATATTGTCTCGAACCTTAACAGCGGTATTCGTGTGGATTTTCGGTCTTGGAGGATTTATCAAGTTGTTTGTTACTATCAATACAGGTTCGTGATGAGCTATTCTATTTCGAAAATCTTTAATTGAATAAAGAAATCTATATGCGGATTTTTTAGTAAGGTTTTGTATCTTTTTTGGAAAAGCATGGAGCGGCAATTGCCCAAACTTCGAATCGTATTCATCAGCAAACATTTCCACCCAAAAAGCCATAGAAGTCCCTGCTATTACTCTATCTGAAGTAATTGGCTTGTTATCTTCATTTAAGCGATTAATTATAACCTCAACTTCCCTTGAAAAAAAAGTCGATCCCAGTTTGCCTCCAATCTTTGTTTCATCTATGATCCAATTAGGGTTCGCGTAATCAGTAGATAAAACTTCGTGAATTTGATTACGAAGACTAACTTCAAAATAATGAAAAATCGGTATGAAGGCCTGACTAAGTTTTACATTTGCTTTATAGAGATTCAAAGCCCTTTCTTCGTCATTGTTACAAACATCTAAATATCGCTGCAAACGAGGCTTAGAAAGAAATTTTTCTAGGTTCTGATAGTTCATAGTATTTATTAAGCAGAATCATAATCTTCAAAACTACAAAATATCCTTCTTCCATCTCTTAGCTGCTGCTTTTTTAGCGATTTCAGACCTTTTTTCTGGGCTAAGTTTTTCCGCACGGGCCTTTCCGCCCTTCAAACCTCCAAGCCGTCCCAATTCAACGGCTGCTGGATTTTTACCTATATTTGGGTTGGCTTCTTCTGTTTCACCAGTAGCAAGGTCAACTATTGCCTTTGCCAACTTGTTTGCATCAGTCGGCCTTTTTTTCTTTTTTGCCATGTAGCAAAGATAAGGCTTTAATCCTTAGTCGGTCAAGCATGAAATTTCAAACTGAGACACTACCCCAATTCCTTGCTGCACTCAATATTACAAGAGCTTTTATTATTGGTGGTTTGAACAATTTCTTCCGAAATAATTTTCATTCAATAATATCGTCGGCATTGATTTTTTGTCCTGATACCATGTGTAAATCACTAACCCATAATAATTGAATACAGAAAAACAAGATGCGCTAACTATTTGGTAATGTAATAATAAACTTCTAATGGCGATCTCCCATTATTGTGCAATTAGTTTTGTAATCAATTAATTACATCACCATGAGCGTTACACAAATTATTTTTCTGGAGGGAAATTCCCTCGTTCAAATGACTGACCCGGCGATTAAACTAAGCAAAGTTTCAGAGCAAGAATTTCTGGTTACCTCTCAGGGAAAACACATTTCTCTCGATCTGTTAGTAGCTGTGAATGGAGTGCGGCTTGACACCGGTCTTGTGATGACATCTTTAGGATAAACTCAAGGTTTTCCCAAAGCAAACATCGTTACTTCTTTGTGAAGATGGGGGTCGATGTTGCGCCATTCTCCAATGGTCTGAGTAAGGATTTTTTCAGTTTCGCACTGAATATTTTTGGCTATACAGAGTAAAGTATTCTCTCTGCAATTGGCTACCACATCCTGAAAGACCTGTTGGTTTCTATAAGGCGCATCCATAAATAATTGGGTCTGACCCGATACAGCCAATTGTTCGAGGTGTTTTATTTTCTTAATTTTTTCTGGACGCTCTCTGGGCAGGTAACCGCTAAAGGCAAAATTCTGACCATTGAGTCCGCTGGCCATCAAAGCCAGAAGTATGGAGGAAGGACCACTTAAAGGAACTACTTTAATTTGAAATTGATGGGCCAGTTTTACAATAGCACTTCCGGGATCTGCCACACAAGGCACACCGGCTTCGCTGATAATTCCAGCATTTTTACCTTGTAGCAGTGGAAGTATGGCTTCAGACAATTCCGTGTCGCGTGTATGCTCATTGAGCATAAAAAATGTATCCTCTTCGAATGGCTTGTTGTATTCCAGTGACCTCAGCAACCTGCGGGCGCTTTTGATTTCTTCTATAAAGTAATAGTCGATTTGTTGAACGACTTCTTTCAAACGGGGAGTGACAAATTCTGTCACGGGGCCTCCGAGGGTGTTGGGTATCAGGTATAGGCAACCTGTATTGGTTCTGGGTTTCACGGCCCAAAAATACCTTAATCCATTATATAATGCCCGGAATTAAAATGAAGGGAATGCCAAATCAGGAATTTCCATGGTCATCAAAACTCAGATTGTCTAATGACTCATCGGTAGAACTAAATTCATGGGGTGTCTTTCTATTCGATTCTGCTCCCCGGAATCCTTCTTGTCCCTGCATTTTACGAATTTCATTTACAGCTTTGTTCAGTCCATCAACAAAGCCATCGAAATCTTCCTTATACAGAAAAATTTTGTGTTTTTCGTATTGCACGTTGCCCTCATTTTCGTGGCCTATTCTTTTGCTTTCCGTTATGGTCATGAAAAGATCGTTTCCTCTGGTGGCCTTCACATCAAAAAAATAGGTCCGTTTACCTGCGCGCACTGAGGTGGAATACACGTCTTCCTTATAGCCTTCACTCATAGTTAGTTGGTTTTGATTTGGTGTAGTGAAGCCAAATGTAGAAAAATGATTTAAAAATTATTCATTTTAGATAAAAAAAATTCATCATTATCAATGAAATAACTCTGTTAACAGGGTAAAAAGTTGGTTGACCTGAAATGAATTGCCAATGGATTAACGCACCAGATTAATGTGTCCAACAAACTCATGCGGATACTGGAGACTGTCACTGAACTTCACCACATAATTGTAGACACCGTTCTGGGCAAAATAATTTCCTCCACGCACGCCGCCAGTCCAGGGCTCCTTAGAATTATCTGATTTAAAAACAATATTGCCCCATCGATCGAAGACCATGATTTCATAAGAGGTAAGGCCCGTAGAACTGGGTAGCCAAAAGTCATTTACTCCATCACCATCGGGTGTAAATGTATTGGGAGCATAGAACAGGTATCCTTCTATAAATACAGTTCCGCTGGTACTGGACACACAGCCAAACTCGTTGGTAACATATTGGGTAATGGTTTGAATTCCTGCTTCAAGCCAACTATAATCAAAATCGCATTCGTTTGATTCGCCGCCGTCACTCATTATATAAAAGCACGAAATAGCATTTAACGAGGAGTCGGCAATAGAAACTTCGGGGGTTAGAATATTCACTCGTTGGGGATTGATCGTAAATCCGGGAGTGGGAAGCGGATAAACGTAAACTGAATTTGTGAAAGTCTGGGTAAGATTGGATACACAACCTTCGTTTGTGAAATTGGATACGGTAACATTGTAATAGCCTGGCTGAGTGTATATATGTGTGGGTTTAGCTAAAGTACTACTTTCACCATCTCCAAATTGCCATTCGTAAAAAACCTGTGTATCTGATACGGTTTCACCTTCAAAATTGGCGGCATAAGGTGGACATCCTTCCTGAGGTTCGAGGGTAAATTGTAATGCCGGATTGGTTACTACCCACACTGAATCGATGTACGTTTCGATACAACCATTTTCGCTGATCGTGAGTGAGACAGGGTATTTCCCCGCAGCACTGTAAGAAATGTTTTGGGGATTTTGAATGTTCGAAGAAGCTAAATTGACATTTGTGCCAAAGGTCCACGCATAAACAGCTCCCGGAGTAGAAGCCCCCGTTGCTGTAAAGTCAAAGCTGTTTCCTTCAAGACATTGTGGGAGTGGATGGGCAAAATGCGGATTGAGCAATCCATAAATTGTAAAATCTATTGTGGCTGTATCCGGGCATGTATATTCTGCGCTTACAATTAATGTAATGGTATATTGTCCTGTGTCTTGAAATGTATACTCAGGCATGGCCAGAGAAGAAGTATCACCTTGAAATACAGTACCAAAATTCCAGAAGTATTCTTCGGCATTTTGGGCATTATTCTGAAACTGATAAGTATATCCATCGCAAAAAGATTCCTGAGGAATGATGCCGGCTATTGGATCGGGCAAATTGTCTATGGTTATTTCGGCTTCATCAGAACATCCAAATTGGGTGATATTGAGGGTAACTGTATTCTGTGCATTGTTGGGGTTGAGCTGCACATTTTGCGGATTTTCCATACTAGAAGTGGCAGGAGTAGAACCCGTTCCGAAATTCCAGGAAAATTCGGCCGAATTCGCCGCATTGGAAATGGATTCGAAATCAAATCTCCTCGCTCCATTTACACACTCAAATTCCGGAGGCCCAATTTCAGCATCGATTGGCAGGAAGGCGTGAAAGGTAGAAATCACCGTATCGGCGCAAGGCCAGCCTTTATTGGCAATGAACATTATATTATATACTCCCGAGTCGGCGTATGTATAAGTAGGATTTAATATAATACTGGTGTCCGATTCAAGAGCAGGTACGTCAAAGTCCCAAAAGAAAAAAGAACCATTGGTTTGAACACTAGAAATAACCACTGTAAGTCCATCACAGAAATTGGTTTGCGAGGGTACCGAAGAAATAATATTGGGATCGCAATTGGTAACATTGTACTGGAAGTCCCGGATCTCTGAACCTATAAGCACACCATTGCGGTATTCTTTTACACAAATGCCAATGGCATATCTACCCACTGTATTGGGTGTTCCGGTTATATAACCTGTTTGAGGATTAATAGACAATTGAGGATTCGAATCAATCTGATCGGCTGTGGAATATCCGGTTTCCCAACCTATGTTGCTAAATGGTGGTGGTTGTGGTGGGTTAGGCGCCGGATTGCTTGGATCGCTTTGTGGTGCTGTATCATTGGAGCCTCCTCCAAGTTTGGGCGGACATAATTCATATACAAGGGAATCACCATCGGGATCTGTGGCAGCATGATCGAAAAAAAACTCTGCCCCGGCGCACAAGGCTACTGGTGGAGCATTGTCAAAAATAGGGCTGCTGTTGGGGCTGGTCGTTTCCTGACTTCCCGGAATGTGTGCTGACAGAGACATGCCTGAGTCTGATGGATTTATTATATTGACAATTGAATTGTTACGGCAGCAGCGCTGATAGACCAGATTAAGGCCAAATTGCTCAGGCGACAATTGAAAAACACCGGTATATTCAGATTTTTCAATACACAAATCTGGAGGAAGAATAAAGCAGGGATTGGGCAATATAATAGGTACTTCGGTAACTTCCGCATTGAAGAGACTTAATTCAAGCGTTTGGTATAGTTCCCCATCAGAATTAAAAATACCTATGACGGCGTTTTCGTCGAATCCAGTTCCCAGTGTATTCGCAGGTCCACAATCGCGGTATACTATAAGTGTCACCTCATAGTTATTTGGACTTAACTGGGTATAATACAATTCACCACCTACAATATGTGTTGCGCTTAGATTCTGACTTAAACAAATCAAAATCACGACTGCCCATGCATTTAGTATTTTCTGAAGGATGTGTTTCAATTGTTTTTGTGACTGTTACAAAGGAAAAGCAATTTGTATAATAACCACCTTCAAAATTAAGGTCAAAATATCATTTCTTAAAAAGGTAAGACAATAGAATATCAACCGGCATATTATAAAATCAACCAAATTTAATACTATAAAATCCAGCTAACTAATTATTACTGAACTTATTTTTTGAAATAAATTATTTTGAATTGGCTATGTATATAACTGCAAACCCTGCCAATAGGTTGTACGGAGCGTAATAGAATGGAACCTATATAAAACCAAAGAACCCCACACGCTTGCAGGGCTCAATGGCTTAAACTGAAAAACTAAAAACTATCAAAATTGAATGCAACCAGAATAGGCACATTCAACTCTCAGGGACAAATATACACTGGTTTGTTTTCGCACAAACAAAACGAATAAAAAAAAATATCGGAGATGTTAACAGAATTTTCAACACTGGCAATGTTTTCAACTATTCATGTAAGTGATTTACAATCATCTGTCGATTAAATATTGGCTTTGGTCTACGTTTTTTGCCTGTTTAGCATTCCATGAATGAGTGTATTGTTTTTTTATTTCGCAGGTCTGGAGCTTCTCTTTTCGTCAGGGATGAAGATATAACCGGTCGAATTTTCTAATTACCGACTCGCGCATCCATTGCGTTCTGAACTGACGACTCATATACAAATCATGCTGATCGCTGTAATGCGGACTCATCAAATGACCACTCTGACCGCTGGGTGTGATGTTCAGAGCACTGTCGGGTTGAGCGAAGTCTACTATGATGCGCATCTGCGACCCAAACGATACTTTGTAGTATCCTGTTGAGTCGAGTTTAAATCCGCTTTGGAGTATGGTTTCGTTGCTTCCGAAAACCTCTTCGGGGCCGATATTAAAAAGTGGCCTGAACAATTTGACTTCTCCCAATGGATGTTTTAGCTCTAGTGAACATACTTTTCGCCAATTCCAGACTTTATGGCTTGAGCCAAATTTTTCTGTAAGCTTTTTTATGGCGTTCGTATAAGCCTGATGAATAATTTCACTTTGATTTTCAATAGCTTCAGTATTTACATTGTCCCACCATTTGGATTCAGGATGTTCCATGAGCAGCGCTTGTGTGCGCTGAACCTGATGGGTACTGAGAAATAAATTGAAATTACCAGTGCCCATTTCATCTGCCATGGCCAAATGAAGGTATTCATAGAGCATATAATTAAATAAGGTAGGCGATGGATTAATTGGAGTGTAGGCACCATCCCATGCGAAAAGTTCTGAATAGAGCATATTGTCAGAATTATCTTTCCATTTTTTATCTCTTTTCAAAATCTGTAACCATTTGTCCATTAATTCACTGTCAGCCTTATTTACCTCATCGGTCATTACCTTTTTCATGCTTTCATAATCCCATTCGGTTTGGTTATCCAAAAGCGACCTAATCCTGTCTGCCCTGAATTGTGGTTTGTAATAGCCAGGGTACCACAGTGATGAGTCATTGCCTGATCCAATGGCTTGAGGCCAGTCGTTGGCACTATATATATAGCCCCACTCCGGATTGATACAGGATGGATTTTTTTCGAAAGGATAATATCCCAGAGGATCGTCGGTACCGGTGGATCCATCTAAAATTGTCCACGAATTCACATGGCCGGGTCTTTTTATTAAAGCCGCACATCCCCACCAAGCAATATTTCCCTGGGCATCGCCATAGTTTACATTCAATCCCGGGCCATGAATAAGAGGAAGGTTTTTTCGAAAAGAATTTAAGTCCAGTGAGTTATTCATTCCATAAAGTGCATCCATGGTTCGGTTGGGCAATTGTGTATAGGCCCAAAACATGGCGATCGGATCTTTCATGTTCATGCCATCAAATGCTTTGTTTACAATCGGGCCATGTCTGCTGATGGCCACATTTAATATAGTATCTGCTTCTCCTTTAATTTTGATGACTTCATTAATCTCGGTTAGTGCCGACCAATGATCCTTGTCCCAGACTTGCGAAGGATTTTCAGGATTAATTTTTTCTCTGTAAAAATCCATGTCATCGTTTAGTAACATGGTAAGTCCCCACGAAAGTTCTTTATTCCTCCCCACAAGGGCAAAAGGAACACCGCTCATAAAATGACCGTAAATTTCGAAACCCGGACAATTCAAATGGGCTTCGTACCAGGTTTGTGGAAGCAGGTATCCAATGTGGGTGTCGTTGCAAAACATCACCTTGCCACTTTTGGTGTGCTTGCCATCTACTACCCACGAATTGCTTCCTTCCAGAGGAGCATAGGGCAGGAGTGATTCTATTTCCTGAAAGGCAAGTGCCAGCGAAATATCTGTGTCTTGCGCTTCAATATTTGATTGGACATTATGGAATTGCTCAGTTTGTGGAAGAGAGTCAGAATTGTTTGTCCGGATAAAGCTTTCATCCTTGCCATGCCAGAGGCCAAGATCAGCAAGGTATTCGTCGCCATATTTGTGGTGAATGAAGTCTATGATTGGATCAGTTTTTTGGGCCTGAGAAAAACTGAATGACATGGCTCCGGTTATAAAGAAGATGTCTTCAACAGTAAAAGGCTCTTTGGAAATTCCTATCAAACTAAATTCGGGAGGGGTTTTTCCATTGGAAATATAATAATTGAGTCCCTCAAGATAAGCCATCATATCGTTGTACATTGGAGTGCCTTTCTGGCTATTGATGTAGGCTGCCGACTCTTGAGCATATTGTTTTAATCCAATACTTCTGAATAATTTATCTACCTTCAGAAGTGGTCTTCCAATTATTTCGGCCAGTCTTCCGCTTCCGGCGCGGCGAATCATTTCCATTTGAAACAATCTGTCCTGCCCATGCACATAACCAAACGCCATATAGAGGTCGTGTTTGTTTTGTGCATATATATGTGGCACACCGTACTCGTCGAAATGGACATCTACCGGCTGGTTTAAGCCTGTGATCTGAAGATCACCATCGTAAGTTGGAGCTGAACTTTTCAACCAAAAGTAGCCAATGGCTACACTTGCAAGGGCCAGTGCGACCAACGAAATCAATATTCTTTTAATCCACTTCATGTCTTTGGGTTTGGATGGTCAAGTATAGCAAGGAATTGGCGGAATGGTTTTATCCTGATTGATTATTAACCTCCTTTCAGGTATTTTTTAGTTCGTTGGGTGGAATTGCATGTTGAATTTAGAATTTGCTTTTATGACTGAGCGGTTCGCTGACACTGCTAGCAACGAGTGAAATAGCTATTGTGAGGTTTTTATTGAACAATGAACTGATATGGCAAATGTAAATTTTGTCACGAAATGCGGATGAAATTTTTTCATTTCTCTTTGAAAGACCAATAAATTGGAGCATTTTCTGAACAAAAGAAATGAGGAGCTAAAAAAAATGTTGGCCAATTATCAGGGAATTTGTTTTGCCATTTCTTATTACAGGCATATTGACGCCAATTTGCTTTTTATGGACAAAGAGCAACGCGAATGGTTCTGGAAGAATAAAAAGAACCAGGAAAAATTATTGGACAGTAATGGACTGTCGGCACAATTGCGTCTAAAGTTACGGATCAAATCTATTCAGCATGAAATAGATTTTTATCGCGAGGTGCCGGATAATTCCATTTAGCATGTTTTATCTGATTGTCAATTTTTTATGAGTATGTCTATTTTTAATTTAGATTTAAGAAAGGATGATGTCTATTTTAATTTCAGGGCATCTCTAATAACCTCCTAATTTTCGAGCGGGTTATTTTTATAGATTTGCAGCTATCATAATTATTATATCATGGCCAAATTAAAAGGATTATTTGATGAGCAAGTTCGATTGGACAAACTGAGCCAAAAGAAAGACCCTCTTGATAAGCTCAATGGCTTTATTGATTTTGAGTTTTTCCGATCTCCGTTGAACAAAGTTATTGGATTAA
>JANMEE010000180.1:0-7913 GCA_031376645.1 Dolichospermum sp. OTE_75_concoct_329_sub | reverse complement strand
GAACTTTCTTTTATGACACAGCTTGAAAACCCGAGGCATAAAAAGTCCTTTTTTTTACAGTTTATTTCTCTATTTTTGTTTCACCTTAACAAAATCAAATCAGCCATGACTCTCCGATTAACCTTTTTTATTGCAGCTGCGATGCTAGCTCGGACAACCTTTGCCCAACTCTTTGGCGGGCAGCAAATCATTTCGAACCAGCCTAATCTTTATAGTGATGCGTATGGTATTGCCGGGAATATTCATATAGCCGATCTGGATGGTGATGAGGACATGGATGTACTGTGGGTTTCCATTGATGATCATGCAATAGTCTGGCTTGAAAATCTAGGCGATGGCAGCTTTGGTGCACAACATACACTCACTGGGTATGATTTCTCTTGGTATCGCCCCCTCTGCACACATCCTGTTGACATAGATGCTGATGGGGACATAGATGTGATTTCAGTTGAGGACGGCCAAATCGGTGTGTTTCGGAATTTAAGTGATGGCAACTTCGCTTATCAGGTGATCAACTTAACAGACTGGACAGATGGGGTTTACTCGAGTTTTGTTACGTCAGGCGATCTGGATGGCGATGGAGACATAGATTTGGTTATGGAAGATCAGGGAGGTGGTGCTGGAGCACCAGCAGGAATGGTTTGGATGAAGAATATTTGCATGGGCCATTTCGGTTCGGAGCAGTACTTCAATAATGACGATTATGGGGGAGATGAAATAGTTGCTACCGATCTTGATGAAGATAGCGATATTGATTTGCTTGTTCGTACCGGTACCACTGTTGCTTGGTATGAAAATTTAGGGTAATGGCAACTTCGGTGCTGTGCACGTCATCTCAACTCAAACATTTGGAACAAATGTTTCGAGATCTGTCAAGGCTGAGGATTTGGATAGTGATGGCGACATGGATGTGCTCTCGGCTTATTGGAATGATGATACGATCGCCTGGTATGAGAATCTAGGCGGTGGCAACTTCGGTGCTAAGCAGATCATTTCTACACATGAAAATGCAACTGTATCTACAGGTGACCTTGATGGAGATGGTGACAAGGACGTGATCTCCGCTTCAGTCAGCGATGATAAGATTGCCTGGTATGAGAATCTGGGAGATGGACAATTCGGTTCTCAACAGATCATCTCTGTACAACCATTTGGTCCCTATTCTGTCATAACTGCTGACTTGGATGGAGATACGGACCTGGACGTGCTTGCACCCGCCTATGGAGTAATAGTCTGGTATGAGAATCTAAGCGCAGGTTGCATGGATCCTATCGCTTGTAACTATAACCCAGTTGCCTTCTTAGAGAATGGTAGCTGCTGCTATAACAATTGTGAAAATGTGGAAGGTTCTGATTTGGATGGTGATGGCGTTACCGCTTGCGGCGGGGATTGTAACGACAACAATTCAGCCATACATCCGGGTGCTGCAGAAATCATCAATGGCATCGATGATGATTGTGATAACCTGATCGACGAAGGGCCTGATGCTGACGGAGATGGCTATACATCAGAGACTGGTGATTGCAACGACAATAACTCAGCCTTGCATCCGGGAGCTACCGAAATATGCAATGGCATCGATGACGATTGTGACAACCTGGTTGACGAAGGACTAGATGCGGATGGAGATGGCTATACCGCGTGTGCAGGTGATTGTGATGACAATGACGCATCAATTAATCCGGACAATGACCCAATTTTTAGCACTGAACAGACAATTGCTTTAATACAAGGGGGTCCCGTAGATATCTATCCGGTAGACCTGGATGGCGATGGTGACCAGGATATGCTCACGTGTGCTAACAATACTTCACGTGTAGCTTGGTTTAAGAACCTGGGTGGGGGTCTATGGGGTCCTGAACAAATCATCTCGACAGCAGTTAATTTTACCTCGTCAGTCTTTGCGGCCGACCTTGATGGAGACGGTGATTTAGATGCGCTCTCTTCATCTTTTTCTGACGACAAAGTCGCATGGTATGAGAATTTAGGTGGTGGAAATTTCGGTTCTCAGCAAATCCTAACCACTTCTGCTGATGGGGCTCAATGTGTCAGTGCAGCTGATTTGGACTGTGATGGTGATTTGGATGTGTTCTTTGCTTCATTTAATGATGATGATGTCGCTTGGTGTAAGAATTTAGGCGGAGGACAATTTAGTGCTGAGATAATTATCGATTCATACCTCGATGGTGCGTGGTATGTTCATGCTACTGATATAGATGTAGACGGCGATTTGGATGTTCTTGCCGTTGGACGTCTTGAAGATGTAATTGTAAGTTATCAAAATTATGGTGATGGGGACTTTACGGGTGGTGCCTATGTCGGTGGTTGGCCACCCATTATGGACGGGCCCATGTGTGTCGTTTCTGCCGAATTGGACGGTGATGGCTACATAGATCTCGTATCAGCTTCATCTCAGGATGACAAGATTGCCTGGCATAAAGAATCTCTTGCATCTTATTACTACGGTAATGAGCATATCATCTCTACTCAAGCGGATAATGCAAATACGGTCGGTGTTGCCGACCTGGACAAGGATGGCGACAAGGACGTGATCTCCGCTTCAAGCAACGATGATAAGATTGCCTGGTATGAGAATCTAGGCCAAGGACTCTTCGGCGAACAGCAAATCATCTCTTCCGCTGCAGATGGAGTCCAATCCATCGAAATTGTCGATGTAGATGGAGATGGTGCTATGGACATTGTTGCTGCCAATTTCAACAATAACAAATTTACCTGGTATAAAAACATATTTGCAATTGGTGGTTGCACAGACCCTTTGGCTTCTAACTATGATCCTGATGCTTTGGCGGATAATGGTAGCTGTTGCTATAACCTGAACGTCGATGCAGATGGCGATGGCTTTACCACTGATGCTGGTGATTGCAACGACAATAACGCGTCAGTAAATCCCGGTGCTACCGAAATCTGCAATGGCATCGACGACGATTGTGATAACCTCACCGACGAAGGATTTGATGTGGATGGCGATGGCTATACCACATGCGCAGGTGATTGTAATGACAACAACGCGTCTGTAAATTCCGGTGTTACCGAAATCTGCAATGGTATCGATGACGATTGTGACAACCTGATCGACGAAGGATTTGATGTGGACGGCGATGGCTATACAACTTGCGCAGGTGATTGCAATGACAATAACGCGTCAATGAATCCCGGTGCTACCGAAATATGTAATGGTATCGATGATGATTGTGATAACCTGATCGACGAAGTATTTGATGTGGATGGCGATGGTGATGGCTTTACTACTTGCGCAGGTGATTGCAACGACAATAACTCAGCCGTGCGTCCGGGTGCAACCGAAATCTGCAATGGCATTGATGATGATTGTGATACCTTTATTGACGAAGGATTTGATGTGGATGGCGATGGCTATACAACTTGTTCAGGTGATTGCAACGACAATAACGCGTCATTGAATCCCGGAGCTACCGAAATATGCAATGGCATCGATGACGATTGTGATAATCTAACCGACGAAGGATTTGATGTGGATGGCGATGGCTATACCACTTGTGCAGGTGATTGTAATGACAATAATGCGTCAGTAAATCCTGGTGTTGCCGAAATCTGCAATGGCATCGATGATGATTGTGATAACCTGATCGACGAAGGATTTGATGCGGATGGCGATGGCTATACCACTTGTGCAGGTGATTGCAATGACAATAACGCGTCAGTGAATCCTGGTGTTACCGAAATCTGCAATGGCATCGATGACGATTGTGATAATCTAACCGACGAAGGATTTGATTTGGATGGCGATGGCTATACCACTTGTGCAGGTGATTGTAATGACAATAATGCGTCAGTAAATCCTGGTGCTACCGAAATTTGTTCCAACGAAATTGATGACAATTGCAATGGACTCATAAATGAAGGTTGTTGCGACGTTGGCGTATCAGGTGTGGTTACCAATTCCACTTGTGCTGCCAGTGTAGACGGAGCAATCGACATCACTGCAACTGGTGCATTCGGTCCCTTCATTTATAGCTGGAACGGAGGCGCATCAACAACGGTACCTGATAGAACGAACCTGGCACCAGGTACTTATACAGTAGTGGTATCGGATCTCAATGCATGTACAGCAACTGCTACATTCCAGGTATTGGACAATGGCGATACTGCTCCGGCTCAGCCTTCGGCCATTAGCGGACCGGTAGGTGTTTGCCGCAGTCAGACAGGTGTGGTATTTACTGCCGCTCCTGTAGACGGTGCTACTTCATATATCTGGACTTTGCCCACAGGTGCTACAGGTGCATCTTCTACCAACTCAATTACATTGAACTTCTCTGCAACTTATAATACGGGCAACTTGTGTGTTCGCGCGGTAAACATCTGTGGCCAAAGCAGCAATCTGTGCACGTCCGTTGTTTACCTCACTGCTGTTCCGGCAGTGCCCGGACTCATCAGCGGAGGAAGCACAGGTGCATGTGAAGGTAATATTGTTACTTACAGCATTAGTGCAGTGCCCTTTGCTAATTCATACCAATGGACGACTCCACTCAATTCGACTATTCTTTCCGGACAAGGCACAACAAGCATTACTGTTGCATTCAATGCAGGAACAGGAGTCAGTGGAGTTATAAGAGTCAGAGCTAACAATTGCCGAGGAAATGGTAATTACTCGAATCTGATTGTTTACGGTACTCCTGGAACACCCGGCGTGATAACCGGAACTGCTACCGGCGTTTGTGCAGGATCTACGCAGACCTATAATATCAATCCTGTTAATGGCTCTTCCACTTACAACTGGACAGTTCCCGCAGGTTGTATTATCAATTCAGGGCAGGGAACAACGAGTGTGTCAGTTACATTCGACGGATCTTTTGTTTCAGGAACCATTGCCGTTACCGCGAGCAGCTTATGCGGAACAAGCGCACAAAGAACATTGTCCGTTTCTGCCGCGTTGGCCACACTGCCTAATATCAGCGGACAATCAGGCAACCTTTGCGGTGGTGGTACATTCGGCTACTCCATTACAGCAGTGTCTGGAGCAATCAGCTACAACTGGACTGTTCCATCGGGTTGCACAATTGTAACCAATCTTGGAACAAGTATAACCATCACAATCTCCCCGAGTTTTGTAAGTGGAACTCTCTGTTATACTGTAACCAATGCTTGTGGAATCAGCGCTCCAAAGTGTTTAACACTCACCAGAAATCCTTCTACCCCATCTTCGATAACGGGTAGTTCGAGTGTTTGTCCGAATGCCACCAACATTCAGTTCAGTACAACGCAGGTAGGAAGTCTTACCTATACATGGACAGTACCATCCAATGTTACCATCGTTTCCGGGCAGGGCACCAATACTATAGTGGTAAACTGGGGCCCAACCGCAGGATCGGTTTTTGTGAAAGCGAATAATACGTGCGGTTCATCGGCCAACCAGTTGAGATCTGTTTTTTTGGCTGCTTGTTTCTCAGCTATGGATCCGGGCGATTTGACTGCACTCGATTATCGTCCAAGAATGGTTCTTTACCCCAATCCTACGAGCGGGACATTCACTATAAAGGCGCCATTCTCCGGACAGGTTTATATCAAAAACGAATTGGGTCAAGTTGTGCGATCCATTCAATTGAACGAAGATAATTTCGCCAGTTACGATGTATCCGGGTTAAGCGCCGGACTCTACTTCATCAGTGGAGAATTTAATGGTGAATATTATACTGAGAAGATAATCGTTACGCCGTAATCGAATAACAGCGATATTAAAAAAGCCGCTCTGTGAAAATGGAGCGGCTTTTTTGTTTTGATGGGTTCCGTTTGGATGGTTAGAAACTGGCTCAAGTTGGGGGCACTCTGCGGGAATTAGCGCTGCTCCTCTCAAAATTCAGCACCTTGGTGAATAGTTTGTGTGGTCTGGAATGATTGAGGTTTCTTACAAACAATCACTACTTTCCATCACGAAATAACGAAGTACAGAACGGAGAGCAGCTTGAAATAAGTTTGGGATTTTCAAATGTCAGAGTTTGCCAGCCCTTTCTCAATGTTGCATGAAGCCATATTGGTATGAAGAGCAATGTGGTATACTCTTAGAATCGCACAGTACCAGACCCAAACACCAGGTGGTAAGAGAAGCGCATCCTATCGGAGAAATCCGGTAGAACTGTCTACTCGATTGGTGGTTGCGTCATTATGATGTTTTGCTCTTCGACTTTTTACTGAATGCTCCAAATTGCACCAAAAAAATATTCCAAAATAAGTGGTACACTTTCACCGGATTAACTGGTACACTTTGGCCGGAATGGGTGGTACACTATGGACCGGAATGGACACTTAAATCGAAGTACAACTTCGTTTAAGCCCTATATTTTAGAGGTAGTGTTGTCAGCATTAAATTGGTTTCTGAAGTCGAAGCCTTTTCTTAAAAATTGCATCATAAACTTTAGCTTTTTCAATTTTATCCCACTTTCGATAAATTTCTGAAACAGTCTTAAGTTCGTCAATTGATATTTCGTTCTCGTCCTTTTTCAGTATGTCAGAAAGAATTTTATTTTCAATTTTTAAATACCTGACTTGCCTGCGGCATTTCAAGCATTTTATTGGTTCTGAGTCACCCCAAAATTTAAGTTTCTCATACCAAAGTTGTTTTTCTTCTTTAGTGAATTTAAAGTCAGCACTACATGTCCTACAAGTCAAAGCCTTGTCATAATATGCAAGGTTAGGTGTCCAGGCATAAGTCTGTAATCCTGGATTTGCAAGACTTGCCTTGTTGTCCTTTAAACACATGTCACAAGCCCATTCAAAGTTGCTGTCAACAAAACTGTAGTAAGTGTCTATGTTAAGTTCCTTGAAGTGTTTATTTGCCTTCCTTTCTAACTTTTCAAGGATTGATAAACAAACCGTCAATTCCGTTCGATGTCTTTCCGTCAAACAGCAAGGGCATTTTGCATATTTCTTTTTTTGTCTGGCCATTTCTTGTGGTCATTTAACATTACCGCTAATCGATTCACGCAAAGGAATTTCACCCTCGCTTTCTCACGGAACCGTGCTTGAAAGTCTTCCGTCACACAGCCCGTCCCGACACTGCGGGAGCTCTTTTTGCGTGCCACCTTGTAGTTCAGTAACGAATGTACTGCTACATTATGGATTAACCAATGCCCAATGAGGAAAAAGATTCGGATTGTTCTTGTACCTTTTCTTCAGCCATCTTACACTCGCAATCATGAGCAGTCCCTTTTTCCATTGTACCCATTTATGAATATATTAACTTTTTCAAATTAGTATTCATGAACCTTGCAGGGTTCATCAATCGCATGTAGAGCTTTGGACAGTAACCAAATGAGCTGTCGTGAAAATTTGGTGCTACTATTTCCTCCTAATTTGCCCTGACAACTTACTTCGCAATTTGATAAAGCAACGCTTTCGCGCTACCGCAGCATAAGGTGATTTAAAGACTACTCCTATCAGTCGTCTTTGGAAGGTCCATCAGTTTTATCATTTCAGCAAAGCGGCCATCCCATTCGCTCGGACTTCGCTCTTGTTATTCAGATTCTCATACTGTCTTCCATCTCTTACACAGCATTCAGCGTATGGTGAATACGCTTGATTCAAAACACACGCGTTTTGCAGCTTCAAGAAGTTGGCGATTTTCACTACAAATGTTCATACGAAGAACGAATGTTTGATTAACTAAAAAACTGTCATACGAACCACTGAACCGCCAATTTCTTGTATGTGCTGTTATGCGTTCGTATTTTTTACCAAGGTCCATTTTGTGTAACATTTATAAATCTGTCATTTTCATAGGTAGTATCCCACAAGGTGTGTAAGTAGGAAAGTTATTCTGAAATTTTTTGACCCTTTTACAGGTCAAAAAAAATTTCGGAGATAACTTTTCGGCAAATTACATACAATATGAAAAAAGAAGATTTGTTAAATTTTGAGTT
>JANMEE010000099.1:0-4583 GCA_031376645.1 Dolichospermum sp. OTE_75_concoct_329_sub | reverse complement strand
TCTTGCTTAGTTCTTGTGATTAATTCTCTGGCTTGGATAATAGAACTATCTTTCTTAGCGATGATTAGTTTTATTGTAGCAACACCAATTGGTAAAGATGCTATATCTTCTAATTCATCAAGATAAATAACTCTGACTCGTCGGCTGGTGAAAAATTCTTGATAATGCTTAATATCTTGTGTATCTATACTACTGGTGGGATAGATAACTACCGCACCCCAGTGATTTTTGGGGTTATTTTGGCGGATGTAAAGAAATATTTCACTAAAAACTCTATGGTAGAGATCCTTATCTAATTGAAATTGTACTTATAAAAAGTAGATCGGGTTATCTGTATTGTGGTTAGGTAAGAAAACTCCATCTATTCTAAAAGCTGTTTGTTTGACTTCAACTGATGAAAATTGATAAAGTTTTGCTACTTGGGGAGAATTACCGATTATTTCAAAAAATATGCTCGGTATTTCTTGAAATAATCGGTAAAATATGCTGTCTGTTTTCATTTTAAAAAGTTGTTTAAGGCTGTAAAATTTTGAGACTTTTTCATAAATTGTTCATTTCTAAACATAATATTAGTATCAATAGCAATCATTGATGACTTAATTATTCTATTCCCTGTACTACTGCTTCTTCCATCTGTTCAATTGTTTTAGCTTTTCCTTGATAATTCAAACAACCAGCCGCATCATCTAATTTTGTTTCTGGAAAAGTTTTTTTAGGCTTTAATAAAATTTCATCACCCAAATTAATTATTATTAATTCTTGACCATCTTGCCAATGATACTGATCTCTTAAAACTTGGGGAATAGTAATTTGACCTTGAGTTGATAGTTTAGTAATTTTTATTGTCATAATTTTCCACTATTTATGGTAATTAGATTTTACCATCTAATAGCGCCGACAGTGTAAATACGGTAGATATCTATTATGAAATAGTGTTATAAAGTTATTATGCTGATTCTAGTCAGATTACTACAAATTAAATTTCCATCTCAAAGGTAACAAGAATATGAGAGGAGACCATGTTTACTATTACAGTAGCCGCACCAGCAGCAGCAGCAGCCCTAGTTGGTTTTGGTGCGTACAAGCTCTGGAAATTGATATCAGAATAGTAAGTTATCATTTGAAAATGATAAATATCCACCTTCTTAACGGGTGGATTTTTTAACTAAAAATAATAAAAATCTAAACAATATGACAATATTTCAAACTACATTTGATATTCCCGACCAGATATTACAGGGCTTACAAACTGGTGAATATGTAAGAATAGGTGGTGTGATTCGTGATAGCAATACAAAACAAATTGTTGCCATGTTACGTGAAGTATCACCCAATATTTCAGGGATAGGAAATTTATTAACTTCAGCTTCTCCTGTATTTGGTATTCTCAATTTAGGCGTATCAGTCATTAATTTAGGTGTTTCTGTAATAGGCTTTGCATTAATTTTAAATAAACTGAAAAAATTAGAAGAAAGTTGTAAAGAAGAATTAAATAAACTTGAAGAAAAAATTCAAGGTAATATTAATAATCTACATCGGAAATTTGACATTTCCGTTTATGCTAATTTTCGTGCTGCTCTTGATTTAGCCAATGATTCTCAGACAATGGTTAATCCTGATAATCGAATAAATATGGCAACTTTAGCCATTAATAGATTCTTAGAGGCTCAACATACCTATAGTAATTATATAGAATCTTCACTGAAAGAAAATATCAGCTTAACAGATAAATATATTGCTTCGTTAGCATTAACTTATATGGCGAGGGCGCGTTGTTATTTAGAATTACGAGAAATTAAAAATGCTGTTATTTGTCTTCAGGAAGGTTCTAAGTTTATTCGTAATTATGTTGAGCAGTATGTTAAAAGTTTATTGATATCTGAACCAATGGGGAAAAATTTTGTGGTGGATGGATTATCTGGGGATAATTTTATCTTACTGGATAGAGGATGGCATTCTAAACTAGAAAGTTCTATTGATGTAAATAGACTAGCTCAAATTTGTCAATGGTTAGATCCAGAATTAAATAATATTGTAGATGATCAGTATATTTTATTAGAAGCAGAAAATAGAAATTTAATTAAATTTATTCTTATTAACCCATTTATTAGTGGAATAGCACTGGTAAATTTTAAACCACAAGAAGAAATTAATCCAGAGAAAGCAATTCAAACAGTAGAAAAAATCGAAAAAATAATTGAAACCTATCATCGTTTTGAATCTTATTTATTAGAAGTACAACTTATTCAAAAACAAGGAATCAGTTTTAAGAACTGGCTTGAATTAGTTCCTAATACAGAAATTCAAGAAGCCACATCAGAAAATATACCTATCATTTTGTTAGAAGCACTTAACCTATAACCATAAAATAGAGGCTAAAACTTTAAATTTATAGATTAAAATAAAGTTACCAAAGGTAGAATTTACTTGATGATGAGGTTCTATGATGACTTTACAAGAAATTATTAATTCTATTGAAAGTTTACCTACAGAAGATCGAGAGTATTTATTTAAGTTTCTGCAAAAGCAACGAATTGAGAAAAAAAGGACTGAAATTTTAACTAATGCGGAGGAAGTTAAACAAGCTTTTAAGAATGGTACAGCAAAAAGAGGAAGCGTTGATGATTTAATCGCTGATTTACTAGGAGATGATGATGGAAGTTGTCTGGAGTAGTGGATTTAAAAGGTCTTTTAAGAAGATTACAAAGAAAAACTCACAATTAAAAAATCAAATTGTTAACGTGTTAAGACTTTTGGCAGATGATCCATTTACACCGTCTTTGAAGTCTCATAAATTAGGAGGTGAGTTAGCAGGTTTATGGTCTTGTTCTGTTGCGTATGATTGTAGAATTATCTTTAATTTCTCTGAGGATGAAGAGTTATTAGAAATGGTTATTTTATTGATAGATATTGGCAGCCATGATGAAGTTTATTAAAATGAATTTTTCCAAGACACGATAATATAGAAACGGAGTCTTATGAAGAATATCATGCAAGCATACAAACTCAAAGGAAAAAAGTTATATAACTTTTATCCCTGCTCGAAATTCCCGCAGCGCTTGAGCATGATTTTCTATATTAATACAACTTATCAATAAATCTACATCTAAACTCGGTAAAAGTTGCGATTTACTAACAGCTTCATATCCCTCATTTCCTAAACTATAAAATAATAATTCATCATTTATCCAAAACCAAACTTCAGGAATTTGTAACCGTTTGTATGCTTCCAGTTTATCAATTCCTCCACTACTGACAACCACCTCAATTACTAAATCAGGGCGTTTTCTATTTGCTCCCAATTCATACGATTTATCACCTTCTTTTTTAACCTTTTCAAATTCATTTTCTAGGGTAACAGAACCAGTCGGAGTAAAATCTAATTCCAAAAATTCTAAATAAATTTCCAGTAAAGCCCCGATACGTTCTTTGATAGTTTCGTGTTTTTTCCCTGGCATTTTCCGAATCTCCAAGATTCCATCTAAAAAAGATAACCTTAACCCTGGGCGCTCAATTAGTTGTTCAACAGCTTTAAATTCTCTCCAGGTTAGTTCACTAATTAAAATTGGTTCTGCTTCTCGTTCAATGAGTGTAGTTATCATAATTTAAACCCAAGTTTAGAGATTGAATTTATTTTATCTTAAAATTCCCAATCTTCAAAATATTTGCCGATTAGAAAGATGTCTCTGGTACGCTACTACACAAGCATTTAGGAGTCCGTTATAGTCAAAATTCCCCCTTTCTAAGGGGGATTTAGGGGGATATGAAAATATTTGATACACCATAATAGACTTTTAAAACATCCTCTTAGATGCCCTCACCCTCCTAGTCAGTACAGCCAGCGGACTCACCTAAACCGACTCCCTCCTCAACCTCCAGCAAACATTGATTTTTAATTTTTAATTGTCCTTTGTATTTATATTCTGTTGTTGGATAATCTGGCTAATTTCTTCCAGACTTAAATTTAAAACTTGGGCAATTTGTTCTCTAGTTAAACCCAATGCTATCAAACCAGGAACTGCATCTAATTTAGCTTTGCGTTCACCTACTTCTATTCCCTCTTCTTTTGCTTCTTGATAAAATCGGGTTTGTTTCAACTCACTTAATCCAAACATGGCTTTTATTTCCTCTCTATTCATTCATTGATTTTTAATTTTTAATTGTCCTTTGTATTTATATTCTGTTGTTGGATAATCTGGCTAATTTCTTCCAGACTTAAATTTAAAACTTGGGCAATTTGTTCTCCACTTAAACCCAATGCTATCAAACCAGGAACTGCGGCTAATTTAGCTTTGCGTTCACCTACTTCTATTCCTTCTTCCTTTCCCTCTTCTTTTGCTTCTTGATAAAATCGGGTTTGTTTTAACTCACTTAATCCAAACATGGCTTCTATTTCCTCTCTATTCATTCTGGGAAACTTGTAAATTAAAATCGTCTCGATGATTTGTAATACTTGTTGCTGTTGAACTTCAGAATCTATCTCTTGCTTAGTTCTTGTGATTAATTCTCTGGCTTGGATAATAGAACTATCTTTCTTAGCGATGATTAGTTTTATTGTAGCAACACCAATTGGTAAAGATGCT
>JANMEE010000098.1:0-22466 GCA_031376645.1 Dolichospermum sp. OTE_75_concoct_329_sub | reverse complement strand
TCTTGCTTAGTTCTTGTGATTAATTCTCTGGCTTGGATAATAGAACTATCTTTCTTAGCGATGATTAGTTTTATTGTAGCAACACCAATTGGTAAAGATGCTATATCTTCTAATTCATCAAGATAAATAACTCTGACTCGTTGGCTGGTGAAGAATTCTTGATAATGCTGAATATCTCTTGTATCTATGCTGCGGGTTGGATAGATAACTACCGCACTCCAGTGATTTTTAGGGTTATTTTGGCGGATGTAAAGAAATATTTCACTAAAAACTCTATGGTAGAGATCCTTATCTAATTGAAATTGTACTTCTAAAAAGTAGATCGGGTTATCTGTATTGTGGTTAGGTAAGAAAACTCCATCTATTCTAAAAGCTGTTTGTTTGACTTCAACTGATGAAAATTGATAAAGTTCTGCTACTTGGGGAGAATTACCAATGAGTTCAAAAAATATGCTCGGTATTTCTTGAAATAAACGGTAAAAGATGCTGTCTGTTTTCATTTTAAAAACTTGTTTTTAGCAATATCCAGATTTTCGTCAAGTGTTACCTGTGATATTATTCATCATTCCAGATTTCTTCCTTAACTCTGACCGGTAATTTTGCCAAATCAGGCAACTCTATCGCTTCCACATCCATTATTTTATCTTTAATATTAATAGGTATATTAACTGGTTGGCGTTCTTCCATCCAGCAACTAGCCACAGGTAAAGTTTCTTCCAACTCATCTAATGGCCGAGGAATCACCATAACTGCATTTAATTCACCAATGCGTTCCGCTTCAAACATTCCTGCTTCTACAGCTACAGCTACATTAGCCACCGAACCCCGAATAATTGCCGTACACAAACCAGCACCAATCTTTTCATAAGATGCTAATTGGACATCAGCAGCTTTAAGCATGGCATCACAAGCACCAACCATAGCTGGAAATCCGCGAGTTTCCACCAACCCAATCGCTTGATTACTCAAACGGCTGTATCCACGACCATCTCCCATAAATCGAGTCAAACGGTTAATAGGTAGAATTATATCTAAATTAGGATAAGGACGCGCAATTACCAAACTGGACACCAACTGGCCAAACTGTTCAGCCGTTTGCACACCAGCTTCCACAGCCAAGCGGACATCAGCAATGCCACCTCGGACAATTGCTGTACAATGACCACTACCAATTTTTTCATAACCAACTAAGTGGACTCCAGCCGACTTTAACATCATGTCAGCCGTGCCAACTATAGCGGGGAAACTAAGGGTTGATACCATACCCAAAGCAGTATCTTTGAGGCTATCACGCTGATGTGGTACGTGAATTTTACTCAAAGCGTTTTGATTATATGTTTCCATTTAAATTTTCCAGGATAAGGTTCATATAGCGTCTTCAATCATAGAAGAATGAAAACTAGTATTTTAATATGGACTTAAGTTCACACTTAATACTTAACACTTAACCTGAAGAATTGTCAGAGTTTGGGTTATTCAAAGATTGTCTATGGGGAAACAATGTAGTTAACAGCCTATTTATGCTGCCTTGTCCATAAATTTGCGTGCCAAAAATGTTGTGAGTTTCAATATCAGACTCACTCGGTTCTAAGTTTTGAGCGCTAGTTTCCGTAGACTCTGGGAGCGTAGTTTCTTCAGATATAGAATCACCAACCACAGCCGTTTCTGACTCCGGAGGAGACTGGCTTTTAGGTGTAGGTGACGGTTGAGATACAGGTGTAGATTGGTGTTTAAACTCCAGAAACTCTGCAACCGAGAGTTGAGTTGAGGAAATAAATTTTTCCTGTTCCTCTGGTTTCTCTGGTTGAGAATGACTAGATTCTGTTTTTTTAGCTGATTCCTGTGGTTTATCTATTGGAGGATTAGTAGATTCTGGTTGTACCGCTGACGGTTCAACAATCTGCCGACTATTATCTCCCAAAATTGAACCAGAGGGAATAACTTGTCCTGGCGCTACGGAACAGTTAAAAACCGTTGTTGCTGAACCAATACAAGCATTAGCACCAATTTTGCCTTGACCAACCATCAAGAAACCGGCTCCCAGGTTTGCTCCTGCTTCTATTTCTAGAATACCCTCACTTACTTGCAGAATTGACCCCATACCCAGACAGACACCAGCACCAATCACAATTGTACTGTTATTAGCAGCTTGGATAATTATCCCCGGAGCTAACACTGCGCTGGGATGAATAATCACGTCACCATGAATATGAGAATCAAATCTATCGCCCAGACGTAGCAGCGATACAGACATGGAATTTATTACCTCGGAAGCCGGAAATGAACGATATAGAAGGAGTAGGGGCAATCCCCCTGTGGTTGCCCAATCCCCCTGTGGTTGCCCCTCTTGTGGAGTCAGAAGGAATTTTCTCCCCTGCTCCCTGCTCCCTGCCTCTTTATGGACGTTGAATAATTGTTTCTAATATCCGACGTTTTGCTTTAGGGTCAGTCCCAACTAAGCGTACATACTCACCTGGATATTCAGATACACAAGCTTCTAAAGCAGCGATCGCTTCTCTTTCAGATTTAGCCTGAATTTGACCCGCAACTGCCCAAGTACCTGTGCGGAAGCGGCGTTGATCTACGTGTTCAACTGCAATTTTTGCTCCACTGGACAACAGTTGGCGCAATTGATCTACTATTTCCGCACTCAAACGGGTACTGGTAACTGTAGCAGTTGCAGTGGCAGAACTTGTACTGGTAAATGATTTTGTACTACCAGAAACAGCGACTTGTCCATTTGGTCTTTGGATAATTGCTTCCAATACGCGACGTTTAGCTTTGGTATCAATCCCAATCAAGCGCACATACTCGCCTTGATGGGTTTCAATGCACTCTTCCAAAGCAGAAATAACTGCTTGAGCAGAAGTAGATTGAATTGGTTCACAACTGTTCCAAGAACCTGTACGGAAGCGACGCTCATCTACGTGTTCTGTACCAATTTTGTACCCACCTGCCAAAAGTTGACGGATTTGATCTACAGTTTCTGAACTGAGTTTGGCGCTACCAACACTATTTCCGTTACCGTTGCCATTGTAACTGCCACTAGATACGGTTGCAGGTGCTTTAAAACTAGCTGTACCAGCAACTACGCCATCAGGACGTTGAACAATAGTTTCTAATACCCGTCTTCTGCCGCTATCAATACCAAATAAACGCACATATTCGCCGCTGTGATCTCGCAAACAAGATTCTAAAGCCGAAACCGCTTCACCTAAAGACCGAGTTTCAATTGCTTGACAACTTTGCCAAGAACCTGTGCGGAAACGTCTTTGGTCTACGTGTTCTGTCCCAATTTTAAATCCTTGTTCTAGTAGATAACGTAATTGATCTACTGTTTCTGCACCTAAGCTATAGCCCACAACGTCACTACTCCTTTCTAATTCTTCAACTTCAATACTTGTATAAGATTTAGCCCCGGAAAGATTGAGTTCATCCCGAATGGGCGCAATACACTTGCTATCCGCAGCACAGTGATAACCAGCCCGCAAAGCCTGATTAATACCGACTACATGGTGAGAAAATTCTTGATCCTGCACTTGGACATCTGGCAGTCTATCCGCTTGCTGCTGGGTAGTAATTATTGACCCAGAAGCTACGTACTTACCCGGTGGGATTTCCACATCTTGAATTAAGGCGTGCATCATGACAATGCAGCCTGCACCAACTTTGGCATTAAATACCGTAGAACGAAAGCCAATAAAACAACTATCGCCAACGTAAGCAGGGCCATGAATCAGTGCCATGTGGGTAATGGAAGCACTTTTGCCAATCCATACCGAGTATTCTTTGCCGTCATCACCAATGACTCGGCCTTGCTCTAACCCATGAATAACTACACCATCTTGAATGTTGGTATTTTCACCAACACTAAAAGGTGTACCTTCATCTGCTCTAATTGCAGTCCCTGGAGCAATAATTACATTTGCACCTATATTGACATCACCAATGAGGTTACAAGAAGAGTGTACAAATGCAGTTTCATGGATTTTTGGTTCTGCTAAACTCCTTGACCACGGGGTTGGGGGTGCCGCCGTGCTGCGGACTACCATTGCGAGATTCCTCCTGAATAAGCTTTTAGTCAGTTGACGGTTGACTGTTGACTGTTGACTGTTGACTGTTGACTGTTGACGGTTAACTGTTGACTGTTGACTGTTGACTGTTAACTGTTGTTGGTTTTCATCAACTCTTTACTGTCACCTGTCACCTGTCACCTGTCACCTGTCACCTGTCATCTGTCACCTATGCCCTGACTATCTATACTGATCTTTTTTGCTGTAAATGACACGATCTTCAATGTAAATTGTGTCTATAATCGCGACAACTGCTGCGTCTAACGGTCGCTGTTCATTGCCAGGCACTTGACGAGCCGCACTGCCACGACTGATAAGTACCCATTCATCTACTCCTGCCCCTACACTGTTATCGGCGGCTACTTCGTATACTGGCAGGAGGTTGCCATTTTCATCTATTAATTGCAACATTAGTAACTTCACACCCCGCAGACTGGGATCTTTTTGGGTGCTGGTTACTGTGCCACGGACTCTGGCAATTTGCATTATTAATTATGGTCTTCTACCGAAAGGGCGAATTGTGTTAACACCTTCCCGGAATTGTTCTACATCTTCGGTATAACGAATGGGGAGAACATATTCCAAGTTTTCGTGGGGACGAGCGATAATGTGGGTAGATAGCACTTGTCCACCGTTGACGCGCTTGACTGATTCTACTCCAGCACCTACGGAAGCTTGAACTTCAGAAACGTCACCACGAACTATCACTGTTACCCGACCACTACCGATTTTTTCATAACCTACTAAAGTTACACGAGCGGCTTTTACCATGGCATCAGCAGCTTCTACTACTGCGGGAAAGCCTAGAGTCTCTACCATTCCTACTGCAATTGACATTTGTTTTTGTCCTTAAATTAAATTTTTACTTGTACCAGATTTAAACTCAAGCAAGCAGCCCCGTTAATGTTTTTCATTTAAACAGTAATTAGACTAAGCGCGGAATTGTTCTACAGCTTCTGTATAACGAATTGGCAAGACATATTCTAAGTTTTCGTGGGGACGAGCAATGATGTGGGTAGATACTACTTCACCACCGTTGACTCTTTTAACTGCTTCAACGCCAGCGGCTACTGAAGCTTGTACTTCAGAAACATCTCCCCTCACAATCACTGTAACGCGAGCGCTACCGATTTTTTCATATCCTACTAAAGTCACACGGGCGGCTTTTACCATCGCGTCAGCAGCTTCTACTATTGCGGGAAAGCCTTTAGTTTCAATCATTCCAACTGCAATTGGCATCGCAGAACTCCTCAAAAATTAATCGAATCAGAACTATGGGTAGAAATTTTCGACGGGGATGGTCATCCTGCGCTAAAAATACTGCCACATTTAAGCATAAGAAATGTTGGCATCCCTGGCAACATAAATTACTATAATAGTTTGTAATAAGATCGTTTAAGAAAACTTAACAAAAGTTCATGCGGTCTTTTGTGACACTAAAGTTTACTGATCCCTACAGTGACAACTTATGCTTTATAATTTCTTTATCACTTTGGGAATTACTATAGTTCATAGCCAGAGCTAATTCTTTGATGAAGAGAATCAGCGATCGCTAGATATGAGATAGATGGGCTACTGGCTATATCTTTCTCAAACTTTAGTATTCTCATAACTACTAGGTAAAAATCTGCAAACTTTACCAAGTTATCTCAAAAACAAATTTAAAAAAAGCAGAAAAATAAAAAATGTTGTTTAACAATTAGTAGAATATCTAAAATGTAAAATTATATTAATTGCTCGACGATAGGCTAATTTCAAGTAAATGTGCCTAAGTTTATGTGGCTGAAAAAAGTTAAGAAAACATAGATTTTCTCAAAAATATTGTTTTTTGAGCAAATGATTATTTAAAGGCTGTCTAAAAGAATCGGAACTGAGTTGTCAAGGAAAATATTAAATGAATGAGTTTCTATTTTTAACTAGTTGGTTCGTACCTCTTTATAGCTTACTAGGGGCAATTTTAACTTTGCCTTGGAGCATAGGAATCATCCACCGGACGGGACCTAGACCTGCGGCTTACTTGAACTTATTGACTACCATTTTCGGTTTTGTCCATAGTTTATTAGTGTTTAAAGATATTTGGTATCGAGAGCAAGAAAATTTAATAATTACTTGGTTTCAAGCCGCTGATTTCCAATTATCTTTTGCTTTGGAAATTTCCGTAGTCAGTGTTGGAGCAACAGTTTTAATCACTGGATTGAGTCTATTGGCTCAAGTTTATGCCCTAGGCTACATGGAAAAAGATTGGTCTTTAGCCCGGTTTTTTGGTCTGGTGGGATTTTTTGAAGCTGCCCTCAGTGGTCTAGCAATTAGTGATTCTTTGTTTCTCAGCTATGCGTTGCTAGAAGTCCTTACTCTTTCTACTTATTTACTTGTGGGATTTTGGTATGCTCAACCGTTGGTAGTGACGGCAGCGCGAGATGCCTTTTTAACGAAGCGGGTAGGAGATTTGTTGCTGTTAATGGCTGTAGTCACTCTTTCTACTTTAGCCGGCAGTTTAAACTTTTCAGATTTGTATGAGTGGGCGCAAACGGCTGATTTAAACCCAGTCACATCAACTTTACTCTGTTTAGCTTTAATTGCTGGCCCTGCGGGTAAGTGCGCTCAATTCCCCCTGCACCTGTGGTTAGATGAAGCTATGGAAGGACCTAATCCAGCTTCGGTCATGCGAAATTCCTTGGTGGTAGGTGGGGGAGCTTATGTTCTCTACAAGATTCAACCATTATTATCTTTGTCCCCCTTTGCTTTAAATACTTTGGTGGTAGTGGGGACAATTACAGCGGTGGGGGCAACATTGGTATCGTTGGCCCAAATTGATATTAAACGATCGCTCTCCCATTCGACTAGCGCCTATATGGGATTGGTATTTTTGGCAGTAGGTTTGGAACAAGGGGGAGTAGCACTCATGTTACTTCTGAGTCATGCCATTGCCAAAGCTTTACTATTCATGAGTTCTGGTTCAGTAATCTATACTACCCAAACCCAAGACTTGACGGAAATGGGGGGTTTGTGGTCAAAAATGCCAGCCACAACTACAGCTTTTATCGTCGGTTCGGCAGGTATGGTAACACTACTACCATTGGGCAGTTTCTGGGCAATGTTAGCATGGGCTGACGGCTTGGTAAAGATTAGCCCTTGGGTAATTGTAGTTTTAATCTTAGTTAATGGTCTAACGGCTTTGAATTTAACTAGGGTATTCCGGTTAGTTTTTTGGGGACAACCCCAACCGAAAACCCGTCGCGCTCCAGAAGTTGGTTGGCCAATGGCATTACCAATGGTGACTTTAACTATTCTGACTCTATTATTACCCCTGATGCTACAGCAATGGGACTTATTACCTAGCTGGGAAAGTCTGGACTGGTATATTGTGGGATCTTTAGTAGCTTCTACTGTCGCTGGGGTGACTATTGGTGCAACAATTCATCTGCACAAAGCTTGGTCAAGATCCCGAATTTTGATTTGGAGATTTATCCAAGACTTATTAGGCTATGATTTTTACATAGACCGCATTTATCGCTTAACGATTGTGAGTGCTGTGGCGCTGTTATCTAGAGTATCAGCGTGGAGCGATCGCTTTTTGGTAGATGGTCTGGTAAATTTAATCGGCTTTGCTGCGATTTTTAGCGGACAAAGTTTGAAATACAGCATTTCTGGTCAATCCCAAGGCTATATGTTAACAATCCTTGTGGTTATTAGCTTTCTGGGTTTTCTCATTAGTTTGTCTTTGGGTTTATTCAACAATTTGCCTTTTTAGGCAAGTAGCAAAAGATCATAAATACCTCCCCCTTACCCATTACCTATGCTCAGTACGTTGATTTTATTGCCGTTAATTGGTGCGGCTTTTATTGGTTTCTATCCTTTTGCTATTACGGCTAAACTAGTCCGAATCATAGCTTTAGTCTTTAGCGTGATAATTTTCTGCTGGAGTATTTTTCTAGGAATTCAGTTTAACCCTGGAGAAATTGGTCAACAGTTTGCTGAATCCCTTCCTTGGGTAGATGCCATTGGTTTAAATTACAATTTGGGTGTAGATGGTTTATCTCTACCATTACTAATTCTCAATGGACTGTTAACTTGTATTGCTATTTACAGCACTGATGAATCCCAACAACGTCCTAGATTTTACTATTCTCTAATTCTGCTATTAAGTGCTGGGGTAACTGGAGCATTTTTGGCACAGGATTTATTATTATTCTTCCTGTTTTATGAGTTGGAATTAATACCCCTATATTTGCTGATTGCAATTTGGGGTGGTGAAAAACGGGGTTATGCGGCCACAAAGTTTCTGATTTATACAGCTTTTTCGGGCATTGTTATTTTAGCCAGTTTCTTGGGGATGGTTTGGTTGAGTGGTTCTCCCAGTTTTGGACTAGCAACCTTAAATACTCAATCTCTACCTTTAGCAACTCAACTCTTATTACTAGCAGGTATTTTAATTGGTTTTGGTGTCAAAATTCCTCTTGTTCCCTTCCATACGTGGCTACCAGATGCCCACGTTGAAGCCTCTACACCTATATCTGTGTTGTTGGCTGGGATATTATTAAAATTAGGGACTTATGGCTTACTCCGATTTGGGATGGATTTATTGCCAGATGCTTGGGCTTATGCAGCACCTTGGTTAGCTACATGGGCGGTAATTAGTGTCTTGTTTGGGGCATCTTGTGCGATCGCGCAAACAGATATGAAAAAGATGGTGGCATATAGTTCTATCGGCCACATGGGCTATGTTTTGTTAGCAGCCGCCGCATCTACGCCTCTGAGTGTTTTGGGTGCAGTCATGCAAATGGTTAGTCACGGATTAATATCCGCCATGTTATTTCTGTTGGTGGGAGTTGTCTACAAAAAAGCTGGTAGTCGGGATTTAAATGTAGTTCGGGGACTACTCAACCCAGAACGAGGTTTACCCGTTATTGGTAGCTTAATGATTTTTGCAGTTATGGCCAGTGCAGGTATACCGGGAATGGTGGGATTTATTTCCGAATTTATCGTTTTTCGGGGTAGTTTTGAGGTTTTCCCAGTGCAAACATTGTTAGCAATGCTAGGAAATGGTTTAACTGCGGTTTACTTCTTAATTCTCCTTAATCGGGCTTTCTTTGGGCGTTTATCAGCGGAAGTTATGAATTTACCGCGTGTATATTGGAGCGATCGCATACCTGCAATTATTTTAGCTGTAATAATAGTTATTTTTGGCATTCAACCTAATTGGTTAGTCCATTATACCGAAACCACAATTACCACAATGGTGAATACCCAAAACTTAGTAGCTAAAGTATCTGTGGATAAAGCCAAAATCAAACCTTAAATGATGGATATTGGAGACTGGGAAAACTCACCCTATATTTTAATCCCAATCTCTAATTATCAATGAAAGTATATATTTGAACAACAAGTTTTTGATATGATATAATCAAAAGTGTGAATGAATTTGCACAAATTACGCAGTCCTAGTTCAATAAAATTAAAGGGTATTCTATATGAAAGCGGATAACTTAGAAATATATGCTGATGGAGCAGGACTTATGGTTGGACCAACTATAAGTAAACTAAGTTTTTACTCTGTAGTAGATATTTCAGAAAATAATGGAGAAAAGGAAAGTGAAGAAGAATTGAAAGTACAGGTAGCTATTCCAACACTTACTTTACTGAAATTATGCGCTAGGTTTTTAACACAAGTTAAAACTGACGAAAAAGGAATTATTGATACTATAGATAGTCATAAAGAGGAAATTATTAAAACCTTGGCAAATTTAACTTTAAAACAAAGTGATGGAGAATAAAAATGTTAACCATAAAGTTGGAAAGTGAAATATCTTCTTTTTTTCAAGAAAACAGCAAAAGAGATAATTATGAATTCTTATATAAAACCAAAATTCTGAATACTCCCATTCAGATCCAGAAAGGGCAAACAAATCAATACTCTTATAAAGTAGTTGCTTTTGAAAAAGAGAAAGCCAGACATAACAAATTACAAAAATTAGTTCAATTAGTTACAAAAATACGTAATTATCTTTCTTTGCCTGACGATTGGGATGGTTATGAAGGAATTGCACCTGAATCAAAAACAATTGAAGAAACTATTTCTTTAGTTAAACGTTTGCATAATTATAACATATCATTACCTAAACCAATGGCAAGTGGTACAGGAGTAGTTGGTTTATTTTGGGAAAAAGACAGCATCTATATTGAGATATGTTTTGAAGGTGATGGAACATTTTGGTACTATGGTAAAGATGGTAATTTGGAAATTGGAGAAGAGTCTGTGTCTCTTAACAAAAAAAATGAATTTCCCAGAAACTTAATTAATTTAATCGCCAAAATTTAATTTTCTATGAGTTGTTCAGAGATTTATACTGTTACATCTAATAGATGTAAGTTTGCCCAACAAAACGACCCTCAATGTAATTGTGAAACTGTATCAGTTAGTCAATATTCTCCAGGTGTTATAGAAGATAATGAAATACTAATCAGACAAATTTATTCGCCTATTCATATAGATGAACAAACTGGAAAAATATTACCACTTGCCTTTCTTGATGCTCAAGACAAAGGTATGTCCGTAAATCGTAAAACCTATTCTTCGCTCAATGAATTAAATCAAAAAGTTGAATACAAGCTAAACTTGGATCAGGCACGAGGTAAAGATAGAGATTTTCAGGGAGTTATTTGTGCAACTTGTCAAGATGTCAGAGCAATAAAAACTAATGATAATCTAAAAGCTTTTTGTGTTTATGATACAGGTAATAGAAATGATATTTCTCATGCCGATATATGTCAAACTACATCCAGTCGTGTAGAAGGAAGTAGAATCCGCTCTAAATTGAGAGCAATTTTTTCAGACATACCTATAAAATTAGATATTTTATTCACTAATTAACTTCTATTTTAGTTTAAATTGAATTATGACTTACCCTTGAATCCTTCCTTATACTTTCTGGAGAAACACTAATGATGAAAACTAAAAAAAATCCCCCATACAATCCTCTATCTGAGTATGTTCACCGCTTACAAACTGGTGAAGCATTACTGAAAGATAGTCCCGAAAATGTTTTAGAAGTTGTTGGCATTCTTAAAAGCTATGGTGTAGTTTTAGATGCCTATTCTAAAAATCTTATTTACATAGCTGAACATCAATTTCTAATATTTTTCCCCTTCTTTAAATATTTTGATGGCGATATTTCCTTTGCTAAATTATTCCGTCATTTGTCCCATGATCGGATTAATTTTGAATACGCCGAATATTGTATGAAAACCATGATGTGGCATGGGGGTGGCGGTTTAGATATATATTTAGATACTAAAGAATTTCAAGACAGAGCTAAAGCTGTTATTTCTGCTAAATTTAAATATAATCCCCTAATGTTGGGACTAAATGAACTGTTTCCCGAATTCTTGATAGAACAGTTACGAGTCTCTGCTTATTATACTGGTTTAGGTCAATTTTGGCGAGTCATGGCTGATATGTTTCTGAACTTATCAGATCGCTATGACAACGGCGAAATTAAATCAATTCCGCAAGTTGTAGAACATATTAAATTGGCTTTAGTCGCAGATGCAATTACACCAATTACATATAGTGTAAAAATTAGCGATAAAGTCTATGATCTGATTCCCAAATCAGTTGGTTTAACCTTTCTTGCAGATACCGCAATTCCCTATGTAGAAGCAGTATTTTTTAGAGGTACACCTTTTTTGGGTACAGTTTCCTTAAACGCCCAAGCATATCAAGTTCCCCCAGATTTATCTCGATTCCAATATGGGGCATTATACGCAGATCCTTTACCTATTGGTGGTGCGGGGATTCCTCCTACATTGTTAATGCAGGATATGCGCCATTATTTGCCAGAATACTTACATAATATTTATCGTCGCAGTCGTCGGGGTGAAGATGATTTGCGAGTGCAAATTTGTATGAGTTTCCAAAAATCTATGTTTTGTGTAACTACAGCGGCAATTTTAGGACTTTTACCTCATCCTTTAGATACGCAAGATTTATCTGAGCAAAAAAATAATCAAGTTTATTTAGAAAAGTGGGTGTCAAGATTAGAAAATTCTCAGTTATTAGAAGTGAATAAATAGAGTGATTCAGAAATGTTTAATCCTTACAAAAATTTCCAACTAATTCAGAAATTTGATTCTAAAAAAGGTCATATTCAACTTGTTTATATGAGCTTGAAATCCTGGTTATGGTGGGCAATGCCCACCCTACAGTAATTAAAATTTTGCCAATATCAACCTAAACGGTTATATTTACAAACCGAACCAAGCTAAGAAATTATCCCACCAAGAAGTAGAAAATTTTCTGTTAGGTATTTGCATTTTTTGGCGAATATTTTGGATATTCCAGTTAGTAAGTCTAGCGAGAGTTTCCGCTTCTTTTTCAAATCTCTGACTCAATGAACGTTGATATTGTCGTCCTGCACTACATTGGACATTACCTGTAAATGGGTGTTGTAAAATATAACGTCCTTGAAAAGATTCCCGTTGGGAAGTTGCTTGAAACATCAAATCTTCGGGAAATTTATTTCTGGTGTAACGAACGTGCAAGCGAGTAATGAAAACGCTACTGCTAGGGAAACGAGAACGAAAACTAGGAGATACTGGTCTATCACTACTATTATTATCCAACCAAAATACACCCGCTTGTTTTAATTCTTCGTTATTTAGTGGTTCAGCAGAACAAGGATCACAACTACTCATATCCCAAGCATATTCCAGAAAGCCGACTTTTTTATCTTCTTTGGTGTAGGAAGTTTGGAACATGGATTTATAAAAATCACCAAATTCACTTTTCACATAAACAGGAATATTCACATCTGAAGGAACTTTAACGGTGCGATAATTAGTAATTTCTGCCTGTCCTTGGGGTGAGAGAATATAAACAATTAAATCCTGTTCTTTGGTGGCGTTAATCATTCCTAAACGAATCGGTAACATGAATTTAAGTGATTCGTAGGAAATTTGTAAAGGACGCAGTAATTGATAACCTGACTCGGCAAATTTATCTAAGTTGACTTTAGCAACAAAGAATTTCATGGAAGAACGAATATAGGGTTTTAGTAATTCCTTTGCCCCTTTAGGAATTTTATAACCATTGCGGTTCAGCCAAATTTCTAGTCCACCAGATTCTTTAGCACTGAGGATGACAATATCATATTCACCAACATTAAATTTGGCTTCAACAGTTACACCTAAACTGCTGTCTTTTCTCATTTTATTTTCTGAACTTTCCATTCTTCCTGCTGCTTGTGGTGACGGCATATCTGCCATTTTTTCCATTACAGCACAGGGGTCAGAATCGAAATATTCAACTAATCTTGGTGCGCTAAAAGCATCTAATCTTTCAATAATTTTCGGTTCGGCTACATGAACTTGTTCTTTTTTTAAAACAGTAGGAACAGGAATAACAACAGCAAAATCTTTAACGTCTCCTTGAAAATCGTTAGCCATTGTTAAAACTGTGCGATTTCCATCTCTGGCAAGTATGACTTGAGAGGCTTGGTTATAGAGTTTTGTATCAGCTTTAGCTACATAAAATCCACAAAAAGCCCAAGCTGTAGGTGCGAAACACATCACGGCTAAAAGAGCAGATATTAAGGGCAAGAATAGACGAAAAAGTTGCATTTTGATACCTTAATTGATGATAGTTAATTGATGACTTTCTGCTGGTAATTCTGGTTTATTCCCCCAAGAAAATCTCGGCGTAATCCAGAATTTATCTAAGATAATAGTTAATGGCGCTAGGGCAAATAAAGCCCAAAAAACAGCAGTGGGGATAAAGAAAAAATTCCGCAAAATAAAGGTTAATAGGGCAATAGATATTGCCCAAATAATTCTACTCATGGGGGAATTGGGAATTGAACGCGGATCTGTCACCATAAATAGAGAAAATAACAGTAAAGATCCACTCATTAAATGATGGAAATAAACATCCCAAGTCCAACCTAACCAAAGATTTCTGATAGCAGCTAAGAGAGAATAAGCACCTAAAAAAGCGGCGGTAGTATCCCAACGGCCAACCCGTTGTAAAATCATGCCTCCAGTCCCCACAAATAACAACCCATACCACCATTCCTCCCCCCATTGTCCTGGGGAAACCCAAGCATCATTAGTGAGGGTAAGAACGGCAATAATGCCAAAATTAGCAGGATTAAAAAAATGCTTTTCACCAAATTGAAAGACAAATTTACTAGCTATGGCTGCAAATCCAGCTAAGGCCATCGTGGGCCAATGATCAACCCGTAGTAGTAAACTCAGTCCTAGAGAGGTAATGAGGGGACTACGAATATTAATTGGTTGTAAGCTGTCTGGGGATTTTGTGATCAATGAGCAGATGATTTGAGTTATGATGCAGGAGGCGATCGCCACAGCAATAAATTCTGGATGTAATGTCCAGTCTCGCGTCCCAATTCCCAAAATCAGAAATAAACTCAGAAAGAGAATTTGATAATCTCGAATATCTTTGCACAATATCATCTTCAGTCTAGGGATTACCCGCAGATTTCCTCCTAATTTAAACCTATGCGATCATAAATTAGGTTGTTGTTACAGTTTTTGTTACAAACTTATTTTTAAACTCGATATAGCGTTTCTTTTGTTGAGTGAGATACAAGAACCCCACCCCCAAACCCCTCCCCGCTCTTCGATAGGGGGCTATGATTTACTTCATTCAAGTGCATACCGCTATAAATAATGTAGAGACGTTCCATGGAACGTCTCTACATGAGATTCTAGGAGATTTTTAATGGAATTTGCTCCCCTATTTCCCCTTGTTTACCGGATTCTCCAACCCACTTTTCCCCATTGTCTATGGGGTGGAAACTCAAGCTGTAAGACTATTGCTCTCACTTTTGATGATGGACCTCATCCCCAATACACACCCCAGGTATTATCCGTTTTAAACCGTTACAAAATTACCGCTAGTTTTTTCTGGTTAGGAAATTGCGTGAATCGGTTTCCAGACATTGCGAAAACAGTCAGTGAACAAGGACACTGGATCGGATTACATGGTTATGAACATGATTCTTTTCCCTTCCTTTCCCCAACACAACTAAAACAGAGTTTAGAAAAAACCCAAATTGCTATTTACAATGCTTGTAATTTACCACCTGAACAAGTGCGAGATGTGCGTCCTCCTAATGGTTTTTTTACACCTCAAACATTACAATTATTTCAACAGTGGAATTACCGTCCAGTTATGTGGAGTGTAGTTCCTGAAGATTGGGTTCTTCCTGGTGTGAATGTTGTGGTAAATCGAGTCATGAAGCAAGTAAAAAACGGTTCATTAATTGTGTTACATGATGGCTATTCCGGGGGCAAAGATGTGGCAGAAACTATTAATATTTTGATTCCTAAATTGTTACAAGAAGGTTATGAATTTGTAACTGTTGATAGTTTATGGTAATAAAGCAAAGCTAGATCCCCGACTTCTTCAAGAAGTCGGGGATCTGAAGACTACGGTTTTAGTAACAGATAAAATAATTGTCCATTGCTGACTGTCACCCCAGCCCTTTCCCCTGCGGCTTCACCTGTTCCTAAAAAGTAATCTACTCTCCCCGCACCTTTAATTGCCCCACCTGTATCTTGATCTAAAACATATCGACTCACAAGCCGATGCTCAATTTTATTACTCTTATTAATATAAGGAAAAGGAGCGCGAATTAATGCTAAAGCCCCCGGTGGCATAATAGATTTATCTGTAGCAATAGAACGTTCTGGAGTTAGTGGTACACTAATAGAACCTTGGGCTGGTTTTCCGTAGGTTTCCTGAAAAAATACGAAACTTCGATCACGAGGAATATAAATATTTAAATCCTGGGGATATTTGCGGAAATAATCGAGAATGATTGGCATATTTAACCCTTCTAATGGGAACTTACCATCATCAACTAATGATCGTCCTAAACTTCGATAATTATAAGCTGTATTCCCTGCATAACCGATAGTTGTTTGCGTTCCATCTATTAATTTGAGTTTTGCTGAACCTTGAATTTGAATTATATAAGGTTCAAGACGATCTCTAAACCAAAATAACTCCAATCCTTTTAATTGGCCCTTGCTACTTTGTAAACCATCTGCACCTTCTAATTCTAATCTGGTAGGATGAGGTTTAGCCCAAGATGCTAAATTAGCAGGATAGCGATAAGCAGGGTAACGAAATTCTTTTGTGGGTTGACGACTAGCTAAATATAAAGGTTCATAATAAGCGGTAAATAAAACCGTTCCTTTCTTATCTCTACCCACAGATTGATAAAAAACAAATTCTTTTTCTATGGCTGCTTGTAGTGCTTGAGCCGATTTTGTGGAAATCAATAATTGCCGAAATCTTTGCAAACTATTATTAACTCTTTCTCTGGTAATTTCTGATTTCTGATAAGCCGTAACTGCCCGTTCTGTTTGCAAATATTGGAGACTGTGATCTATAGATTGTAATAGGGATTTTTTATCAGCAACTTCATCATTATTATCATCATAAATTGCCTGATCTAAACAAGAAATATCTTCTTGACAACAAGTAACTGGTACTCTAGGAATAAGTATCGGTAATTTCTTTGGAGTTGGATTGACTAATGCTGGTAAATTCCATTTTCCTAACCGACATTCTGGGGAACTAAGTTCTTGATTGGGGATTGGTTGTATGCCAACGATCAAACTTGCCATGAATATGGGTAAACTAATAGTAATGTTAGCAAATTTCTGGCTATTCATTCATGTTATGGTAGGTAGCAACGGCAGAAGGTGAAATCCGATTTAAATAGCGGAAAATCCAATATTTAAAGATCGTATCTAAAATAACGGGAAATGTGGCAATAAATAAGAAAATAAAATCATGATTTGCGGGTAATCCCCAATGTCGTGATATCCCTTCTAAGAGAACTTCCCAACCATGAGGAGAGTGAAAGCCAACAAAAACATCGGTAAATAAAATAATAATAAATGCTTTAGCACTATCACTTAAACCATAAACTACATTATCAAAGAACTCTTTTAATACAGCAATAGAAGATTTACTAACAAGTAATAAAACAGTAAATGTAATTACCGCAAAAATATCAGCAAATACATTTTTAATGGCGTTATCACTTTCTCTCCGAAATTCTTCTTTTACTTTCTCAGCTTTCTCCTTCATTTTGGTTTCTAATTCTTCAGTCGCAAGCGGGGGGGCATTACTAATTAAGGCTTCAAATTTAATTCTTTCTTCAAACCTTTGTAATGCTAATAGTCCTTCTTCTTCCATTTCTCCATTTAAGAAAACTTCCACTGTTTTGTCATTTCGGAAATGTGCTACCAATGGTCCAACAATTAAAACCTTTGATACTTGATGTGTAAGTAGAGGAACAATAATGAGTAGGAGGATAAACCGAATTGATATAATACTTCTTTGTTGTGCTTTACGGAAATTTTTAACTACATCTTGTTCAGAATCTGGATCTAATTCTACTTGTAAACGATTGATTGTGTTGAAAATTGAGCGGGGTAAAATACCTGTAGTATTGGCTTTTCCCTTTGATATGTTTTGGTTAACTCTCCGCGATATTTGTGGGGTAAGTTGTTGGGATTTAATTAAATCTTTGGGTGGTTCAACAGGTGGAGAATTGGGATTTTCATAATTTGTATTTGTATCATTATTAGTATATTTGCAGGTAACTTGATCAATGAATTCTAGTTTCTCTAAAATTGATGCTGGGCTAGAATATTCTATGCCGACTTTTATGGCAGCTTTTTGTTTAGATTCATTAGAAAACCACCGACTGGCTTTAAATTCCGTCAGCCGCATTTGTACAGTTTTTAATAACTTTTGCAAATCTCCTTGAAAATAATCCATGACACTGGTGCTGTGCATGGTAAATTCGGGGTCTATTTTGTTACCATTGAAGTGTTTATCTTCAATTTCCTTAATTTTTATAGCCGCTTGATGAGCTGTATCTAAAGAACGTTCTGGTGTTAGTAGATACCATCTGTAAGCAGCCAGTAAAAAAGGGTATATTATTTGACTAAACACGGTATTTTTCATCAAGATGATTATTTAGGATTATCCACTAAATTCTTAAACTTAAGTTAACGCAAAAACCATGCTTTCTGATTCTCTTTGGATTTTTGGTACTAGTCGTAGTGGTAAAACTACTCGCTTGGTAAACCAGTTTAGTGCTTGGTTACAAATTGATAATCAAGGATCTGATTTATTTTATAATAAAAATATTAACAATTCCCTACCTCAACCCATAGATAAAACTTCAAATTTACACCAAAAAGAAGTAAGTATTTTATTGTTAGCTGCTAATGATGATACCCGACGGGAATTAGCTGATAGAGTTACTACTTTAACATTAGGAAAATATCCTATTCGCGTAAAAACAGCTTTGGGTTTTTTCCAAGATGAGGTAATTTTATTTTGGCCGTTATTAATTGATTCGTTGTCTATCAAAGCACAATTTTCAGTCAGATTGCGTCCAGAAACGGAACAAGAATTGGCAACAAAACTCTGGAGTTCTCGGTTAGACGCGGAAGTTTTGCGGCGTGTAGGTATAAATGAGTATCGGTTGGTCAGACGTATCCTAGATTTGTGGCAATTAGCAGCTTATAGCGGTGTACCCTGTGAAGAGATTCCTCAAATTTTGCACAGTGGGTTAGAAAATGATTCTATCAACTTAGAACCGGAATTTTTGGGTGATTTGCTACTAGATTGGCGCAGTTGGTGTTTAGAACGAGGATTATTGACTTATGCACTAATTACTGAATTGTATAACCAAAATCTATTAACTGATGGTAGATATCAACGGCATCTGCAACAACGCTATCAGGGAATAATAGCAGATGATGTAGATGATTATCCGGCGATCGCTGCTAACTTATTTGAGTTTTTATTAGATGCTGGTGCTGTGGGAGCGTTTAGCTATAATCCTCATGGGGCTATCCGTTGGGGTTTAGGGGCAGATCCTCAGTATTTATCCAGATTATCTGGGCGTTGTCAAGTAAAAAATTTAACCTCTATACCTGCAAATAGTTTGGGCTATTCTCTAACTGAGCAAATGGTAGAATTAGTCACACAGCCAATGACAATGTTAAGTTTACCCAGTTGTGTAAAGCCTATTCAAACCAATTCCCGCGCCCAGCTATTACGCGAAACAGCCGAGATAATTATTGATGGGGTGAAATCTGAAGAAGTAGCAGCAGATGAAGTAGCAATTATTGCACCGGGTTTAGATGCGATCGCTCGTTATACCCTGGTAGAAATATTAACCAAACAAAATATTGAAGTTGCATCTCTCAACGAACAACGCCCTTTAATTAGTTCATCGGTAGTCAGAGCATTACTCACCTTAATGACTTTAGTTTATCCCGGTTTGGGACGGTTAGTAGATAGAGATCAAGTGGCAGAAATGTTGGTTGTTTTGAGTCAATATCAAACTCAAGATGGCCAGGAAAAAAAATTCCATCACTCTAAAATAGATCCGGTGCGGGCTGGGTTAATAGCAGATTCTTGTTTCGTTCCCCACCCCGACACACCCGATCTATTACCAGTGAGAACTTTTGATCGCTGGGATAGAATTGGCTATATGGCCACTCAGGCTTATGAAGAAATATTACAATGGATTGCCGAACAGCGGGAGCAATATCAACAGCGTCTTCTCCTCACCCCCATTTTTCTGCTCTACAAAGCCATTCAAGACTTTATCTGTAATGATAAAAACCCCTCATATCAAGAATTAGCAGCATTACGAGAATTACTAGAAACCGCCCAACATTACTGGGAAATAGACACCCGTTTAAGACAAACCGATCCTCTATTGCTTTCACTGCATACACCAGAAACTCTGAGCATTACCATTACTGAATTTATTCAACTGCTGCGACGGGGGACAATTACCGCCAACCCCTATCCAGTCCGTCCTATCGGTAGCAGTAAAAAAGCTGTAACTTTAGCAACTATATTCCAGTATCGTGCCAGTAGAAAAAATCACCGTTGGCATTTTTGGTTAGATATTGGTTCACCGCTATGGGCTAAAGGTGGTGCTGCCACCTTATATGGTGCTACCTTATTTTTACGGGATAGGTTAGGACAACCTTGGACAGCAGAAGATGAACAATTAGCCGAAGAACAAAGACTACAAAAAATTGTTGCCGATTTGCTGGCGCGTGTGTCTGATAAATTGTATTTGTGCCACAGTGATTTGGCTGTAAATGGACAGGAACAAATAGGACCTTTATTACCTTTAGTTCATTCCTGTGAAGTTGTATAAATAATTAAAAATTAAAGATTAAAACCTCTAGATTAAGTTCTAGAGGCTTTTAATTCAAAATCTATTTTTCATAAGACCTCGCGGTAAGCGGGAAACTCAGTCACTTTAGTGCTGAGAGGGAAGCGACACGGGCGGTTTTAACCGCCGTAATAATTAGACTTGTTGATCTTTGAATCAACTTAACTTTTTTAACAGTGCATTGTCCTAATCTTTTCCAATTAGCGTCACTAACAGAGACTGCTTTTTCAGTATCTCCGCTAACCCAACCAAAGAAAGTTTTACTTCCTTGAGTGGCTTCCACAAAGTCACCTTTTCTCAAGCCATGACGAGTTGTAGTGCCTCCATATTTCCGACGATTACCACCTTCACTAAAAGTCATTAAATGGAGTTGTCTACGACTAATTGGAGGACGACGCACAATGGTGAATTGAGACTCTGTGATATCAACCCCTCCTATCCAAGATGCGCCATGATTTTTAGCACCTTCCCACGTCTGGTATTTAACAAATTCAGAACTTGCTAAGGCAACCGCATCAACTGCGTGTGTTTCTGGTATTTGCAAAGATTTATCGGATTTTTCTTTATGCAATCCCAGGTACTTACGAAGGTTTGAGGTTTCCCAGCCCTTCTTTAAAACGACATTTGTAAGTTTTGATAGTCGGCTAATTTGGTATCTCTGTCCAACCATGACGGGACTAAAGCCTTTGTTACCTCGTGCTTCAACCTCTTCAATAACAACTGTTTTTATTGGGTAAAGTTGGAGGAGTAAACTAATTACTCGATATTCCAAGTCTTTGTTTGCTCTAATACTTGGAGGCAACTTTGAGCCACGACGATTATCAAATCTTGCTTGACGATGATTGCGTTTGTTGAAAGATAGCTTTCTATTAATTCGCCTTCCTCGCCTATTACGCCGCATCATTGATCGTTGATCCATTCGGTCTTTGACAGTTTTAAAAGGCAAAACTAAATGCAACATTTGCAAGGTGAACTTTTTGGACTGAACCGCTATACCTGAAAAGAGTTTACCAGGGTCTAAACCAAGAACTATTTCTTGCGTTTCAGTATTACTTGATTCGGCTAATAACTGGACATAGAAAATGCCAAGTTTATCGAATTTGCCGATTGCTTTACCGCATTTGATCCATCGTCTTGCTCGACTAGGTTTAGTTGGCATTAATGGCGTATTGTCTACTGAAATTACGGGTACTCGCATAAAGAGATAATCCTTCGAGTAAAGTTTAATGTCCCTTCGCTCAACGCAATCAAGATGTCTTGGCTTTAACCAACGCTATTACAAGATAGCTTGATAGCGATAGCGTGGCGTTAGCCATAGATAATCCGAACTAGAGAAGTATTCGGAAGTTCGTACCAAATTGCGTCTCAATGAGCTAGTCAAACACGTAAGTCTTGATTTCTTACAAGCTCAGTCCCTTTAGGACTGAGTTATTGACTGCTTTTTTAGCAAGCCCCATTACCATTAGAAGAGTTCATCCCATTAGAAGAGTTGAGAGCCATAGGAGTTATACTAGTTCCTGATTGATTCAAGCTAAATGAACCGGAAGGATCTGCCTTAAATACGGCTGGACTAATTCCCGGCTTTGTTGTTGAAGAGTTATACAAAAGATACTCTCCCGGAAAAGTACCTGACTCCCCCGGTTGTAGAGTTTGTTTTTGGATGGGTAATTTATCCCCAAAATTGTAAAAAATTCTGGGTGCTTCTGTATTATTTTTCAGTGTAAATCCTCCAGTAATATTAGCAGCTTGTTCAGAACTTAATTCAGACAAATAATTTTCATCAAAGCCAAATAAAGAAGTATCTTTTTCTGTTTTGGAAGGCTGTAAATTTGTTTGCGACATAATCGTATATCTCCAAGGTAAAATAATTCAAATTAACCCGCTATAAAAAGCTTATGTTTTAAATAAATTACTTTAATTAACCCTAAGTTAGATATATTAATTGACCCTAAGTTAGATGACTTAAATTAATCTTAGGAAAGATATTAAGTTCATTGACCGAAAAATTTTAGATTTTGGATTTTAGATTTTGGACCCTAGAATTTTCGGTACAGGTTCCCCGCCTCTTCAGGGCGGAATTAATCCAAAATACTCGCTGCGCTGCGTACGCTTCGCTAACGCCAATCTAAAATTCTCAAGC
>JANMEE010000274.1:0-38395 GCA_031376645.1 Dolichospermum sp. OTE_75_concoct_329_sub | reverse complement strand
AATCCTCAAACCCTTATAAGAACGGGGTTCTGGGTTTCCATATTGCATAAAAAATCGACACCGTGAAAAATGCCTGAAACCGTTTCTCTATAAGGATTATATAGATTGTGGTCGCATTGTTTGTGAGAAATGCGGGTAATGGGTAATGGGTAATGGGTAAGAAATAATATATAATCTTCCCCCATTTCTCCCATCTCCCGTACCTCTAGTATCCTTCTATTCTTCTGCGCCTTGAATTTTGAGTAACAAAGCACCGATTGCCCAACCTACGAAGATTAGACCGAAAGATAGCATAGCTGCATTTAAGATTTCGCCACCCATTTGCTGTAATTCTCCTGATTCTTTGTACACTAGGTCTATAAGAACTCTTGATTAGACCTTTATCAATAATTTTAAACTAATTTAGCCAGGCCAGGCAGATCCCCGACTTCTTCAAGAAGTCGGGGATCTAGGGGATCTAGTTCCATCCATGATATCAGGTATAATTTTTATGTATCAAATAAATAAACGTCCCCGTTTAGCACTGACGCTGGGAGATCCTGCTGGTATTGGTTCTGAGGTGATTTTGAAGGCTTTGGCAGATCCTGAAGTCACTCAAAACTGCGATCTGGTGGTGGTGGGTAATAGAAATTTACTCACTAGAAGTTATGAAAATATCAGTAAAAATATTGATAATTCCCTAGCTTTGGTAAATCCTGCTGAGTTGTCTATAGTTGATGTGCCGAATGTTGATGAAATTATTACTGGTGTCGGTAATGCGGCTAGTGGTACGGCGAGTTTTGCTTATATGGAATATGCGATCGCTCAAACTTTGGCAGGTGATTTTGATGGGATTGTCACCGGGCCTATTGCTAAATCGGCTTGGAAGGCGGCAGGTTACTACTATCCAGGACAAACGGAACTTTTAGCCGCAAGGGCTGGTGTAGACCGTTTTGGGATGTTATTTGTGGGGCGATCGCCTTTTACTGGTTGGACACTGCGAGCAATACTAGCCACCACACATATTCCTTTATGTCAAGTAGCTACTATGTTAACACCGCAGTTATTAACTCAGAAATTAGATTTGTTGGTGGAGTGTTTAGAAAATGATTTTGGAATTAAAAATGGGAGAATTGCGATCTCCGGTTTAAATCCCCATAGTGGAGAAATGGGACAACTGGGAACAGAAGAAATAGATTGGTTAATTCCCTGGTTGGAGTTAGAACGCCAAAAACGTCCGCATTTACAGATAGAAGGACCTATACCCCCAGATACAATGTGGGTTAAACCGGGAATGGCTTGGTATGGTAATTCTCCCGTTCAAAATCCGGCTGATGCTTACTTGGCACTTTATCACGACCAGGGTTTAATTCCGGTGAAGTTGATGGCTTTTGATCGGGCTGTCAATACTACCATTGGTTTACCATTTGTGCGGACTTCCCCAGATCATGGAACGGCTTTTGATATTGCGGGAAAAGGGATTGCTGACGCTACAAGTATGAAAGCAGCAATTCAGTTAGCGGTGGACTTGGTGAAGCAGAGATGAAGCTTATATCTATGTGTATAATACTTGAATAAAGTTATGATCAAAGTAATTTCAATATTTAGTAATCACGCTTATATTTTGCTTGAAGTAGTGCTGGTAAAATCTATTTTGTTATCGCGTTGGGGTGGGGGAATTATGCAATTTTGTCAGAATCAGGATATCCAGGATTTAAGGATGTACAGGATGGCTTATTAGTGGGTATTAGGATTTTTGAGATTTGAGGAAGGATGTGGGTTGATAAAAAGAAATGATAAAGAAATGATAAGGATTTATTATACTTTGGTAATCTAATATAATATTTCACAGGAAAATCTTGAATTTCATTAAGATCGAATAATTCATCAATAACAATCCTAAAAATCCTCAAATCCTGGACATCCTGATTCTGACAATTAAAATCAGTAACTCACAGATAATTCATCAATAACAATCCTAAAAATCCTCAAATCAGACAATTAAAATTTGTATTATATAGTTTTTGTTAATTTAACAATCACCGGAAAATGGTCAGAAGGCCATACCCATTCCCACTGTTGACGATCAATAATTATTTCTTCTATCTGGAAAGAGCTATCGCAATATATAGTATCAATAGCATCCCAGGCTTCACCCGTAAAATCGTGAAAAGTTTTCTGTTGTTCTAGGGGAAAAGCAGCTAAAGGATCTTGTAATTTTTTACCATTTTCCAGAGGTAATAAAAATTTTTGGCGTTCTGGAGTATCAGGATTAGCATTAAAATCTCCCATTACCAAAAAATAGTTTTCTGGTGTAAATTTACCTAACCGTTGATGAATCAAATTTGCACTTAACTCTCTAGATTGGGGATTTTCATGATCTAAATGGGTATTTAATATCGTTAAAGAAAAACTAGGATTACTAACTTCAAAATTAGCCCAAGTAGCCATCCGTGGTAAACGAGTTCCCCAAGTAATACTACCAGGAATTTCTGGAGTATCACTGAGGTAAAAATCTTCAGTTTGTTGAAGTTTTAAATATTGTGGTTGATAAAAAATTGCACAGTGTTCACTTGTTCCTGTCCCAGTGCGATCGCCTCCAATTATGTTATATTCCGGTAACAGAGCTTGTAAATCAGCCAGTTGATGAGATTTACCCTCCTGTGTACCTAATAAATCCGGTTTGTAGTGTTGGATTAAAGAAGCGATCGCCCCCACACGCTTTTGCCACTGACGCACCCCTGGATCTGGTTTGTCATAGCGGAGATTAAAAGTCATAACAGTAATTTGCATAGATATTTTTTAGAGCTAATAGTTTAATGAGAAATATTAAAAGAATATCCTTTTGTAGGAAAAATTAAAGCTTTTATCCGAGGCTTGAGTAGACACGAATCCCAAAAAAGGCTTTAGCTTCAATATCTACCGATTAATAACCTTGATCATCTAATCAAGCCCCAATATCATCACTTGGGTAATGGACGGATTCGACTAAGTTGTTAAGCTATCACAACAATTATATTTTTCAAAGTTTAAATTGTGGTGTTTTCTGGTGGATCAAACTTATAGCCATAACCCCGCACCGTCTTAATAAACTCCGGCATACTAGAATCAGCTTCCATTTTCTTGCGTAGTTGACCAATATGCACATCAACAACCCGTCCATCTCCCACATACTCACAGCCCCATATCTTTTGGATCAGTTGAGTACGACTCCATGCTTGTCCAGGATGGGTAGCGAGAAAATATAAGATATTAAACTCCAAAGCAGTTAAGGCTAAAACTTTATTATTGAGTGTTACCTCTCGCGCTTCTGAGTTAATAGTTAACTGGTTAAAAGTGAGGCGTTGTGAGACACCTGGCTGGATATAACGAACCCGTCTTAATAGGGCTTCTACCCTAACTTCCACCTCAGCCAGACTAAATGGTTTAGTTAAAAAATCATCTGCACCAGCAGCCAAAACCTTAATTTTATCAGATTCATCATTGCGACTCGTAAGCATCATTACTAAGACATTGGTACGACTTTGCATTTCCTGGCAAAGTTTATAGCCATTTGCATCTGGTAAATTCCAATCGAGAATCACTAAAGCCGGATTTAATTTTTCAAAAGATATAAGCGCGGTCTTACCATCTGCGGCTGATTCTATTTCATATTTCCGACTCAAAAAACGCTGGATGAGATTGCGGACACTGGCATCGTCATCTACAATGAGAATCTTGGATTTGGTTGTGGAAAGCGTATCCATCATAATGCGATCTATTATTGTTTTGGCAATTTGCTGTGATGATAGATGCTGCTGAAATTGGGTTTTTGAAGGTAATTTTACTCTCAATCCCCGGTTACTCATAGCAGGAAGCTTGAAAGTCTTTTAGTATCTGATAGCGCAGCAAGGGTATAGACAACACAATGCTCCGCTAAAGCCATGTTTTATAATTACTCCTAGCTAGAAACTGCTACAGCTAAATCTTCCATAAAGTTTATGCAAACTCTAGACATCTTACCCTTTAACAGAAGTATAAGTAATGGACGATTTTGGTATTTTTTCAAGATTTTTTTGTATCAATTATATCTAAAAAAACAACCAAATTCTTATATATTCAAAATAATCAGATACCCGACTTGTCTAAAAATCGGGTATCTTTTTATTCAGATCAGATTAAGGATTGCTAGAGGAATTTCTGTGAGCATGATCAACAATCCCGTACAAAACCATTAATACTGAGGAACAGAAGCATCTACTTCTTGACTCCAAGCATTAATTCCCCCTTTGACATTTATCCCATTAATACCCGCTGCTTTCAGGATAACCAAGGCTTTAGCTGAACGTCCACCCAGTTTACAATGAGCAATTAAGCGGTGTCCGTTGAGTAATTCTTTCACTTTAGCCACACCATCACCATTTTCAATATCTGGTAAAGGGACTAAAACTGAACCAGGAATTTTTGCAATTCCATACTCATGAGGATTACGCACATCTAGCAGCACAAAGTCCTTTGCTCCACTATCTAATAATGCCTTCAATTCCTTGACAGTCATTTCTTGAATTTCCATCTGCTGTTTCGCTTCTTCGGCTTTAGCTTGGGGAATACCACAGAATTGCTCGTAATCTATGAGTTTGTCAATAACTGGACGGATAGGATTAGGACGCAGTTTTAACTCCCGAAATTTCATATCCAAGGCATTGTAAAGCACGAGTCTGCCACTCAGGGTAGTACCATTACCCAGAATAATTTTGACTGTTTCTGTGGCTTGAATAATCCCAATCATTCCTGGTAAAATTCCTAAAACTCCACCTTCTGCACAGGAGGGAACCATTCCTGGTGGTGGTGGTTCGGGATATAAATCACGATAGTTGGGACCACCTTCGTAGTTAAAGACGGTTGCTTGTCCTTCAAACCGGAAGATAGAACCGTAAACGTTGGGTTTATCTAACAAGACGCAAGCATCATTAACTAAATACCGTGTTGGGAAGTTATCAGTTCCATCAACGACGATATCGTAAGGACGAATAATATCAAGGGCGTTTTCTGCACTCAGCCGAGTTTCATACAAATCAACCTGACAATGGGGGTTAATTTCATGAATCCGGTTTTTTGCTGATGCGATTTTGGGTTTACCTACCCAGGATGTCCCATGAATAACTTGACGTTGCAGGTTGGAGGTATCCACAACGTCAAAATCAACAATACCAATGCGGCCAATACCTGCGGCTGCCAAATATAACAGCAATGGTGAACCTAGTCCACCTGTACCAATACACAGTACACTAGCGGCTTTGAGGCGTTTTTGCCCTTCTACTCCCACTTCTGGTAAAATCAAGTGGCGGGAGTAGCGTTCGTAGTCGTCTTTTGTCAACTGGATTTCATCCAGATTGGGATTTAGCATAGCAGTTGTAGAAGTCAGCGCGGAGTATTAATGTTAACTTAAAATTGATAAATTTATCAGTTCAATTGTCTGGGCTTGAAACTGGTGCTTGTCATCAAAAGTCTAGTTTTACAGTTTACTAGCTTGAACATTTTGTAAAAATAGTATCACATAAGAGTATTCTGGACAAGTACATATTTTATCCTATTCTGACGGTATAGCCAGATCATGAAGAGGGGAATGATAGATACCAATAATATTTAAATTACGTTCTAAGAGTTATTTAATCTTTTGCTTAAATACCAAGTAATATATCAATAGTTGAAAAAGTGGATTATTTAATGAAAATAATAAAACAACTAGAAGCACAAATTAAACACCGAAAACAACTATAGGGCTACTATTTGATTTTTGAACAGATACGTAGGGTGTGTTAGCGATAGCGTAACGCACCATTATTAAGGATTTCGTGCGTTACGCGAAACGCTAACGCACCCTTGTATATTAGAAGAAGTAGTAGACCTGATGCAACTGGTTTTAAGAGAGGCTTTTGTCTGAATCAGGATGTCCAGAATTAAAGGATTTACAGGATAGAATGTAGAATGATTTTGATAATCCCAATTCAGAAGACGATAAACATAATATTATTATTCAACAATGGATAATTGGTAAATAATATCCTGTATATTCTTAAGATCCTGATTCTGACAAATAATTAAATAACAGCTTTTTGTTGCTGATATAACTGCTTAAATAAAGCTTGCTGTTTTTGATGATCAACAATGGGTTGAGGGTAATTCCCAATATATAATGGGGGAATTTTTCCAGTTACTAAATATCCCGTATCTACAGAACGCAATTCTGGTACCCATTGACGAATATATTCGGCTTCTGCATCAAATTTTTGGGTTTGACTAGCTGGGTTAAAAATGCGTAATGGTTGAGGATCCATACCACTAGAAGCACTCCATTGCCAACCTCCATTATTAGCAGATAAATCACCATCAATGAGTTTCTGCATAAAATATTTTTCTCCCCATTGGGGATTAATCATTAAATCTTTAGTCAAAAAACTCGCAACTATCATTCTACATCTATTGTGCATCCAACCAGTTTCATTTAATTGACGCATAGCAGCATCAACTATAGGATAACCTGTTTTCCCCTCACACCAAGCTTGAAAATAGGTTTCATTATTTCGCCAAGGGAATGTTTTAAAAGTATCTCTATATGCACCATTAGCTAATTCTGGAAAATGGTACATACAGTGTTGATAAAATTCCCGCCATGCTAGTTCTTTTTGCCATGTTTGAATACTGGCATTTACTTCTTCACTATTACTATTTGCTAAGGCTTCTATGGTAGTTTGCCAAATAGTTCTAATACCAATAACACCAAATTTCAATGCTGCACTTAATTGAGATGTACCATCAATTGCGGGAAAATTTCGCTGTTCTTGATATTCATTAATAGCAGATTTAGCAAAGTTATCTAATCTTGCTTGTGCTGCTAATTCTCCGGGAGAAATTATTAATTCTTCATCCCAAATAAAACCTAAATCTTCAGCAGAAGGTAAGTTAATAGTTCCTAGTTGTTGAGCAATTTCTTGTTCTTTCTCTGTTAAACCTGTAATATTTTCTAAAGTTGTTACTGGTTTAGCTTTAAGTTTAGTAATCCAATTTTTCCAAAAAGGTGTATAAACTGTGTAGGGAGTTTTAGCACCGCTAAAAATTTCTTGTGGTGAGTGAAGTAATTGATCCCAATTATGGTTAAGAAACTCAATTCCTTGGGTTTTCAAAGCTTCAATTACTGCTAAATCTCGTGTTTGTGAATAAGGTTCAACATCCCAATTCCAAAATACTGCTTTAGCTTTTAATGCTGCTGCTAATTTGGGAATTGCAATCACAGGATCATTTTGTAAAATCAATAATTGACTACCTACTTGCTGATATCTTTCTTGAAGAGATTGCAAACAGCCAATCATATATTTTACCCTAGCTGGGGCAATATTATCGCTTTCGAGAATCTGAGGATCTAGACAAAATACACCCACAATTTTTGCACTTTTTTCTCTGACCGCAGCTAGTCCTGTATGGTCAGAAATGCGTAAATCTCGACGATGCCAAAATAGAATTAGATCAGACATTGAATATTAATATAGTTCTTATGTACTAAATTAGATTATACCAATTTTATGTAAGGCTGCACAAAATAATCATCAACCGTATTCATCTGCGTTTATTTGCGTTTATCTGCGGTCAAATATTCTTAAAATCTTACTCCATGCAGCTTTATTTAAAATTAGTATTACACCAAGTTTCCACAACCCGTCCTGTAATTTCTTGCCCAAACCAAGGTGTATTATAGGAAAGTGTCTGGAGATTTGCTTTGTTTACATTCCAGGTTTGCTGAGGATTAAATAATGTTAATTCAGCTTTTTGACCGGGTTGAATCGCTTTAATTTCTTGTTGTAAACAAGCTGCTGGTTGATGACTCAAAACGCGCCATAATTCTAAAGCTGTAAATTCGCCGGTGGTTACAAGATTCTCCCAGAGTAGGGGTAATGCTAATTCTAAACCAATTGCTCCTGGTGGTGATTCTGCAAAGGCTTGAACTTTTTCTTCGTAGGTATAGGGTGCGTGATCAATAGCGATCGCATCTATTACCCCAGTTCGCAACCCACTGCGTAATGATAGCATATCTTGGTGATTTCCCAAAGGCGGATCTAAATGTAAGGAAGTATGATAACTTCTAATAGATGTTGTATCCAGTAAAACGTGCATCCAGGTGGTACTAGCAGTAATTGGCACACCTTGAGCTTTTGCCTGAGCAATTAATTCTACACCACGAGCAGTAGAAACGCGCATAATATGGATCGGTGTGCCAATATCAGCGACTAATTCTAATAATGCTGCAATAGCAGTTGTTTCTGCACTATAGGGTAGAGGGGATAATCCAATCCGCAAGGCTTCTGCACCTTCTCGTATTGTCCCATTAGCCGCTAAATGGCGATCGCATGGCCAAAAAGCTATCGGTTTACCAAAGGGTTGGAAATACTCTAAAACCCGTCTGACTATCCCTAAATTGTCCCAAGGTTTAGCATCAGTAAAACCCACAACCCCCGCTGCGGCTAAATCTGCTACTTCTGTTAATTGTTTACCTGCTAAATCTAAGGTAATTGCCCCCCAAATATGCAGATGGGGACAAGGTTTTTGCCGATTTCTATGTTGCTGTAACTGTGTAACTAAAGCAGGTTTATCAGTGGCTGGTAATGTATCTGGCAAAACACCAACTCTGGTAAAACCACCCGCAGCAGCGGATTGGAGGAAAGAACTTAAAGTTTCTCGTTCTTCAAATCCAGGTTCGCCGGAATGACTATATAAATCAACTAATCCAGCCCCAAGAACTAAGCCTTGACAATCACGAATAGAGGTATCATGACTAATATCTGTAATTTGTGAAGCGATAGCTTGAATATAACCGTCAATAATTAATACATCTGCTACTGTATCAGTTTGCTGGACAGGATCAATTACTCTTACTTGTTTTAATAGTTCTTTAGTCATGAAAAATATTACTTATCGGTGCTATTTAGCTGTTATCTATTTTACAGTAGATAAGTAGTTGGACAAAATTAAATTCACTCGTGGGAAGAAGGAACAGGAAGACAATCTGTGTAATTCATTCTGTCCGACTCAATGGAAATATTAACTCCCTGGCTACGTAAACCAGGAGTTTAAAAGAGGCAAGTATAAATTTATAGCCTTTGTAGTAAATTCATACCATGCGTATCAGTACCACAGGTGTTCAATAAATCGAATTTTTCCGCTAACTGTTGTACTTCTTCTGTTTCCACAACACTAGGTTTCCAAGGTTTGGGGTTAGTGTAAGCGTAGAAAGTCTCAACACCATCAATTCCATGATCCGCAGCCGCAGGAATGAGGTCAAAATGCGATCGCCTATACCGGGCTGGGTGAGCAAGTACCGCTAGTCCGCCTGCTTCGTGAATAGCTGTAATCACGTTAACTGCTTGATAAGCCTTACCTAAACTAGGTATTCTTTGTAAATAAGGCTTCATGCTGGGGTTTTCTGACTCAAAAGCATAAGCCAGAATGTGGACTTCAATATCTAGCAAATTGGCATTGATTTCTGCACCACTCCACAGGTAAGGAGGATGAGTATCAGGATTACTCCTTTTCCAATCTTCTAGCCAAACTAGGGCTGTTTGGTAGCCAGAAATACTATGATGATCGGTGATAGCTAGACCTCTTAAGCCAATTGCGATCGCTTGACTCATCAACTCACTCGGTTCTAGTTTGCCATCCGAGTGAACCGTGTGCATATGAAAATTAAATAACTTGGGACAACTTTGTGCATCAATGCGTTGGAATACTTGCTTTAGTAGTTCCTTAGAAACAGTAGTCCGGGCAAAATTTATAACCATAACCCCTCTACACAAAAATTACATTCTTCTCAAAACACCAACACGCCACACTTACAAACGAGATATAACCAATACCACTAATTAGTAAATACAGATACTTCCTCAACTGCACCAATTGATTTTTGCGATATGTTAAGACTACGTTAGCAAATATTAACGCTGATGGCGATGAGTATTTTTGATTACTTCCATCAAAAGAATATAAATTTTGCGGATCGATTCTATTTAGGGTTTGCCAAAAGAATGCAAAAGCATTGCCAGATAAAGGTTTATAGGGTTTTCCAGCCAAACAAGTGCAAGATTATTGAGCCAAAATCTTTAAAACCCTTGCATTGTCACCAAAAATAACCGTGTAAATTCGAGGACTAATTGCTCAACCATTCTCTTCCTCCTTCCTCCTTCTTTCTTCCTCCTTCCTTCTGACTCGGTGACTCCTGACTCGGTGACTCGGTGACTCCTGACTTATTATTATAATAAACCGACTAATTCACCCGCTCCAGTGACAACTTCACCAATCAAATTAGCGGAGATATCCTGGGATTGAAAATGAGTCATTACCTGTTCTGCTTCCTGGGGTGGCACTAATAACACAAAGCCGATACCCATATTAAATGTATTATACATAGCTTCAGCACTAACAGAACCAGCAGCAGCTAACCAATGGAATACAGGAGGAATAATCCAACTGTCAGGCATGATCTTAATTGATTGGCCTTTACTTAAACACCTAGGTAAATTTTCCGGCAATCCCCCACCAGTAATGTGAGCCATTCCATGAATTTCCAAACCTGATTGCAACGCTGCCAAAACAGATTTTACATAAATGCGTGTAGGTGTGAGGCAAGTTTCCCCAATAGATTCACCATTTAATAAATCTGGGGTATCAGTCCAAGCAAAACCACCATCAGATACAATTTTTCTTACCAAACTCAAACCATTGCTATGGACACCCGTACTAGCTAAACCAATAGCTACATCACCCACCTGCACCTGAGAACCATCGAGCATTCGGCTTTTTTCCACAATTCCCACACAAAAACCAGCCAAGTCATATTCACCAATTTGGTAAAAACCAGGCATTTCCGCCGTTTCTCCCCCCAATAAGGCTGAACCTGCTAATTTACAACCGGTAGCGATTCCCGCGACTACCTGAGTTAATTGTTCTTTATCTAACTTACCCGTAGCCACATAATCTAGAAAAAATAGCGGTTCTGCACCTGATGTCAACACATCATTAACACACATCCCCACCAAGTCTATACCAACAGTGTCATGACGGTTCAGGATTTGGGCTATTTTTAGCTTTGTTCCCACACCATCTGTTCCCGAAACCAAAACTGGTTCTTTGTAACCTGTGGGGAGTTGAAAGCAACCACCAAAGCCACCCAGTCCCCCCAAAACTTCTTTTCTAAAGGTGCTTTGAACCAAATTGCGAATTTGATCTACAAAAGCTCTACCCGCTTCTACATCAACGCCTGCATCCCGATAATCCATGCCTAACTACACCGTTATCAATTCATAATTCAGGTTATTATTATCACACAATTTAGGTTTTAAAGACCTTTTTTGATAATTAGTTCTATGAAAAATATTCAGAGGGAACAGGGAACGGGCAACTTTCTAACAGGAAAAACTCATGTTTAAAAACATGAGATTGAAATAATGACACTGTTTTTTTCAGGCTACGCGTCTTGTAAAAACATCTTTTTTTTGACTGAAGCTCTAAACTGTTGCAAATGAGTGTTTCTTATCTGTTCCCTGTTCCCTGTTCCCTTCTTTTGTGAGTAATGTCGGATGGTTTTTGTGGGCATTGCCCACCCTACGGATAGTATCTTAAGAAGGAATAATTAAGAATTATAAATTATTTTAATTAATTTTGAGCTTCTTTGTTATTGTTCATCTTTTTGATAATAATCCTATCTCTTCCCTCTTGTTTCGCTTGATATAGAGCTTTATCTGCCGCAATTAAAAGTTTATCAGCTTGTTGATCCATAGTGGGAATGGAGACGGAAATACCTATACTTAAGGTAACATGATGACTTATTGCTGAACCTTCATGAGCAATATTCAGTTCATGGATTTGTTTTTGAATCATATTAGCTACATATAATGAACCTTCAAAGTTAGTATTAGGGAGTAAAATTACAAATTCTTCTCCTCCATAACGAGCTACTAAATCACTGGAACGTTTGACATGTAGAGAAAGTGCTTTGGCTATCTGAATCAAACAGTCATCACCCATTGGATGACCATAGGTATCATTGTAAGCTTTAAAGTAATCAACATCACATAAAATTAAAGATAATGCTTTTTGAGTACGAAGGCAACGCTGCCATTCACGCAGAAATACTTCATTAAAATAACGACGGTTAGCAAGTTGAGTTAATCCATCTATCTGAGCTTGTTTTTGAAGTTGTAATTCCATCTTTTTGCGATCGCTGATATCTATCACCACAACCCCCACTCGATAGGGAATATTATTAATATCAAATATGGGAAAATAGGACACTAACCAAGTGAGTTTAATCCCTGGTTGACTAGGAACTTTACCTGTGATTTCTTGATTCAGTAAAGGTTTTCCTGTTAATAAAACTTGTTTATAGAGGGGTTCTATTATTAGAGTTAAATCTGGCAATATTTCTTGCACACTTTTACCTAAATGATTAGCAACTGATGTCCCATTAATCTTTGCTAGAACTTCATTAATTCTGACATATCTTAACTGCTGATCCAGAATACTCATTCCTATAGAAGCAGAAGAAAAGAAGCCATCAAGTTGAGCTTCACTTTGTTGTAATTCTGCGGTTCTTTCTTTGACTTGTAGTTCTAAAGTAGTCAAATTTTGTTTAAGAGATAATTGTGCTAATTTTAGTTCATTAATTACCGCGGAAAGTGTCAAAGCAGTAATGGAAAAAACTCCTATAAATGATTGCAAAATTATCAGAGACTCATGGGGTGTACTTTTTATAAAATTACCATACCCATTTGCAGTAGCAACAATAGCAACAATAGCAACTAAACTTACTAGGAAACTGGAAAACAAATTACTTAGACGAAATACTGACCAGATTAAAAGAAGCAGAAATATATATTCTAAATTATATTTATTTATGAAAGTGAGCCAAACTATAAATATAAATATACTAAATACAAGTATTTTCTCACCTATACGATACTGAAAGTCATGTTTACTAAAGTCTCTTAATAATAGTAAAAATGGCGTAAATATTAGGTGAGCTAATGCACTAGAAGAAGACCATGTTATCCAAGAAATACCATAATTATTCCATTTCATTACTCCAGTTAAGCAATGAGCGGTAATTCCTATGGTTGCTGATATAAATGAAGAAAAAATGATTGCTGTTATCAAGACAACAATTGTATAAACATGATTGAAAATATTTTTATGATCAGAAGATTTCTGAAGTATATATTTAACAAGGAATGGTTGTAACGAATTAGCGACAGCACAGACAATATTTATGAAAATAAAGTCAAAAACTGATAAAGGAGGTGTCAGTTTCCATAAAAATTCAGATAAACCAAATATAGAACCTAAAATAATTCCTGGAAATACGCTGATTCCTTTAGCAATAACTGAGGCTAATGTAATTGCAGAAGGCAACCATACAGATGCAACACCTCCAGGTAGAGATATAAAATTAAGACTGATTTTTAGAGCTATAATATAAGCAATCGCTACTACTAGATTAACAAAAATAAAGTTTTTGATTTTCTGATCAGATAACCAAGTTCTTATTTTAAATCCCATAATTTATATTTCAGAAAAATTTCTTCAATTCAGATAGGATGATCTAAAAATCATCTAATCATATCAAGTTATATTAATATTCTTATATAAATATTTGTAATTAATAGTTAATTTTTGTAAATAAAAGAATCTGCGACACTAGTGCTATAATAGTTAAGTTTTATTTTTAACCGATAAAAATGACAAAAATTGGTCAACTTACCCAGTTTTATTATACAGCACAGCACAAGCCCAACCAGTTAATTTATGGCAGTGGGCAAACCGCAGTGATTACAGGATGGATGGTGAAACAAGCGATCGCTAAACATCTACAATCAAATGAATATGCTGTAATTGGACAGTTATATTCACCAACTAGGGGCATAAATTTACTAATTCGCAATTTATTACTCAATCCTCATGTTCACTACTTAGTCATTCTCAACGCCACCAAAGAAGATAAAAATGCCGGTGCTTGTCAATGTTTAGGTGATTTTTTCCGTCATGGTGTAGAAGAAAATATTAGTGATGCTGGGCGAAAATCTTGGGTAATTCGTTCTGATGTTCCTGGTTATATTGATATTGATGTTGATGTCAATGCTTTGGAAAAATTACGAAATTCTCTAGAAATTCAAGACGCGATATCAATTTCTGATGCTGTCGAAAAAATTAAATATTACGCCCAAAAAGAAACAGTTGTACCTTGGGGAATACCTGAAGAGTTTCCCATGACTACAGTTGAACCGGCCGTTTTTCCAGGAACACGCTATGGACATAGAATAGAAGGTAAAACCATCGCTGAAACTTGGGTAAAAATCATTCACAGGATTAAAACAACGGGAACAATTAGACCAACTGGTTATGATGGTAAATGGCAAGAATTGATAGATTTAATGGCAGTTGTTACTGATGAACCTGATGATTTCTATTTTCCTGAACCCAATTATTTACCCATAGATAGAGGCTTTTTAGAGGAATATATTTCGCAAATTTTAGATGATGCACCTAATAGAGAAGGAGTAAAATATACTTATGGGCAACGGTTGCGTTCTTGGTTTGGACGTGATCAAATTGAACAAGTTATAAATAAATTAGCAAATGATATAGATTCCGCTAGGGCTGTGATGTCTTTATGGGATGCTAGTCAAGATGATAATGATAACCCACCTTGTCTGAATCATATTTGGGTGAGAATAGTTGATCATGAACTATCTTTAACGGCAACTTTTCGCAGTAATGATATGTTCTCAGCTTGGCCAGCAAATGCAATGGGATTAAGGGCTTTACAAAAATATATTTATAATTCTTTAGTTAAAAAAACTGATCATACATTGAAAATGGGAACATTAATAACCATTAGTCAAAGCGCCCATATTTATGATGATTGTTTTGAAAATGTGGAAAATGTGATTAAATCCCAATATACTAAAATTGCCCAGAGAAAAGATTATTTTGATCCTGCTGGTAGTTTTATTATCACTGTCCAGAATAATAGTATTATTGTAGAACATACAACGCCTGGTTCTGGAGAAGTAGTTAATTGTTATTCTGGTAAATCTGCACATAAACTTTCCCAGCAAATCTTCACAGATTGTCCTGGTTTGCAAGTTTCCCATGCAATGTATTTAGGTGTGGAATTGCAAAAAGCGGAAACGGCTTTGTTAATGAAAGAACAGTTTATTTATGAGCAAGATAAAAATTTAGTTAAATTAAAGGTGTAATCAAGATTTAATACCAGTACAGCACGGTGTAAGTAAACCCACTATGAAAGTTAGTGAAAAATCTGTGATTTGAACCCCTTATAAAAGGTAGAGATATTTACGCATATTTTTCACTATGCTATCTGGATCATTTGCAGCTCTCTTAACAGTTGATCTAGAACGAAGAATATGAGAAGTTTATCAAGGTAATAAATACATAAAAGGTAGTATAAATGAAAAATTTAAAAGTATTAAAACTGGCTGATTTAGCTATTATCCCCAAATATGAACATCCAAATGATGCAGGATTAGACTTAATATCAATTGATGAATTAGAACTTCCTGCGGGAGAAAGCAAATTAATTCACACAGGTATTTCAATAGAATTACCACCAGGAACTGAGGCTCAAATTCGTCCTAGAAGTGGTTTAGCTCTTAAACACCAAATTACGGTTTTGAATACTCCAGGTACAATAGACGAAGGTTATCGAGGAGAAATAGGTGTAATTTTAATAAATCATGGAAAAGAACCTTTTAAAATATCAAAAGGAATGAAAATTGCTCAGATGGTTATTGCACCAGTAATTCGTGTTGAAATTGAAGAAGTTGATAGCTTAAGTGATACATCTAGGGGAATCGGTGGTTTTGGTTCAACGGGAATTACTGCAAATAAGTAGGTCGTGCGAAAAATATCACTGTAGGTAGCAAAAGAGAATATATCTTTATTAATTGCTAACTATGGCAACTAAAATTCTGACTAATTCCGTTAATTCTTCAGGAACTCGATATAATTTTATATCTTCTATTATTTCTTTTTCCTGACATTTATAGATAGCAAATCGCCAATCTTCCCCACTCGTTACTGCTCCATAAAGCATAGGTTTTTCTGAATTTATCCATTGGTCAAGAGCAATCAGTTCAACAGCTAATTGTGTAAATCCTTTACTCAAATCTGCTTGTTTAGCTTCAATAACTAATAAACTCTCACTTTTATTGATGTAATAATCTAAACTACCTTTTAATTGGTCACTGACACTAATAGGATATTCAATATTTAATTGAGTTTCTGTAATTTCACAAACTTCTAAAAGAATCGGCGCTATAATTGCTTGTTTACGAGCATCTTCACTAAATAATTTAACTCGTTGGAGGTTACGTTCAATTACTCGGTGCAATTCTTTAATATAGCGAGGTGTTGATTCTGTCGTTGGCAATTTTAGCCTTTCACGTTGATAAACACAACCAAGTTCTGCCAAAATATCTTCTGGAAAAAATGGTAACTCAAAGTAGTTACTAAAAGTATAACTTTGACCAGGCTGAATAATTTGGGAGCGACTCATAATATTATCTCCGTTCAAAGAACGTGATAGTGCGGGTGCGGAATGTGGCTTAAAAAAGAATCTAACTTGATTTTTAACTTTTAAAGATATTGCAAATATTCTAACAATAGTAACCGCAAGTAGTCCAACATTCTAATATAACTTTTCATTTGTTCATACTTGCCATTATTGTTAAAGTAAAATTGACCAATTGGGGAAACACTAAAAACTCGCATTCCTTGTAATTGAGAAAACATCTGATCTTTTTTAGTTATTTTATTTTCAGATGTAATTTGACTGGCATAACCTCTTAAATTTACTGTTAAAAGTTCAATTTCTTCTAACAGTGAAAACTCTTCATTTTCTGGTGGAAACTGAGTAACAATTTCCTTTCTTTCGGCGCGTGTGTTTTGATAGGTATTAGTCAATTGTGACAATAATTGACTAATGTTTCTCTTTGTCACTTCTTGCTGATCTAAAACGGCTTCAATCATCGTTAACTCCATAAGTAACTATCTTTTCGCTACCATATTTGTCCGGTCTGACAATCAGATATTCATTACCTTTACGATATACTGCTGAACTATCTCCACGATATCCAGTTTTTGGAACTCTGACTGCTCCTCTTTTATTAAAATTATAAGCTTTCCGTACATGGACTAGATTAGGACGTAAGGATAGGGATGATATTCAGCGCGAGTTTGACCCCGCATCAGGACGGCATAAATTACAACATAGATTTACTGTATCGTGAAAATGTTTATGTAAAATACCTATTTATTATGAGCCTAAATTGTTAATTAATTCTTCTATTGCTAAATTTTTTGTATCTTCAGGTAGATAATCAAAGACTTTTTTCAAAAGTTCTGGAGACGCATTTTGAGCAAACCAGTCTTCACTAGGATTATCTTGAATATTCAAAAAATACCTTAACCGTTCCTCTATAGCTTCTCTATCTGGTTTATCCAATTGTCCAATTCGATTTAACCAATTTTCTGATGAGTCTTTAAAGCAATTAGCATCAACAGTACATATTTGATGAACTAAAGCATAAGAATGTTTATCAAGACCATTTCTACTTGTAGAGTTAATTGGATAGGTGGTTGGTAAACCATTAAATGTTGTTTGTGAAGTCAGAGGAATCACAGAAAAAGTTGCTATATATCCAGATTCATCTTGAAATTGATCACTTGTCCAGATTATATAGGGATGTGTTCCTCTAAAAACCCTACTTGAATTAATATTCTCCTTACAAGTTTGACATTCTACTTCACCTGGTTCATCTAAATTATAAATATGAACATGACCCAGTTTGCAACGAATAGATACCCTGTAAGGATTAATCCAATAAATCCAACCCTGTCTAGGTTTTTGTCCAGCCACTTTACAATCCTAATTCACTGACTAATTTTTCTCTTTCTGCTTGTAAGTTAAGTTTAACTTTTTCTTCTGAGCGATGGGTATTTTTTACTTCCAGCATTGGAGCAGTGCTATATACATACTCTAGCAACTGATTCAGTTTATCTGCACCAGCCCATTCTCTCCGAATATTATCCAGCACCAACTTAATGCTTAGAGGTATTTGCAAATCATCTACTTGAGCAGCTTCATTAACAGGTCTAATATATGTTGAATTTTCCTGAGATTCTTGAATAATCTCTTTCCCATTCATTTGATTTAAAGCAGCATCTATACCCTCATTCCAGGGTCCAAATTGATAATAACACCAATCAAGATCAGTTAATTGCTTTCCTGTCCACTTAACAGAGTAAAGGTCAGCTAAATACAAAAATTTAATAAGCTGTGTTTTGGTAATATAGCCTTTTGTCGCGTAGACAAAATATTTTATGAGTTTATCCAACATAACCCTTCTCTCTCCTGTTTTCCATAAGATACTCTAATTAATTTCCTTTGATAAAATACATAATTTTTCTGCTACAGTTAGCTCTGAAATAGACTTTTTATAATTTTAGATCGCTTAATTATAGTTTGTTTTTATCTAAATTACTGACAATTTTTCAACTAGTCATCTTGTAAATAGTTATAATGTACCATAATATCATATTTGATTATGTAATTATAGTTAGCTACACAATTGTTGAGACAAGATCACTCTATATTTGACTTTGAGTATCTATAACTACCGCAAAGGATTTGCCAGTTATCAAAAAGCAAAAAGCTATCAATCTTAAAGCGATCGCCTACGTTGGCTAAGTTCCGAATGTAATACTGATTATTGATATTTTATGTGTCAATAATAAACAATAACTATACTTTAGCTAAAGTTACTCTTTCAGGCTGATTTTGATATTTACCTACTCTATCTGCATAGGTAGTTTGACATGGTTCTCCTTCTAAAAACAATAATTGCACAACGCCTTCATTGGCATAAATTCTACAATCAGCACTTGATGAATTACTAAATTCCAGGGTAAGTGCGCCATTCCACGAAGCCTCTGCTGGTGTAATATTTGCTATCAATCCAACACGGGCATAAGTGCTTTTTCCTAAACAAATTGCAGTTACATTAGGAGGCATTTGTAATTTTTCTAATGCTACTCCTAGTCCATAAGAATGTGCAGGAATAATAAAAAAATCTCCATCTTCATCATGTTGTAAATCCACAGATTCTAGATTTTTGGGATTAAATTTTTTAGGATTAACAACTGTTCCAGGAATATGTTTAAATACTAAAAATTCTTTAGGGGATAAACGTATATCATAACCATAGGAAGATAAACCATAACTCAATGCCGGTACTTCTGCGCCAGATGCTAAACTGATAGTGCGAAGTAAACTAGGTTCAAATGGTTCAATCATTCCTTTCTTTGCTTGTTCAATTATCCACTTATCATTCTTCAACATTTAATAGTTACCTTTTTACTAGACTTTATTTGATGTTACTTAAATTACCAAGCTTGTTATCTTAGCATGATTAAGGATACCAAGTTCTAAAAAATGATCCAAAATTTTTATTCGATTGTGTATTGCTATATAGTAGCGTAATTTTTTTATAATTCAAAGAGTTTAAGCGATGTCATTAGATTTACTTTATTAATATAAATGCTAATAGTTTATATAAATACGAAATGTAATAAGTCCAATACTAATAGCAACCTCAAATATGTATTGCTGTAAAAACTACACTTATCCTAGGGGTTTAGCAAGAGCTTCATTGCTGTCAACTTAACGTAAAACCTATTACCCGACTGGGAATGAATTCCCAGTCTAATAGCTCAAGTCATCTGAAGATGACTGAATAACCGGAAAATTTTTAACTTGTTTAGTAAACTTTAGTTTACTTTGGGTATTAGCCCTGATAGCGAAGCGTGGCGTAAGCCATAATTGATTTCTGAGTAGGTGTGAAAGCTAACAGATAAGCCATTCTTGACTTAAGTTGACACTTGTGAGCTTTTACTTTTACCCCTACCCCACGGTTGATTTATCGGTAACATATAGAATTAGTTGCAGCCTGAAATAAGGTATTTTGGTGAATGCATATCATGATTGATTTGTACAATGCGTAAGTCCTACTTTTTTAACCTCTCTCGTCAACAAGGCTCTCTGTCTCAAGGTTGATGACTACGACGAATTTCTGTAATTTGATCTGCCACATCTAACAGAGACTTTGGCATCTGAGAACCTGTGAGAATAATATCCAGATGAGAAGGACGTTGAGAAAGAAACTCTAAAACCTCAGTCTCTGGAATTAAACCGAAATTAATCGCCAAACTCAACTCATCTAATACCAGTAAAGAATATTTACCTTCACTCACTACCTTTTGAGTATGTTGCCACAGTTGTTGTAAGGCTTGATTTTCCGCTTCATCTAAATCTGAACTATCAATACAACGGGGCAAATCACAGCGAATCCAATCTAAATGTTGTCCCATTTGGGTAGGTCGTTCATGTCCTTGACGAATACCACCTTTGAGGAACTGGACTATTAATACTGGTGTACCTTGTCCAGCAATTCTCAGCGCTTGTGCCATCACGCTCGTAAAAAAGCTCCGTTCAGGACTAGTAAAGACTTGGACTAGTCCTTTTACAGAATATGGTAAGCTGAGAGTCGAATTTAGACCTGGGGTTTCTAGTTGGGCAACCATAAGGCAAAGTTTAAAAACTCACTATAAATTTATTGACTCACAATTAAATGTAAATCTTCATTGATATAGCTATTCTAAATGATTCACTGAAAAATAGTAAGTATTGTAGGGTGGGCAATTCCTACCAAAACCCTCCCACGGTGGGCAATGCCCACCCTACGTATAGTTTAAAAATCAAATAGAAGTCCCATAACAAAACATATAGTTATTTTTGAATTTTGAATTGTTCCCCTGCATCCTGGGGTAATCTACAAGGCAGTAAGCAAAAATTTTGAGGCAATTTCAATGACTTGGCAACGTCCTGACGGCAGAACCCCCGGTGAACTCCGTCCCCATAGTTTTTACCCTAATTTCACCCGCTTTGCACCTGGTTCGGTTTTAGCTAAATGTGGTGATACTCAAGTTCTGTGTACTGTCAGTGTCGCGGAAGGAGTACCTAGATTCTTGACTGGTAGTGGTAAGGGTTGGTTAACGGCTGAATATAGAATGTTGCCTTCTGCTACCCAGAAACGCAACGAACGGGAATTAATGAAATTGTCAGGTAGAACTCAGGAAATTCAACGGTTAATCGGGCGGAGTTTAAGAGGGGCGTTAGATTTTGAGGCTTTAGGAGAACGGACTCTAACCGTAGACGCAGACGTATTACAAGCCGACGCAGGAACTAGGACAATGGCAATTACAGGCGGTTTTGTCGCCTTAGCTCATGCTATTTCTCAATTATTACAGCAGGGAGTATTAGAGCGATCGCCTTTATGTGGACAAATAGCCGCAGTTTCTGTAGGCTTGTTGCAGGGTGAACCATTTTTGGATCTTAACTACCTTGAAGATGTAGCCGCAGATGTGGATTTTAATGTAGTCATGAATCAGAAAATGGGAATCATTGAAGTTCAAGGAACAGCAGAAGCCGGAAGTTTTAGCCGTCACCAATTGAATCAAATGTTAGATTTTTCTGAACAAGGTATTCAGCAATTATTAACTGCTCAAAGAAATGCAATTAGTGATTGGAATACCTTGTTTGTAGAAACTTAAGTTGTCATAATTCTCAATCACAAAAATTCAATTTAGTGGCCCTAAACTTGCAACCAAAAAGAAATTTAGAGCAATCTTGGTTAATTCGCTGTTTGTCAGCATTCCTGTTGTTCGGTCAAATTTTACTGCATTTCCTGCGCGGAAAAACCTACTATCGCAAGATATTAGAACATACTGTTACCGCAGGACCGGCTTCCCTCCCCCCAGTCTTGCTAGTTAGTGGTTTTGCCGGCATGATTTTCACTATTCAAACCGCTAGAGAATTAGTGAGATTTGGGGCTGTAGATTCTGTTGGTGGTGCATTTGCTTTAGCATTTTGTCGAGAATTAGCCCCGATTTTAACTGCTAGTATTATCGCTGGACAAGTTGGTTCAGCTTTTGCCGCAGAATTAGGAGCAATGCGAGTGACAGAGCAGATTGACGCTTTATATATGCTCAGAACAGATCCTATTGATTATCTAGTTTTGCCTAGAGTCATTGCTTGCTGTTTAATGCTGCCTGTAATAATGATTTTTGCTGTCGTCACAGGTATCATGGGAGGGGCTTTTGCTGCGGCACAATTTTATCAAGTCGTTCCTGAAATATTTTTAGAATCAGTGAGAAGTTTTTTATTACCATCAGATATTTTTATTATTTTACTTAAGGGGATAATTTTTGGGATGATAGTCTCTGTGAATGGCTGTAGTTGGGGACTGACAACCCAAGGGGGAGCAAAGGAAGTAGGAGAATCAGCAACAACGGCTGTTGTCACTACTTGGGTAGCAATTTTTATTATGGATTTTATCTTGGCTTTGCTACTTTTTGAAAAACCTATATTGTAATTTTAAGTTTATTGAGAATAATACTGCTTGACACATGGTAACATATAAGTTACCATAAAAGTGTCTCTATTATGAAAGTTGAAGAATATCTTAAAGAAAATGGTTCAAGTCCCTATCAAGAATGGTTTGATGGATTGGATGCTCAAGCTGCTGCGAAGGTTACTGTTGCTAAGTTTCGTCTGGAGTCAGGTAATATATCAAATGTTAAATGGTTTGAGGGAATTGGTGAATATAAAATTGATTGGGGTCCAGGATATCGGATTTATCTGGCTCAGGACGGTAAGCAACTTATAGTATTATTTGGTGGGGGAACAAAGAAAAATCAGCAATCTGATATTAGTCATGCTAAAGAGTTGCACCAAGAGTACAAAAAGCGGAAAAAAGAACTTACTGAAAACCAAGAAACTGACAACAAAAATAGAGATAAAAGGTAGTTATTATGGCACTTACTAGAGATTTTAAAGAAACTGTTAATGCACGAGTGCAAAAAGATTCTCAGTTTACAATAGCTTTACTTGATGAAGCTATTTTCCTCTTCCTGAATGGTGAACCAGAAACAGCAAGATTGATTTTGAGAGATATTGTTAATGCAACGGTAGGTTTTGAACAATTAGCAATTGAAACGTCTAAACCTAGCAAGAGTTTACACCGGATGTTATCGGCAAAAGGTAATCCGACAATGGATAATTTGACTGCTATTTTGAATGTTTTGCGGAAAAAGCTGAATGTTGATATTAATGTTCAAACGACTCTTATTTGCTCTTAAAGATTTTATTTATTGTTTTTGTCTAGTAACTTTTGAGGAAATATGAATAAGAAAACACAAAAAGAAACAGAACTCCAAAAGATAGCCAGCAATGGCTTTAACCTTCAAGAAAGCAGCGAGGGAGATATTGATTTAGCATTTATTTCTCTAAAAATTGCTTTAAAGGGTTATTTTTCTACTTATCTTTGTTATAAGGGGGATATGAATCGTATAAATAGTGATTATTATAAAGATTTGCCAGATAATCTAAGGTATTCCGATGACTATGGAAAATCAATTTTAGTAAAGTATTCTGAAGCATACACAGAGTGTATAATTCACTTCCATCATTTTGCTGAATTAGTGTGTAAGAATTTTTTAAGACATGATAATCCTTTATTTGTTGATTACCCCTCTAATGACAAAAATATAGTCTTAAAATACAAGATTATTAAAAATGAATTATCTCTAGAAGATGAGAATAATGTAAAAACAACTGGCTTTTTAGAGACTTTAAAAGCATTGTTAGAACTTATTCACGAAAAAAGTTTAAAAAATAATTATTATAACGAACAGTTATTTTTTCTAACCGATTGCAAGGAAATGCTTGAAACATTAAATGCCTTAAGGAATAAAGTTTGGCATCGTGGTTTATACATTCTTAATTATGAAGCTTTAGATGAATTAGTTGGAAGGTATATTCTTCCTTTTGTGGATAAAGTGACAAAACATAAAACATATAGTTTATGTGAGAACTTGTGGAAGCATGAGCAAATAGACTGTGGAATAGATCCAATACAGGAGATTATTAATCATTTTGAAAATGAATCTTATAACAAAGGAAAAATTGCTTTTTTAAAAGAGTTAGGTAGAGCAGCTTATAATGCCAAATTATATTGGTATTGGCTATATAATAACGCAAAGGAAATAATTGAAAAAAAGGCTATTGTTGTTTCTCAAGACAATAATGGTTCTGAAATATGCAAATGTCCAGTCTGTGGGGTTAATTCTCTAGTAATTTATATTTATGAAGATGATGATTCTTCTTGGCCTTTTATTGCCAGGTGTGAATGTTGCTCATTTGAGATAAATTTAGATGATGATATCAAGAACGCTAGTGAATATGGAATTGAAGGAATAAGAGATTACTGGATGTAGCAAAAGAATATTTCTGTTTTGTTTATTTACTGATGTATTTTTTATTCTCTCAACAATCCGCTGCGGTGATGATCAGCGATTAGTACAACTGACTACTGACAACTAACCAAAAATAATGATAAAGAAGGTGAAGGACGATAATTTATGGCTTAACTTGATGATATTAAAAGTTTCCTGAGTTAAACCGGAAAATTGTCAAAAGTTCGCTATGGTATTGCAAAGAAACAGGCTATGTATTGATAATGCCATGAACAAAACTGTTGAAGTCCTACCAGATTTATCCGCGCTCGTCCAACGGGCGCTAGAATTGATTCTGTCGAAAGTAGAAACTGCTATTAGCGAACGGGGGCAGTTTACAATCGCTTTATCAGGTGGCAGCACGCCAAAACCTTTGTATGAAGCCCTAGCTAATCAAAAGTTGCCCTGGGATAAAATTCATGTATTCTGGGGAGATGAGCGTTATGTGCCGGCAGATCATCCTGATAGCAATGAACTGATGGCGCGACGTGCATGGTTAGATCAGGTGGCACTTCCCCAGGTTAATATTCATGCTATCCCCACTTTATCTACTAACCCAGAAGTGGATGCAGCTAAGTATAACCAGCATCTACAAGCATTTTTTAATTCTAGTTCGGGAGAGTTCCCTGCATTAGATGTAGTTTTACTAGGAATGGGTGATGATGCCCATACTGCATCTTTGTTTCCCCACACAGCGGCTCTCAAGGTGAGCGATCGCCTAATTACTGTCGGTAATAAAGATGACAATCAACGCATCACCTTTACTTACCCATTTATTAACGCGGCTCGCAGTGTGATTTTTCTGGCTGCTGGCGCTAACAAAAGACCAGCCTTAGCCCAAATTTTCGCGCCTGTGGCAGATGGTTTCGCCTATCCATCTCGGTTAATTCAACCCCAAGGAGAACTTTACTGGTTGCTAGATGCAGCGGCTGGTTTAGAACTCAATCACTAACTGTGATTTTTGAGATTTGGATGATTTAGATAATTAAGAATAATCACCAATGATCAATTTGTTCTCACTTTAAGTAATTTTTAGCATCACCAGCTAAAGTTACTTATGTGCTTGCCAGTAATATTTTTACAATGACCTTCACTAAGGCTTAAATCCATGATCGTCTGCCCTAATTGCAATCATCCCAACCCAGACGGCGCTGTTCAATGTGAAGCTTGCTATACGCCGTTACCAGCTACAGCTAATTGTCCTAATTGCGGAGCAACTGTACAGTCAGATGCTGCTTTTTGTGGTCAGTGCGGTTATAACCTCCATTTTAACGCTACTCCCGCAGTTGCCCCAACTATTGCTCTTAACCCTGTACAACCATCCCCAGTGGTCGCTCCTGACCTCATGATGCAACTGTTACAGCCTGATGCTTTGGAAATTACGACCGCAGCCAATCCTCCTGCACCTGTAGCTGTAGTTCAGGAACAAGCTGTTTATATTCCTTCTGTACCTGCACCTGTAGCACCAGAACCAGAAATATATATTCCTCCTGTTCTTACCCCTCCACCCGCACCTGTAGCACCAGAACCAGAAGCTTATATTCCCCCTGCTTATGTACCCCAGATAGATCCCATATCTATTCCTGAAGCCGCCCCACAAGGAAAGGTGGGAAATACCCAATTACAACAGGTAGTAGCACGGTTATTTCATGTTCAAGCTAACCAAGAAATAGAATTACCACAAAATCTCTCGGTTGTGCATATTGGTAAGCCTAATGATCGAATTCCGCCAGATATAGATGTTTCTGGATTCCCAAATTCGGAGATTGTCTCGCGGATTCACGCAGATATTCGGATTGAGGGAGATGCTTGTTATCTAGAAGATGGAGGTAGTTCCAATGGGACTTACGTTAACAACTTACCTCTATTACCAGGGAACAGACATCGCCTCCGTCCAGGCGATCGCATCAGCTTGGGTAAGGGAGATTTAGTCACTTTCTTGTTTCAACTCTCTTAATTAGACATCTCCAGAAATCAATGTAGAGACGTTCCATGGAACGTCTCTACAAGGGTTATAGGAAACGCATATTTAGTTTTTACCAGATTTCTATTCATTCTAACGGGCGGGGTCTCCCCGCCCTCTTCCTCGCTTATCCATAAACAGCAAAAATTTGCACAATTTACCAATTACCCATTACCAGCCTAAACTAGATAACTAGCATCTTGGGTAATAACATGATTAATGATACGGAATATATCAGGCAAGCTGAAGCTAATCGCGTAGAAATTCTCAGCGAAGCACTACCTTACATTCAACAATTCGCCGGTCGCACCGTTGTTGTTAAATACGGTGGCGCAGCAATGAAAGATAGTAGTCTTAAAGATAAAGTGATCCGTGATGTGGTCTTTTTATCTTGCGTTGGCTTACGTCCCATTCTAGTCCATGGTGGTGGTCCAGAAATTAACAGTTGGTTAGGTAAGCTGGGAATTGAACCACAATTCAAGAATGGTTTGCGCGTTACTGATGCAGCTACGATGGATGTAGTGGAGATGGTATTAGTTGGACGCGTAAATAAAGAAATTGTGGAACTGATTAATCAAGCTGGGGGGATGGCTGTAGGGCTTTGTGGTAAGGATGGTAATTTAATTACGGCTCGTCCTCAAGGGGATGAAGGAATTGGTTTTGTTGGAGAAGTTAGTAATGTCAATATCAAAATTTTAGAAACACTTTCTAGTAATGGCTATATTCCGGTTGTTTCTAGCGTTGCGGCTGATGAAACTGGACAGGCTTATAATATTAACGCTGATACTGTAGCGGGAGAAATAGCCGCAGCTTTGGGAGCAGAAAAGTTAATTTTGCTGACTGATACCAGAGGAATTTTAAAAGATTATAAAGACCCTTCTACCTTAATTCCCAAAGTGGATATTCGGGAAGCGCGGCAATTAATTACTGATGGTATAGTCACTGGGGGGATGATTCCTAAAGTGAATTGCTGCGTGCGATCGCTTGCTCAAGGAGTCAAAGCTTCGCATATCATTGATGGCCGCATTCCTCACGCCTTATTATTAGAAGTGTTTACAGATGTGGGGATTGGGACAATGATTCTCGGTTCTCATCAGTCGAAACAATAATCGGGATTGGGGATAAATTACAACAAAATTAATTCAGAAGGGTTTAGCATTGCTAAACCCCTACAGGAGTCATACCAAATTAAGATGAAGCTGCTTAGAATAATATTTCTAGAATATTTGACCGCAGATAAACGCAGATAAACGCGGATGAATTAAGGGATTTCATTATTCTGTACAGCCTCAGATAAAATTGGTATCAGGAGTCAAGTCAATCTATTGAAGAATAACAGACCAATGACTAATAACTAATGACAAATAAATGACTACAGAAAGTTTAGAACTCGCTAAATCGCGTTATCAAATTGGGGTAACTGCTTTTGAAAATGGTCAATATCGGGAAGCTGTAGAAAATTTAGAAAAAGCCAGCGCCCTATTAGGAAAAAATACCCGTTTTGCCGGTGAAGTCCAAATTTGGTTGGTGAATGCTTATGAAGCTGCGGAACGTTCCGAAGAAGCGATCGCTCTTTGTCAAGAACTCAGCCGTCATCCCCATTATGAAATTCGTCAACAGTCAAAGCGTCTACTCTATATTTTAAAAGCCCCCAAACTAAATCGGCCAAAAGAGTGGATGACAGAAATTCCCGATCTTGACCTAATTTCTGACAACAAATCCAAAATTTTTGTTACTTCCCAATCTCACAAATCTACATCTAAACCAAAACCTGTAGAACCAGAATATATTGACCTTAGTACAGTCAATACTCAAGATAATCGCTTTGTTTGGGTAGCTTTAATTGCTGTTTGTTTAACAATTTTCTATTTAGTTTGGTTGAGTTTTTAGCAAATCAGGAGAATTTTAGTCATGAATGTATTTACTCTAATTAAGATTATATCACAGTTAATGAAATCTGTATCTTTGGCAATTACCAAAATCAAACCTATTGTATTTATGGTAATACTTTCTTCATTACTTTTATCAGGTTGTATGAAGTATGATTTAGGAGTCAACTTTAACAGCACAAATAATGGTGAATTAGTCCAGCATATTCAGTTATCGGAAAAAATCACGATTTTTAGTAGTGATTATCTATCGCAATGGTTAAAGACTTTAGAAAATCGAGCGCGAACATTAGCAGGTTCGATTGAAAGAGTGTCTCCAACAGAAATTATTGTTAAAATTCCCTTTACCAGTGGGAAGGAATTACAAGAAAAATTTACTGGCTTTTTCAATACGCGCACATCTGAAGATAGTGATGGTTCAGAAATATCAAATATTACCTCAACTTTAGTTGCAGAAGATACGAATTTTTTCCTATTATCTAGAAATCATTTAGTCTATGATTTAGATTTGCGTTCTTTGGCTATGTTGACGACTAAAGATGATAGTTCTATTGTTAATTTGGACTTTAGCTTACAAACACCTTGGGGAATAAAGAACATTGATAATAGTGAAAATGCTATTCAACCAGAAAAGCATGATAATCAACTAATATGGACAATTAAACCAGGGGCTATAAATCATATTGATGTAGTTTTTTGGCTACCGAATCTTCTGGGAATTGGGACTTTGTTAATTATCGGATTTGTTTGGTTGGGATTATATTTGAGATATACATTCTTACCAAATCCCATTGTTCAGTAATCTAGTAGGGTGCGTTAATGAAATGTAACGCACCGTTATATTGTCAGAATCAGGATTTACGGGATGTAAGGATTTACAGGATTGAGTTATTTTTGCTAAAATAGCGATTGCTCTTAAAATTCCCTATATCATTTTGTCAGAATCAGGATATCCAGGATTTGAGGATTTACAGGATAGGGTTATTTTAGAGGATAAAAGATTAAGCGATACCTTCGGTTAGCTTTGCTATCACTCTCTTAATTCACTATATCAAAAATAGCTATAAATCTTGATCATATTTATACATGATCAAGATTTATGACATTTAAATTGCTTACATATTAAAATTGCGATCTCTTACTTGTATTAGGTAGCTTTTTGGAGATAAGAAAATTGTTGATTTTCTAAAGATGTCAAGATTTCAATTAACTTAAAGAAAGAATAGGTTTGTTGTTTATATTCTTCTTTTGCAGGTGATTCTGGTAATTTTGTTTTAATCTGTTTACTTTCTTCAACAATTTCTTCTTTGAAAAAATCAATTAATCTTTGTCTATTAGTTATTTTTCCTTTATTCAAATTAATAGCTTCAATTTCGTCTTCTTCTCCATCAATTATGATTTTTATCTTATGAGGTTGTCCGATTTCTGAAAAATCTGATTTAGCTAGTTTTTCATAAAACTCATTAGATAATTCAATTGTAACAGGTGATTCACCGTTTTTGCTGTAAAATTTAATGTCTAACATTACTCTAGTTCCTCTGCTTCAGATTCTAAAAATTGTCTTTCTTCAATATTTTCAGCCCAAGCAATACCAGCTTGATCTAAAAGTTTTTTGGCATTATTTGAAATTTTACCTGTAGTTAAAACTCCACTTACACAACCTTTGGAAATAATTTTTTCTACATCTCCTGGATAAAGTGTTGTTTTTCTAGCTTTTATTTCAATATATTTCATAAAAAAATTACTGATTATACTCTCGTTGTATTTTACGGATCATGTCTTGAACTCTTGGTTCATCTTCAGAATTAATCAGTAATATATCTCCATTAGGATCATTACCAGTAGTTCTTTTACATTGAATTCCTTCAGCCTGAAGTTTTTTAATTAACCAACCAATCATATTTTTATGAATGAGTAGTCTTTCCATCATTTTATCTTCATCAGTCTGATCAGTCATTATTTATCTAATTCCTTTTTTGTAGTTACCAGATGCTCAGAAGTTGAGAAACCTTTTTCAAAAAGGTCTAAAATTTTCTTTTTAATTAAACTTTCTTCCTTATTTTTACATAAAAAGTCAATGTAAATTTCTTTGTAAAAATTCTTTACATCGCCAGCAGTTAAATTTCTTTTTTGATAAAAATCATATAGCTGTTTTTTGATTTCTAGAGAAGGTAAGTATTTAATTGTAGTTCCTAAAACCTCTAGATAATTGTTAAAAGAATCTAAATCCATGCTGGTTTGCATTTCTTTCTTTAAAGAGAATCGTCTAATAACTGCGGTGTCAATTAACTCTGGAACATTGGTAATTCCGAAAATCAAAAGTTTGCTATCTTTGCTAGGATGAAGTTTATCTAATTCAAGCATGAGAGTTGTCATGGCTCTTCTGATAGCATCATGTTCTTGAGTTCTACTTCTACTCATACAAAAAGTATCTAACTCATCTAACAACAGAAATACAGAAGAATCATTTTTACATTTACTTTTTAGATCATCAAAAATATCTCCTATATTACGTGAAGACTGTCCTAAGGCTGGATCAAGCATCCTTCCTATATCAACATAATAAAAGTTTATTTCATTCGTAACTTCTTGTTTTAACTTATCAAACAATGAATAACATAGTGTTGTTTTACCAGTGTTAGGCACTCCATAAAGTAAGACTGATGGTGTTAAATCATAATAACTAAAATTATCAATTTGCTTTTGATCTGCTGTTAAACATATTTTGCAGAAATTAAAAAGATACTCAAACAAATCATCCACTCCAAACAGTTTCTGATGATTTATTCGATGTTTAATTTCCCCGGACGTTAGTGGTATTAATCCATTATTCATTGGAGTTTAAAATTCAAAACTTGATTTGGACTACAAATAGTATATATAGATGACAATAAAATTATTGTTACATATTATTAAAATTTAATATTTCTTATATTCATAAAAAAAAGATGAGAGAGCAAATTTCGTCCATTAGTAACTCCTGTAACATTTCCCTTACAATAAAATAAAGAAAACAAGACATAGCAGGAGAAAAGCTAAATCATGTTAGTAGAATACCAAAAACACACCCAAGAACGCACTCAACTGGGTATTCCTCCCTTACCATTAGATGCAGTGCAAACATCAGCATTATGTGAATTACTGAAAAATCCCCCTACAGGCGAAGAAGAGTTATTATTAAATTTATTACGCGATCGCATTCCCCCTGGAGTAGATCAAGCTGCTTATGTAAAAGCTGGATTTCTGACTGCAATTGCGAAAGCAGAAATTACCAGCCCCTTAGTTTCTCCAGTTGATGCAGTAGAATTACTGGGAACGATGATCGGTGGTTACAATGTTCAATCCTTAATTGATCTACTGCAAGTTTCCAGCACTTCTGTATCAACATCTTCAGAAACACCGTTGGTAATGGGAGGAGAAGGAAGAGAACCCATCGCCGCTTATGCAGCTAACGCCCTCAGCAAAATTCTGCTGGTGTATGATGCGTTTCATGATGTTTTGGAATTAGCCCAAACCAACCCCTACGCTAAACAAGTGGTAAACTCATGGGCAGAAGCAGAATGGTTTACTCTGCGTCCCACATTACCAGAATTTATCACCGTTACCGTTTTCAAAGTTCCCGGGGAAACCAATACTGACGACTTATCCCCCGCTACCCACGCTACAACCAGACCAGATATTCCTTTACACGCTTTGGCGATGTTAGAAACTCGTCAACCGGGAAGTTTAGAAACCATTGCAGACTTAAAGAAAAAAGGTCATCCGATTGCTTACGTCGGTGATGTGGTTGGTACAGGTTCATCTCGTAAGTCTGCAATCAATTCTGTATTATGGCATTTGGGCAATGATATTCCCTTTGTACCAAACAAACGGGCTGGGGGTTATATTTTAGGAAGTGCGATCGCTCCCATCTTTTTTAACACAGCCGAAGATGCCGGTGCATTACCCATTCAATGCGATGTCACCAAAATGGAAACCGGTGACGTAATCACTATTTATCCCTACAAAGGCAATATTCTCAATGCCGCAGGAGCAATAATTTCCACCTTCAGCCTCAAACCTGACACCATTTTAGACGAAGTTCGCGCCGGTGGACGGATTCCTTTATTAATTGGGCGTACCCTCACCGATAAAACCCGTCAAGCATTAGGTTTAGCACCCAGCACATTATTTATTCGTCCCCAAGCCCCAGCGGACACCGGCAAAGGCTACACATTGGCACAGAAAATGGTCGGGAAAGCCAGTGGTTTACCGGGAGTACGTCCGGGAACATCTTGTGAACCAATCATGACTACAGTGGGTTCTCAGGACACTACAGGCCCAATGACAAGAGACGAATTAAAAGAACTCGCTTGTCTCGGTTTCAGTGCAGACTTGGTAATGCAAAGTTTCTGTCACACAGCCGCATATCCCAAACCTGTGGACATTAAAACCCACCAAGAACTACCCGACTTCATATCCTCTCGTGGTGGTGTGGCGTTGCGTCCTGGGGATGGTATCATTCACTCCTGGTTAAACCGGATGTTGTTACCCGACACAGTGGGAACAGGTGGAGATTCCCATACCCGTTTCCCGTTAGGAATATCCTTCCCTGCTGGTTCTGGTTTAGTGGCGTTTGCGGGGGCTTTGGGTGTCATGCCTTTGGATATGCCCGAATCAGTTTTGGTGAGATTTACAGGGGAATTACAACCAGGAATAACTCTGCGAGATGTTGTTAACGCTATACCTTATGTTGCCATGCAAAAAGGTTTGTTAACAGCAGATAAGCAGAACAAGAAAAATGTTTTCTCTGGCAAGATTTTGGAAATTGAAGGTTTACCAAATTTGAAAGTTGAACAAGCTTTTGAATTAACCGACGCTTCCGCAGAACGTTCTTGTGCTGGTTGTACAATTAAGTTGAGTGAAGAAACAATTGCAGAATATTTGCGTTCCAATATTGCCCTGTTAAAAAATATGGTAGCACGGGGTTATAGTGATGCCAGAACCATGATGCGTCGAGTAGCTAAAATGCAAGAATGGTTGGACAATCCTGTATTATTATCGGCTGACGCTGATGCAGAATATGCAGAAATAATTGAAATTGATTTAAGCCAAATCAAAGAACCAATTGTAGCTGCTCCCAATGATCCAGATAATGTTAAATTATTATCGGAAGTTGCTAATGATCCTGTACAAGAAGTTTTTGTGGGTTCTTGTATGACAAATATCGGACATTATCGGGCAACTGCGAAGGTTTTGGAAGGTGCAGGGGAAGTGAAAGCGCGGTTGTGGATAGCACCCCCAACTCGCATGGATGAACACCAATTAAAGGCGGAAGGTGTTTATAATGTTTTCGTAGCTGCAAATGCCAGAACGGAGATTCCCGGATGCAGTTTATGTATGGGAAATCAGGCGCGAGTTGATGATAATACAACGGTGTTTTCTACCTCGACTCGTAATTTCAATAATCGCATGGGAACAGGCGCTCAAGTTTATTTAGGTTCGGCAGAATTAGCAGCAGTTTGTGCATTGTTGGGACGTATTCCTAATGTGCAGGAATATATGGAGATTGTTGCTGAGAGAATTGATCCTTTTGCTGATGATTTGTATCGTTATTTGAACTTTGATCAAATTGCCGGTTTTGAGGATGAGGGGAGGGTGATTTCTCAGGAGGAACAAGCTTTGTTGGTATAATGTAGATGAGGGTGGGTCTTGATGGACTCACCTGAATGTTATAATAGTTTATTACCAGAGTAAACAATGCCAGCAAAGGATATCTACCATGATGGATTTAAAAATGCTTTAATTAAGGATGGTTGGGATATCATTCGTGATCCATATACCATTAGATATGAAGGACTTAAACTATTTGCCGATCTTGCTGGAAAAAAGTTGTTTTCTGCACAAAAAGAAGATACTAATATTATAGTTGAGATTAAAAGTTTCTTGAGTCTTTCTCTCATTCATGAATTTCAATGTGCTTTAGGTCAGTATATTCTATATCGTACATTGTTGTCCCAAATACAGCCTAATGATCGTCTTTATTTGGCAATTGAGCAAGAGGTTTATGAAACGTTTTTTCAGCAAAAAGGAATCAAACTTGTTATAGACGAATATCAAATTTTACTGATTGTTATTAATATTAATCAGGAGGAAATTCTCAAATGGACAAATTAAATCGTTACCGTTCAATTGTCGAAAAAATATTAACAGAATATGATCAAATAGCTAGTCAAACTCCTAATATTTCGGGAGTCGATACTGTATTATCTTTTGATGAAGAAAGAGATCAATATCTGTGGTTTGATGTGGGTTGGAATGAAAGAAAACGAGTGAAAGCAATTTCGGTTTATGTTAGAATTAAAAATGAGAAGATTTACATTGAGGAAGATTGGACTGAGGAAGGAATTGCAACTGAGTTATTAAGGGAAGGTGTACCTAAAGAGGATATTGTTTTGGCTTTTCATGATCCAGAAACTCGCAAGTTGACTGAGTTTGCTGTGGCTTGATTATCATGTAAAGAAGATGGTTATACATAATCAATAGGGAACAAAAATGAACTTTTACACAGTTATCCTCAGACAAAGTTCCGGCTTTTGGGTGGGTTTGTGTTTAGAAAATGGTATTGTTGGACAGGGAAACACTCAAGAGAATGCAATTAATAAATTAAAGGAAGCAATTGCATCTTTTGAAGATGTTTGTGAGTCTGAAGACAATATTTATAAATCTGCTATTTCTATAGATGAATTACATGAATTTTTATTAGTTGAGGAAAAAGAAAAACAATCAGAAATCTATGAATTGAGGAAGGTTTATACCTAAAAATATACCTTCTTTAAAACCCAAGGAATTAATTAAATTATTAGAAAAAGCAGGTTGTACATTTCATAGAGAGGGAAAAGGTGATCATTGTTTATATACTCGTGAAGTTGAAGGAAAAAGGAGAGTAGTTCCTATAGATATGGGTGCAAGGGAAATGTCTCCAGGTTATGTTTTACGGATTTTTAGGCAATTTGGTTTTACAGATGAGGAGATTGAAAGTTTGTTAAGGTAAATCAAGGATATTTCTGATCAAATTGTTGGTTTTGAGGATTAGGGGAGGGTGCTTTCGTTGGAAGATAAGCCCAAAATTGAGAATATTTTAAGTATAACTACTGTAGTGAGGTAGTATAGTTAAGTATAGTGGGCAATGCCACCTTGGAATCAACTATAGTTAAAATAAAAAATGTTCTATAATTTTAAAGTGTGATACAATAGACAATAAATTTAAGCATTTTACTGATGAATTTACGTGAATATTACCAAAATCTTTTTGATTCATCCAATCAAGTAATACATGAATCACTACAGCAGGAGAATGAGCTTGCTAAAATTCATGAATTTGTTGATGATTTGTTAAAATGGCTCAATATTCTCCAACCAAGACCAGAAGCCAATGTTCTCACACACGTAGCTGCGGAATTACAGTTGTCTTCATTTTCCCTGGTTTCAGGATTGTATAGACAAGCATTTACTTCTTTGCGTTTATCTTTGGAACTATCCTTGGGGGTTGTTTTTTTCTCAGCCAATAGACTAGAACTCGCTGAATGGATGGGAGGAAACTATGATTTAGTTTGGTCACAGCTAAATCATAGTGACAATGGAGTATTTTCCAAAAGTTTTTACTCTTTTTAGAGACTTAAGATCACCATATATAACTTGTAATGCAGCAGTTTATCCTGGTGTTACCTCCTATGGTACAACTTTTGAGATGTCACATGACGCAACTTATCAAAGAATTGAGAGAGATATCTTAAGTTCTGAATACTTAGACAGTATGAAAGAAATTGTTTTAAAACAAGCTGATGAAGGTTTAGTTAATAATATAAAAAATAATATGCAAAATTTTAATACTATTGCATATGCTGCAAATGGTAATCCAAGAATTCTTCTTAAAACAGTTGCAAGATGTCCAAAAATGAAATCTAATGATGTAAATACTGCAATAAAAACTTTTTACCGTTCAGAGATATGGGCTGAACACACAGGACTAGGTGATAAATATAAAGGTCATAAGCCTATAATTGATTGGGGAAGAGATTTTATTGAAAATAATGTATTGCTATCAACAAAGAAGAAAAATGACATTTCATCTCATGACAATTATTCAGAATCTACTTGTTATTTTTGGGTTCATAGAGATGCACCTGAATCTGTAAAAGAAGCCTTGAGATTACTTGCTTATACGGGAATTGTACAAAAAATTGATTCTGCTGTTCGCGGATCTCGTTCTGAACTTGGTACTCGTTATGGTATAAAGTTCGGATGTTTACTAGCTCTGGAAGCTACTCCCAATATGCATGGTATAAATATTGCCAAAAATTTAACCATCACAAAGTTTACCCGGTATGGTGCAAACCATTCATTTTTTCAAGGTCTTAATATTGATATAGAACACGAATCTGATACAGAGTTAATAAAGACACTTCAAGCTGAATTGAAACAACCACTTGAGGTTTTAGATTTAACTAATTGGCAAAAAATTAAACTCAGGGAAATTAATCTTGTAACAATTTATGATGTGTTGCAAACTTCTGAAGAAGAAATGAAAAACAGACTTTATCAAGTTGGACCTGTTCGTGCAAGACAAATGAGAAATGCAGCAATGGCTGAACTTTTAGAATACCTTTCTGGTTAAGTTATTAACTAAATTTAAAAATCTACTAGATCCCCTCCTCTTCCATACAAGGTTTGGGGGAAGAGGTCAAGATCGCTTGTTTGATGTAAGGAATTAGGAGTGCGATCGCATTTCCCCAACATCCCAAACCGACCTAACCCCCAAACCCTCTTCCCTTGTAGGGAAGGGGGAGAAATCTTGCTCCCCTCTCCTTGTAGGAGAGGGGCTGGGGGAGAGGTCAAACACGATATAAAAACACACCCCACAAATGAACAACCAACCACCGAAAAAAGACGGACTTCGTAACATAGTCATTGGACAAAAAATAGAACCCGTAAAACTCGAACGCACCAAAGAAATGCGTCGCCAAATGACATCAGCAGAAAAAATTCTGTGGGAACATCTTCGCGCCAACCGCTTGCATGGTTTACATTTTCGCCGGCAACAAATTATAGATGGTTTTATAGTAGATTTTTATTGTCATGCTGCTAGTTTAGTCATAGAAGTAGATGGAAAAATTCACGAACAACAAATAGAATATGATATAGAAAGAGATAAAATTTTATCAGCTAGAGGTTTGCGTTTATTGAGATTTAAAAATGAAGAAATAACAGAGAAAATTGACCAAGTTTTGATGCAAATTTATCAAACTTGTTCTGAAAAGACCTAACCCCCCAGCCCCCTTCCCTACGAGGGAAGGGGGAGCAAGATTTACTCCCCTCTCTTTGTAGGAGAGGGGTTGGGGGAGAGCTCAATATCGCTTTACCATTTGATATAATTGTAAAAATAGACTTAATCCATGAACCAGTATCAAATAAATGAATCACCTAACTACATTTAAAGAAATTGCTTCTCAAGTGCAATTATTCCAGAGTATAGAACAGAAAGAAACATTTATATTTGTACTTGGTGCTTTAATATCTCGGTTAATAAGTTTACATAAAGCAGCCGAAATAATGGAAATGGATACAGAAGTATTTTTGAAAATTTTAGAATTAATGGTGATAGATTTTTCATATCTTACCGTTGAAGATATCGCTATAGAAAAAACCTGGTAAGCATGATGAAAATAGTACTTAACTCTTCCCCTTTAATTTTCTTATCTCGTTTAGAGTCTCTTGATTTATTTCTTTCCACAGAATTTCAATTCCTATTACCAGTAAGTGTTAAAAAAGAAATTAGTGCTAAACAGGATCAATCATTTCAACATATTAATACATTAATTAGCGAAAATAAATTATTAGTACAAAAAGTACAATTAATCTCTTTAGCTAATCGTTTAAATGAGATTTTCCATGTTTCTACCCCACATTCCGCAGATACTAAAGCAAATTTAAGAATTAAAAATTTAGAGGAAGTAAAGCCTGAAAAGATTTCTAGGCAATCTTTTCAGTATTTTATTTGATAAAATAATAAACGTCAAATAGAGAAGAGAAAAACCATGAAAGAGTCAAAAGAAGCGATGCAAATCCT
>JANMEE010000046.1:0-20631 GCA_031376645.1 Dolichospermum sp. OTE_75_concoct_329_sub | reverse complement strand
ACAAACAATGCGACCACAATCTATATAATCCTTATAGAGAAACGGTTTCAGGCATTTTTCACGGTGTCGATTTTTTATGCAATATGGAAACCCAGAACCCCGTTCTTATAAGGGTTTGAGGATTTGGTGAGAAATCCGGGTAAACCTTGCTGATACATATAACAAGCTAAGGACGCAGGAAAAGAATTATTAAATTGATTTTTCCCCCAACTTTCTCTTTGAGAAAAGTCTCTATTAGAATGATTTAATCCAAATAAACCTACTTGTAAATTGTCTGGTTGCATTAGCCTGGTTTTGATAATATACTTATTCATTCTTGATTGTGCAAACCTTTGTGGGGTGGGCATCTTGCCCGCCCTCTCAGAAATTTTCACCTTCCCAAATCGTGCATTTGATTAATTGCGTCCGCACACATTTGAGTAACTCTCTCCAATTCCTCCTTCTTGCTAGAACTGGGAGCATCAATTAATTTACCAATTCTCAGAGTCAAAGGCACAGAACGGGGAACAGAAGAACCAGGTTGTAAAATCTTCTCACTTCCCCATAAACACACTGGTAAGAAAGGAGCATTGGCCTTAGCTGCTAACAGGGCTGCACCTCTTTTGGGGTCATGAATGCGACCATCGGTCGTGCGTGTACCTTCTAAAAACACACCTACAGCCCAACCATTATCTAAATATTCTAAAGCCGAACGGATAGCATTGCGGTCAGCACTACCGCGACTCACGGGGTATGCACCATATAATTTAATTGCTTGGGATAAAACCGGAACTTTAAATAATTCTTCCTTGGCCATGTAAGCGACTGGACGACGGACAGAAGTAGAAACTATGGGGGGGTCAAAATAACTAGCATGATTACTAACTATGATGACAGACCCAGTTTGAGGGACATTTTCCGCACCATAAATCCGGCCGCGAAAGTATGTATGCAGCAAAGGGCTAATCACCGACCACTTAAAGGCGTGATACAGTGCCAAACTAATTAAAGGTTCACGAGTTCTAGTCATAGAAAATATTATAAATAATACAGGATGTAGGGGCGCAGGGCCTGCGCCCCCTCAGAATTCACCGAATCAGGATATTACAGCAGTTTGAGATCAAACCCACCACAAAAATTAATCGCAGAATGAACTCTGGTAATGGTTTTCATCATTTCTATTTGTAGCACGGTTGATTACAATTTGCTGTAAAAAAGAAGTCAGGATTTATTTTAACCTCTAACTCCCACCAGAGGAACACGGGAAGGTTGGGAGCTTCGCGTCTTCAGACCTAAGGGGAAAACCGACTCGTGTGAATTTATTCGCCTTCAATATTGTGTTATGATTGAGTCGTCAGTACAAGACATAAAAACCTACCGGGGGACTCTTGGAAAGTATACGCCTGTCAGATATGATCTCGCCCTTTTGGGCAAACGAAATCAGGGCAGGAACCCAATATCAAGGATCCATGCCTGAAACTGGGATAACTGAGGGATATAGACTGAAACTCTCTATAGAATCTGCGTCTTTTTAGAGCGCAGAGTGTCAAATCCTAACTTCCTATTGTTTCTACATCAGTTTCCTAATGCCAAAGCCTGCTGTCCTTGGGGTGAAGTTGCATAACCTAAAAATGCTTGAACTCCCACATTGGCAGGGTCTTTATAAACGTAATACAGCGATCGCTGGTAAGGATAACTACTTCCATCTGGTGTTAAACCATCAATAGCCAAAACTCGCACTTTTTGCTGATTAGCAACTTGAGCAAAGGTAGCATAACCGATACCATCAGTTCCTAAAGCTTGAATTAGGGGAGTTGTGGCATCTCGTTGTAATGTCGTAATATTGGGTGTAGTCCCAAAATTGCCTTTCTTCAGCACCAATTCTTGAAAGGCTTGATGTGTGCCGCTAATTGCTGGACGATTAATAACACGGATAGTTCCAGTGGGACCACCTACTGCTGACCAATTAGTAATTTTTCCCTGAAATATATCTGCAACTTGGCTACTAGTTAAGCCTTTATTAAAGGGATTTGTGTTACCGACCATCAGAGCGATCGCATCTTGTGTTACAGTAACAGCCTTCAATCCCTGACTTTGCTCTTGTGCTGTTAATGGTCTAGAAGCTCCTGCAATATCCACTTTACCTGCCAAAAGATCCTGAATCCCCTTATCAGTTCCATTCCCAGTTGCTGTCACTGTTGTACCAGGAAACTTTTTCTCAAAACCATTTTTGAGATTTTGGTTAATTGTCACCATACTAGTAGAACCATCTATCTTGACGGTAGTACCGCTGGCTACTGTTGTTGGTAATGAGAAAGCTTCAGTAGTAGTTGTTGTATTACCACCGGGAGGACTATTATCTGGCTGTGTAGTTGTAGTTGTCGGGGCAGAGGCTGGATTACGCATGAAAAACCACCAGTAACCACCACCCAAAAGCCCCAAAAACAACAGAATAAAAACAATAGGAGGCGGTCCGCTTCTCTGACTCATATATTTCTACTTATTCTGGTAGTTGTTTAGGTTGAGAATCTTGTAATCTGTGCAAACGACGGGAAACTTCGTCGTCCAAAGTCATATTTTCCATTTCGGCTTGGAGTTTTTCCGCTGGATTTTCTGACAATTCCGCTAATGCTTCTGTTTGAAGATTGCGACGTTCAACTGCACCTTTAGCCTTTTCAAAGTCACTTTTAGCCGAACCAATGTCAAATTCATTATTGACTCTAGCAATCATAGCCAGAGCTTCATTCACCTCTGACATATCTTTCATATTCTGCATATCCGCTTTGTAGCTTTCTAGCTTCATCCGTTCACGGTTGAGTTTATCCTTAGAAGCCTTAACCGCAGTTTCTGCCTGTTTAACCATTTCCTCTAGTTTAGGCAAGATTTGCTCCATTTGAATGGCCTTAGTCATAGCCATTCGTGCAGCTTCTTCATTACCACCACGTTGAGCAATCATTGCCTGTTGCTCTAAAACATTAAATTCTTTAATTTTTGTCTCATATCTAGCCTTGGCAGTTTTATAAGCCCCTTCTTGAGCCGCAACCGCTACAGCCAGTTTTTGAACGGCTTCTTGCATTGACTGGAGAGATTCTTCAGCCACGGCTACAGCCACCTTACCACCTGACTCTACAGGCATTCCCCATAACCAGTTCCAAGTCCCAACGATGGTTCTTCCTGCCCTTTCACCCATTATCCAGTAGACAGCTTTTTTCATAACCGAAAGTTTTTTAGTAAGAGTGGTTATGGTAATATTTTTACTCTAATATAGTCATACATAGCAATTGTATGTCAACTTCTTTAAATAGACATCTGGTAGAAATTAAATATGCGTGACCTGAAACCCTTGTAGAGACGTTCCATGGAACGTCTCTACAACATTATATTCCTGGAGATGTCTAATATATTAGGACTAATATTTGATTTTTGATAGCTTGCTTGCGTGGCATACCTACAATGCACGTAGTCTACTACTTCCTCTAATATACAGGGGTGCGTTAATGAAATGTAACGCACCATTTATATCATTAAATTCGGTGGGTTACGCTGTCGCTAACCTACCCTATGTTTTAGAGCGATCGCTTCCCAAATGCGGGTAGTGTGATCGCTGATCGCTCTTTTCCCAAAAAAATCAATAGGAATTGGTATAGTAATAAAATTAAAAAGACCAAGGATTAATAATTATATTCTCCAATCTCCAACAACTCTGAGTCCTGTAGTATTAAATTCCAGAGTTATTTTATAAACTATAGTCGCCAAATATGCGCTAGATAAGTTAAAGATGGAAATAATGGAAATAACTGACAATTAACTCTCAAAGGTTGCTTATCCCATTTGCAAAAGAATCACTGTAACTGAAGTTGAGAGCATTTTCCGCTTTTGGGCAGTTTGTGTAAGTATAAAATCATTGCTGAGGCGTGATATTTCATCGCAGAAGGGAACACCGGAACAGGGAATAGGGAACAGTTTTTCCTATTTTCTGTTCCCAAACTGGGAGTAAGAGACCCCGACTTCTATAAGTGGAGTGGGGTCTAAATCCCCCTTTTGTATTACCCTGGTGTTCCCTGTTCCCTCTTTAACTTGACATTTCGCAAAAATTAATCCAACTTAACTATTTAGCTTCACAGCTATTATTTTTTTTAAACTTCCATGTCAACTCTCGTTATCGTTGAATCTCCCACAAAAGCGCGTACCATTCGCAACTACCTACCAAAAGACTATGTGGTAGAAGCATCAATGGGTCATGTCCGTGACCTTCCCCAGTCGGCCAGTGAAATTCCCGCAGCCGTCAAAGGGGAAAAATGGGCGCAGCTTGGTGTAAATATAGAAGCCGACTTTGAACCGCTTTATGTTGTCCCCAAAGACAAAAAGAAAATTGTCACTCAGCTAAAAGAAGCCCTCAAAGGCGTAACTGAGCTGATTTTGGCAACAGACGAAGACCGGGAAGGGGAAAGTATTAGTTGGCATTTATACCAATTGCTCAAGCCCAAAGTGCCGACAAAGCGAATGGTATTTCATGAAATTACCAAAGAAGCCATTCAAAAAGCTTTAAAAGACTGCCGCACCATTGACGAGAAGTTAGTTCGTGCCCAAGAAACAAGACGAATTTTAGACCGCTTGGTAGGATATACCCTATCACCGCTGCTGTGGAAAAAAATTGCCTGGGGGTTATCCGCTGGGCGTGTCCAATCTGTAGCCGTGCGGTTATTAGTTACAAAAGAACGACAACGCAGAGCCTTCCATGAAGGTGCATATTGGGATTTAAAAGCCATTCTAGAGCAAGAAAAAACTCCTTTTAGTGCCGTGCTAATAGCACTAGGAGGCACAAAAGTTGCTACAGGCAGCGATTTTGACTCAACAACAGGCAGAATTACCGCAGGTCGCAATGTCGTCTTACTCAACGAAGCGGAAGCCGCAGCCCTGAGAACCCGCTTAGAAGGAAAACCTTGGACAGTGACAGAGATGGAAGAACGTCCTGTCACCCGCAAACCAGCACCACCATTCACTACTTCCACACTGCAACAAGAATCTAACCGCAAATTGCGCTTAACAGCACGGGATACCATGCGGGTTGCCCAGAATTTGTATGAGCAAGGGTATATTACCTATATGCGAACAGATTCAGTGCATTTATCCGATCAAGCGATTACCGCCGCCCGTAATTGTGTAGAACAAAAATATGGAAAAGAATATCTCAGTCCCCAACCGAGACAATACACCACCAAATCTAAAGGCGCACAAGAAGCTCATGAAGCCATTCGTCCCGCTGGTAGCAGTTTCCGCACGCCCCAAGAAACCGGTTTAGGTGGACGAGAATTTGCTGTATATGACTTGATTTGGAAACGCACCGTCGCTTGTCAAATGGCTGACTCTCGCCAAACTCAAGTTACTGTGCAGATTCAAGTGGAAGACGCTGGTTTTCGTTCCTCTGGTAAACGCATAGATTTTCCAGGATACCTCCGCGCCTATGTAGAAGGTTCTGATGATCCTGAAGCCGCTTTAGAAGACCAGGAAGTAATTTTACCTGCTCTTAAAGTTGGAGATCATCCTCAATGTAATGAACTCGAAGCGGTAGGACATGAAACCCAACCTCCTGCCCGTTACACCGAAGCAACTCTCGTGAAAACCTTAGAAAGTGAGGGTATTGGTCGTCCTAGTACCTACGCCAGCATTATTGGCACAATCATTGATAAAGATTATGCCCAACTGGTGAATAATGCCCTAATTCCCACTTTCACTGCTTTTGCTGTGACTGATTTACTGGAAAAACATTTTCCCGATATTGTTGATCCTAGTTTTACTTCTAAAATGGAGCAAACCTTGGATGAAATTGCCACAGGTGAAGCAAAATGGCTACCTTACTTAAAGAAATTTTATCTTGGTGAAAAAGGTTTAGAAACTTTAGTTAGGGAACGAGAAACCGAAATTGATGCTAGTCAAGCCAGAACTGTACAACTAGAAAATTTAGATGCTAAAGTCCGAATTGGTAAGTATGGGCCTTACATCGAAGTTACCAATGGTGAGGAAGTAATTACAGCTTCTATCCCCAAAAACCTCACACCGGCTGATCTTAACCCCAAACAGGTAGAAATCCTCCTCAAACAAAAAACTGTAGGGCCAGACCAACTGGGTCGTCACCCCGAAACTGGAGAACCAATTTATATCAAACTTGGTACTTATGGTCCCTACGTTCAGTTAGGCGATAAAACTGAGGAAAATCCCAAACCGAAACAAGCCTCTTTACTCAAAGGTGTAACACCGGAAACAGTCACTTTAGACATGGCTGTTGGTTTATTATCTCTCCCCCGCGCCTTGGGAACTCACCCAGAAACTGGTGGCAAAATTCAAACTAGTTTAGGACGGTTTGGCCCCTATGTTGTCCATGATCAAGGGAAAGAGGGAAAAGATTACCGTTCCCTAAAATCTACAGATGATGTCTTGACAATTTCTTTAAATCGGGCTTTAGAATTGCTGGCAGAACCAAAAAAAGGCCGCGCGTCTAGCAAAAGTAAGTCCAAAGAAGCTTTAAGAGAGTTGGGTTTACATCCAGAAGATGATTCTCCAATCAATATCTATGATGGACCCTATGGACCTTACATTAAACATGGGAAAACTAATGCCAGTATTCCTGAAGGTGAATCAGTAGAAAATATCACATTATCTACAGCTATCGAATTACTTTCCGCCAAAGCCTCCACAAAATCTCCTCGCAAAAGCACTAAATCAACTACTAAGTCAACTACGACTAAATCAACAACTACTAGAGGGAAAAAGAAAGACGCTACAAGTTAAGTTAGACGCAGGGAGCAGAGTGATCTTCTTCCTTCTTCCTTCTTCCTTCGTGTCCTATCTCTTCGAGACGCTTCGCGAACGCTCCTTCGTGGTTCATTAACTCCTGACTCGGTAACTCCTATTCTCTATCACCAATTACCCATTACCAATTAATGATGTGATAATCTAATAAGTAAGGGAGAACACAAAATTAGAATTTCCTGGTAGTCAATACCATTCTTATGGAAATGTGTCAACCCCATAAAGGCTAAAGGTGCGATAATAAACCGGTTTATGCGACCCGGTTAAATAAAATTGAGGTAGTATCTCAGGAGCGGTCAGTTTAATGGATTATATAGAAAAGCTGCTGGAAAAGCTCAAAGAATTAGCGCGGAAGTTGATGGATAGCCTGCTAGGTCCTGAGCCGGAACCGGAACTCATTCCGATTCCTGTACATGAACGTTCTATGGTCCGTCGTTAAAATCTTGAAGGTGTGAGGGTTGAATTTGCCAGCTTTAAGTATTCTGGTGCTGCACGGTCCAAATCTAAATTTGTTAGGACTAAGAGAACCCGGGATTTATGGTTCTTTGACCTTGGCAAAAATTGATCGCTTGTTAGAGTCCAAAGCTATGGAACTACAAGCGGAAGTGTCGTCTGTGCAGTCAAATCATGAGGGGGTTTTAGTAGATGCTATTCACGGAGCATTAGGCAAGTATCAGGGGATTGTCATTAATGCGGGGGCTTATACTCATACTAGTGTAGCTTTGCGAGATGCGATCACTGCTGTTAATCTACCTACTGTCGAAGTACATCTGAGTAATATTTATCGTCGAGAAGATTTCCGCCATCATTCTTATATCGCACCAGTGGTAATTGGTCAAATAAGTGGCTTTGGCACTCAAAGTTATCTATTAGGCTTGCAAGCACTGGTGTATCATTTAATTCAATAACAGGGAATAGGGAATGGGTAATAGGTAATAATTACCAATTACCAAGGATAAATTATGCGTTATTCTCTCGTCAGTCGGGTTAGGGGTGCTTTTCTAGGAGCGTTTTTAGGAGAAAGTTTAACTAACCCAAATAATTGCAATTTGGGTAAAGTTGCCGTTTTGGGTACGGAAAGTTTAATCAGTTTAGGCAAGTTAGATGTAGATGACTGGTTAAAGCGTCAACAACAAGCAGGTATTGAATTAGAAACAAATATTAACTCCTGGGGACAAATAATTCTCGCTACATTACCAGTAGTGATGTTTTTTCATGAAGATACTGGGAAAATGCGAGAAAAGATTCTCGAAGTCCAAAAAATATGGAATCGGCAAAATGAACCGATAGTAAGAGATGCTAGTTTAATTATAGGATATGCGATCGCTCAATCCCTGAATGAAAAACTTAACCCCCATAGCCTCATTTCCGAAATGGTTAGTTTTTTAGATAAAACATCAACTTCCTTACCACAACAATTAATAAACGTCAATGACTTATTAAAAAAAGGGGCGGGACTAGAAATCGCACAAAGGGAATTGAGCAGTACAGAACAATTAACTAGCAATATTGGTTTAGCTTTTTACTGCTTTGGGAGTACCCTAGAAGACTTTCCCCTAACTGTATTACGAGCTAATCAAAATCACGATTTTGCCAATCAAGATGTTACAAGTGCGATCGCTGGAGTATTATCGGGGTCATATAACAGTACAGTTGGTATACCTGTAAATTGGCAAATTTCTCCCTCAGTTACCAAGTCTCCAGCCTGGGGACTGGAGAATTTTACCCAAATATTAAAATTAGCCGATAGAATGATGGCGGTGTGGTCTGGAGTTTATAACTTTCGTGATGATTGTGGCGAATGTGTAGAGACAAGATATACTATTTTTGCAGCTCCTCATATTATCCGTAGACGTTGAAATAATTTAATTCAGCGAAGCAGGCAATTAGTCGTGCCGTATAATTGGAGACTGTGGTATTTAATCCTAAAAAGGTTAAAATGCGAACCGCTATCCCTCCTGAAGTTGTGATGCAGCTTGGGTGGCTTTCACGATAGCGAGCCGGAGGCATTAGCCATATTTAGGGTATTTCGCGGCAGGAAATATGAAAACGCAGCAATTTTTGCAGTCCTTGAGTCAGCAATTAAGGCAATGGCAGCGACAGTATAAAATCCTATTTCGTGAAGGAAGGTGTCAACAGAAACTGCATAAGAATTTTTTCAAAAATCTACTTCTGTATTTATCAGCACATAGTCACCAGGGAAAACAAGGAAAACGGGGGCAGACACAAAAATCAACCGCTAAATTAGTTAGAAAAACCAGTGGTATTGATAAAGTTATTTTTAGATGGGTACACCAAAAACGCTCCTCAATAATTTTAGTGTTGTCCATATTATCACTAACAAGTGTAGTGGGTCATGACTTATATAATCAACCAAGAATGAAAGTTGATAATATTGCCTTGCAAACATTTATTGCTCCCTATGCGGATAATATTGAAGATCGACAGGAAACAGAACAGCAACGACAAAATGCTATAGATAGGTCTGTGCCAATTTTGATGATTGATAACCGAATAAATGAGGAAATCAATGAGCATTTAGAAGAGATTTTAGATAAAAGTAATCAATTGCGGGGAATAGTTGGTACTTTTCCTTTTGCTGACACTTCAGTTTTATCAACTTCTACTCAACGTTATCTTAGGGCTTTTCCTGAATCAGAATGGCAAAAACTCAAAGGAACTTTAGAAAATAATAGAAAACAGAATTTAAAAAAACAAAATTCAAAATTGTTGTTACTACCGCAAAATTTAATAAGTGGCAAACAACTCTCTAATTCATCAAATTTTCCAGGATTACCTTTGCCTAGTTATGGAAATTATAATGATGAAGCATCTTTTATTCAAGCATTATCAGAACTGGAAGCTAATCAATTTATCGCATCAGAATCTGATTTTTCAGAACTGATTACTCAAATATCACAAGTTAGGCAAGGATACGATCAAGCTATTAAGAAAGCATTAAAACTAGAAACTGGACAAGTAAAAAAAATTTACATAGAACCTATTATTTTAGATTTGACTGATAATGATTGGTTAAAAACACAAACTGGAATTCATAAAATTGCCGAGCGAATTCTTGCCCAAGGTATATCTGCTGGATTACCTAAAACTATTTTGAATAATGCAGTTAGTTTGCAAGTAGAATTATCTGTACCTAGTGAAGCTGAACCGTTAGCAAAAAATGTATTATTAGCCGTACTAAAGCCAAATATCAAACAAGATGAAGCACAAACTAAACAACAAAGTGAACTAGTAGCCAATAAAATACCATCTGTAATGATGCAGGTAAAAAAAGGAGAGATAATTGTTAGTAAAGGAGAAAAAATTACAATCAAAAAATTTCAGATATTAGAACATTATCGTCTGATTGTTCGTCAAGTGAATTGGATGGGTTTAACAGTTGTTTCCATACTCATTACGCTAGTAATTGGGATTTTTGTTTGGTTAGAAAGAAAAAGTCATAACTATTTGCGACAACGCGATCGCTTATTGGTTTTACTACTTACCATCACTGTTCCCGGAGTATTAGCAATGAGTTTACCCTATACTACCTGGAGTGCTATTGGTTTATTATTAGGCAGTTTCTATGGACCAACTATAGGGATGACAGTGGTGGGGTTATTGTCGTTGGTACTACCAATTACTACAGATACAAATATTTTGGTATTGCTGGCTGGGGCTGCGGGAGGAATGTTAAGTAGTTATGTAGCGCATAGATTGCGATCGCGTGAAGAACTAGCATTATTAGGTGTTATCACTGCCTTAACCCAAGGTGGGGTATTCTTGTTATTAAAAATTCTCACCGGTGGGGTATTTGGTTCAGGTTGGTATATCCTCCAAGAAGCAGGTTTATTTGCTGTCTCTGGCTTATCTTGGAGTGTTGTGGCTTTGGGTTTAAGTCCTTATTTAGAGACACTATTTGATGTCATTACCCCCATCCGCTTGGCAGAATTAGCTAACCCTAACCGCCCCTTATTAAAACGACTAGCTACAGAAACTCCAGGAACTTTTCAACATACTTTATTAGTGGCAACTTTAGCGGAAGCTGCGGCTAAACAATTAGGATGTAATGTAGAATTAGTTAGGGCGGGAACTCTATATCATGACATTGGGAAAATGCACGATCCTCTAGGATTTATTGAAAATCAAATTGGCAGTCCTAATAAACATGAAACAGAAATTAAAGATCCTTGGGAAAGTGCAAGACTAATTAAAAAGCACGTTACCGAAGGGTTAGTAATGGCCAAGAAACACAGTTTACCAACGGCAATTCAGGCTTTTATTCCCGAACATCAAGGAACAATGGCGATCGCCTATTTTTATCACCAAGCACAACAAATAGCTCAAGAAAATCCGCATATCATCGTAGATAAAGCCGATTTTTGTTATGATGGACCTATACCCCAATCACGGGAAACAGGAATTGTTATGTTAGCAGATTCTTGTGAAGCTGCATTAAGAAGTCTCAAAGATGCAACTCCAGAAAAGGCATTAAATATGCTGAATAATATTCTCAAAGCAAAATGGCAAGATGAACAATTAATAGATTCAGGATTGACAAGAGAGGAAATGCCTAGAATTGCCCAAATCTTTGTAGATGTTTGGCAACAATTTCATCACAAACGCATTGCTTATCCTAAGTCAAAAACTAGTAATTCGTAGTTAAGATGAATCTGCATAGAATTAGAATTTAAGAATAATTGAACGCAGATAAACGCAGATAAACGCAGATAAGGACGGATGAATTATCTGCCGTATTCATACTTAAGAGTTAAAATAGAGATAGGAAAATAACAAAAGGAAGATTATGATGAGCGATAGGGATTATACCTTAATTATTGACAAAAGTGGCAGTATGTCCACACCAGATCAAGCGGGTGGTAGAAGTAGATGGAAGATAGCTGAAGAATCTACTATTGCTTTGGCCAGAAAGTGTGAAGAATTTGATCCTGATGGCATTACAGTTTACGTTTTTTCTGGCAGATTTAAACGTTATGAAAATGTTACTGCTGCCAAAGTAGCCCAAATATTTCAGGAGAATGATCCAGCAGGTACAACTAACTTAGGAAGTGTACTCCAAGATGCTCTTAATAACTACTTTCAGCGCAAAGCCGCTGGGACAACAAAACTTAATGGAGAAACCATTTTAGTTATTACTGATGGGGAACCAGATGATCGCAAAGCCGTATTTGAAATCATCATCCGTGCTACCCAACAAATGGAAAAAGATGAAGAATTAGGAATTTCCATGATTCAAGTTGGTTCAGATCCGCAAGCAACCAAATTTCTTAAAGCCTTAGATGATCAATTAGAAGGTGTTGGGGCAAAATTTGATATTTGTGACACCATTACTTTAGATGATTTAGAAGACATGAGTTTGGCTGATGTTTTAATGAATGCCATCACTGATTAATTAACAAAAACACTAATATCTGGAGAGTTTAGTCATGCTAGAAAACCGTGATTACACCTTAATTATTGATAAAAGCGGTAGCATGGCTACCCCAGATCAAAAAGGTGGGAGAACTAGATGGGCAACAGCACAAGAATCTACTTTTGCCTTAGCAAGTAAATGTGAACAATTTGATCCAGATGGCATTACTATTTACTTGTTTTCCGGGAGATTTAAACGTTATGAAAATGTTACATCTGCCAAAGTGTTACAGATTTTCACAGAAAATGATCCTTCGGGAACAACAGATTTAGCTGGTGTTTTAAAACACGCTACCGATGATTATTTACAACGCAAAACCTCCGGTACAACTAAATCTAATGGGGAAACAATATTAGTAGTTACTGATGGTGAACCAGATGATCGCAAAGCAGTAATGAAGGTCATTATTGAAGCTTCTCGTCGTCTGGATAAAGATGAAGAACTAGCTATTTCCTTTATTCAAGTTGGTAATGATCCTCAAGCTACCCGCTTTTTGAAGATATTGGATGATGAACTACAAAGTGCAGGTGCTAAGTTTGATATTTGCGACACTATCACCATGGATGATATGGAAGATATGAGTTTATCAGAAGTTCTGCTTAATGCGATTAATGATTAATGGGTAGGGTTTGGTGGGCATTGCCCACCCTACTTCGATGATTTTTTAAGGAATTTATAGATATGGATTCTATTGACAAGCTTTTATCTGAAATTAAAACTGAATATACAGAACCAAAAATTACACTACCACAAAATAATTTAACCCCTGTTAAATTGATTTCACCGACAATAAAATCAGATGTATTTATAGATAAGTTGTTATCAGAAGTACAAGCTGATTTTGCTGAAAATAAAACAGTACCACAGAATAATTTACCCCCAATTCAATTTATCCATTCACCTGTTACCAATTCTGATGTATTTGTAGATAACTTATTAGCAGATGTGCAAGCTGATTTAGCAGAACAAGATGCGGCTGAACAACTGCGAAAACAAGAAGAATTAATACAGGAGAAAATTCGTCAAGCAAAATTTCAAGCTGAACAAAAAAAAGCCCTAGAAAACCCTGCTAAACAATGGTTAGCTAAATTAGACCCATTATCATCAGAAGGATTATGGTTTGAAAGATTTGCCGAAGGTTATCCAGATAAATTAGCAGCCGCAATTGATTATTTACAAACCAATTCCTAAATTTCTAGGACTTACGCACTGTACAAATCAATTACAGCAAATTGTCATCAAACCCGGAACAAGAACCCCACCCCCAACCCCCTCCCCGCAAGCGATGAGGGGGCTAAGATGTACCTCATAAGAGCGGAAACCGCTGTATTGGTAATGGGTAATTAATAAAATATCTATTATCAATCCTGTTAATCCTTAAATCCTGGGTATCCTGATTCAGACAAAAAATTCAGATAATTAGGAATTAAAATCCTGTTAATCCTTAAATCCTGGGTATCCTGATTCAGACAAACAAAATCTTATTTATTTAAGATATCATGTAATCATTGCCAACAAGAAAGTTAGTTATGATTTCTATTAAACATCAACTGACATTACAAGAGTTTCTGAATCTTCCCGAAGAGGATATCACTTATGAATTAGTTAATGGGGAAGCAAAACCAAAAATGTCACCAAAAAGATTCCATTCTAGATTAACTATTGCATTGTGTATAATTCTCACCCAATGGGCAGAGAATAAAGGTGAAGTTGGAGTAGAATGGGGGGTTATTTTAAAAAAGCGTGGTAAGGATTGGGTTCCTGTACCAGACTTATTATATATTTCTTATGCTCGTTTTTCTAGTGATGTGATTGAAAATGAAGCTTGTCCAATTCCCCCAGATTTAGTAATTGAAATTATATCACCTGATCAATCTTTTGGAGAGATGAGTGCTAAAGCTAGTGATTATCTTGATGCTGATGTGATGAGAGTTTGGGTAATAGATCCTAAATCGAAAACTGTAACTATATTTTATCCTGATGTCCGTCCACAAACTAAGCGCGGTACAGATAGTTTAGAAGATGCTCTTTTTCCAGGTTTGGTAATTTCTGCTGAACAAATTTTCAACCAAGCTGGTATTCCTTAAGAGGGTGTAGAAGCCTACAGATAAGGCATTTTTGGGCTAAGTTGACACCAGTGATCACTGCTAAACCCCTACGATAAATGTGGTTTCTACAGCCATAAAAAATCAATCAAATGACATATTAAAATGGTATTTGGTCAGTCACAGTTAGATTCGTTTCCCCTGCTGGATTTATTGACCCTTCGGCAGACTCTACAACCGTTCTTAATGCAGGATATGGAAATAAACTTTGAAATCCAGCCAAACGTTCTTTTAATGCTTCTGGTGCAGTATTCCAAAGACTTTCATAATAGAAAAAAGCTACACCCAGTCCCCGTTGTTGGGCCGCACGAACTTGAGCTTTAATCTGTTGAATTGATACGGGTTTAGTTCTTAAACCTGCCATGATACCGATTCCCGCCGGAATTTTTTGTTTTACTTCTGCCATTTCTGGACGGGAAAGATTATCAATAAAATGATCTAAATTCTCCCGATAAACTTGTACAATTAACTCATCTACTATATCTAATCTCACCCAATTTAACCAATCTTGAAGGTGAAATTTATAGGCATAATCATAGTAATTAGGAGAGACAGAAAAAATCATTTTCGGTTTTATCTGTTTAACTGTTTGGTTAAGTCTTACCATGAAATCTGTAATCTTATTTGCCCGCCAATTTATCCATTCTGGATCTTGAGGATCACTTGGGGGAGTTTTTTGGGTTTCTTGTTGATATAAGGCAACTGTATATTTATCGTAGCCAAATTCAGAAGGTAAACTTGTATGATCATCAAATTGGATACCATCAAGATCATACTTATTGGTAAGTTCTACTAGAAGATCGCTAATAAACTGTTGTACCTGTGGATGAAATGGATTTAACCAAGAAACTTCACCAGCGGCACTAACAGATAGTTGACTTCCATCTTTTTTCTGTGTGAGCCATTCTGGTTTATTCATGGCTAATTCTGAACTGGGAGGAACCATAAACCCAAATTCAAACCAGGGAATTACTAGTAAATTTTGCCGATGAGATTTATCAATTAAATCTGCAAGAATATCATGTCCATCTACGCCTTGAAATACAAATGGTTGAATTTCTAACCGCTTGGCTACAGCACTAGGATACATGACATAACCAGAATTCCAAACTACAGGATAGATAGTGTTAAAATTGAGTTTTTGCAGTTGGATTACTGCTTCCTGAACTTTAGTCCTATCTCTGAGAATATTCAGATCATTATTTGTCATCCACACACCACGAATTTCTTGACGTGATACTTCTTGTGCGATAACGGGTGTAAAAGTGTTTCCCCAAAAAACCATGAGTAGGGAAATTAAAAACAAAGGCAGAAATAACTTTTTTAGTAATTTCTGAGAACCAAATTGATGGAAATTGAATTTCATTTTAATTTGAAACCATTGTATTGAAGAAGGATAGGGGCAACCACAGGGGGATTGGGCAACCACGGGGGGATTGCCCCTACTTCTGTTCGATATTTTTGAATAAATTCAAGATATTTGACGTATTTAATCAAAATTAGTGCCTGTTTTGCAAAATTCTTCTCCACAAACGGTTATAAATCCGGATTTAGCACATTGCGTTTCACCAAACTAGCCACCACTGTAGCCAATTCCTCTGGTTCAATGGGTTTAGGCAAATGCAACTGAAAACCAGACTGGATAGCTCGCATTCTATCTTCTACCCCTGCATAAGCTGTTAATGCGGCTGCGGGAATATTTCCGCCTTTTTCTGGGGGTAGCGATCGCACTTTGCGAATTAAAGAGTAACCATCTTCTCCTGGCATCCCAATATCACTAATTAAAACATCAGGTTGCCATTGGGTAAGCATTTGCAATGCCTCTGGCACAGATGTCACTGCTGTAACTTCTGCTTGGCATTCTTTGAGTACCATAGCAATAAATTCACGGCTATCAGCTTCATCATCTACAACTAACACTTTTACGCCTTCAAGTATTGGCAGACAGGCTGAAGAACCCAGAAGGACAGAAGGAGATTTTTCTGTTTCTTCCCCATACTTTTGCTCCTGGGCATTTCTGCTTGCTTCTAGGAGTGGGAGTCTGACAGTAAATGTTGATCCTTGGTTTTCACCTAAACTTTCGACATGAACAGTACCACCATGCAGTTCTGTTAAATGGCGTACGAGTGATAATCCTAGTCCTAGTCCACCATAAGACCTAGTGCTAGAACTATCAGCTTGACGAAAGCGATCAAAGACGTAGGGGAGGAAATCAGCAGTAATCCCAACTCCATTGTCAATTATTTGAATTTCAGCATATCTTGTCAATTGAGGATGATCACTTTTTAGCTCTGGGCTACAAATCGCAGTCTTATTCAGTCTAATTTCTACATTACCGCCTTGAGGTGTGAACTTGATAGCATTGATTAACAAATTCCAGATAATCTGTTGTAAGCGATCGCTATCACCGGAAACAATCACAGAAGAGGCTAACTCCCCAGACTCTTCAGAATAGGGGTAAAAGTGCAAATTAATTTCCTTCGCTTGGGCAGCTAGGGAGACAGTATCAATTGCTAACTTAATGATGGGAACTAAATCGCAATTCCGAGGATTAAACTTCAATTTGCCTCTAGTAATGCGAGAGATATCCAACAGATCATCAATTAGCTGGTTTTGCATCTTCGCGTTGCGTTCAATAGTTTCTAAACCCTGTGCCACCTGATCTTCGCTGAACTTCCGAATCCGTAGTAGATGAGACCAGCCGACTATGGCATTGAGAGGCGATCGCAATTCATGGGATAAAACCGCCAAAAACTCATCCTTCATCCGGTTAGCTTCCCGTAACTGCTCAGTTTGTGCTTGCAAGGAAGTGATCAAATTAGCTCTGTCCATTGCGATCGCTGTTTGGTCACATACCGCTTGCATAATCGCTATTTGATTTTCATTAAATTCACATAGACTGCGGCTACCAAAAGAAAGAGTGCCAATCAGTCGCTCATTCGCTATCAAGGGATAACAATAATAAGCTTTAATACCAATAGAGCGAATTAATTCTGTTTTTAGCTCAGTTGATTCCTGTACTTTATTTACAGCCATTGACCGTCGCTCCTGAGCAACAGTACCGCACACTGCTTGACCAAACTCCAGCATTTCAATTTCTTCAGCCAGTTCCTGAGAAATACCTTTGGAAGAAGCTAACCGCATGAACTGAGAGTTTCCTTCAACCACATAGTTAAAGTAAACATCCAAATCAATCTGCTCTGCTAGTTGTTGAAAAATACTGTTAATCAATGCTAATGGTTGCTGGGTAGATAGGAGACTGTTAGCCGTATTAAATAGTAGCTGGAGATTTTTGTAGCCTGATGACAGGTCTTTTTGAATTTGTTTGAGTTTAGTAACATCTTGGAAGGTCATAATACAGGTTATTGGATAACCGTGTATAGCTGGCAAAGTATCAGAATATATGAGGAGAGAGTGAATACCTTTAGATGTATGCCAGTCTACCTCAAGTCCCACCAAACTTTCCCCACGCGCTGCCCGCACCCCCGGCATTTGTTCATTAGGGATGCGATTACCTGCGGCATCCGTACAATGGTAAAAAGTGTGATATTCTGCCGCTGGTTTATTTTTAGGAAATTCACCCCCAGCTAATTTATCAGCAGCTTGATTAGCAAATAGTACCCGCGCCGTTCCTGGTTCAATAAATGCTATAGGAATCGGCATCCAATTAAGTATATCCTCTAGCCACTTTTGGTGATTTCGCAGCAAATTCTCCGACTGCTTTCGCTCTGTAATATCCAAAAATGCCCCGATACATCCTCTGGTTTTACCATCTTCAGTAAATAGCGGGGTGACAGACTCTAACAAAGTCATGACTGTGCCATCGTCATAGACAACATCAACTTCAAAATCCAAAATTTCTACACCATGAGCCGCAGAATACTGCATGGGCAGTTCTGTTTCGGTCAGTTCTTTACCTTCATGGAACACTTTAAATTTTGTTGGCCCTTCTTCTGGGGGAGCAGTAAGAGAGCCATTTTGATCAGTCTGCATCCTTAGTAACTTGGAAAAAGCCGGATTCATGTTAATAGTTTGGCATTCTGGATCTTTTGCGATGCCAATACCAATAGGAATCATGTCCAATAAAGTTTGTAACTCGGTGACTCGTCGCTGTAATTTTTGGTTGAGTTGGAGGATTTTTTCCTCAGTCCGCTTTTTATGGGTAATATTGCGTGTCACAGTCGCCCAAGCTATTGGCTCTCCCGTGTTTCTATCATTAATAATGAAGATGTTATAATCAACGGGTATTGCTTGACCTGTCTCAAAGTTACGGAAACGAAATTCTCCTTGCCAACGTCCAACTCTGATTGCAGTTGGTAAAATATGCTCTTGTAGATATGCCTGATCTGCCGGCATAATGAAATCTAATATTTGCTTTTCTTTGACCTCTTCCATGCTTTTGATCCCAACCAATTTTTGCCCCGCCTCATTGACATAAAGAGGTTGACCTGCAAAAGTAGCTATACCAATAAAGTCTGAGCTATTTTCGATCACGGATACTAATTTTTGTTGTGCCGCTTCTGCTTCTTGAAGTTGACGAAGTGCAGCTTGCTGTTCCGTTAAATCTAGAATAAAGCATACTGCTTTCTCCCGTTCTTCTCCCAGTAACACAAAACCAACTAACACAGGAACACGACTACCATCTTTGCGAATATATTCTTTCTGAAATGGTACACAAGTGGCATCCGCACTAGACTGGGCTTGAGCGATTACTTGTTCATCAAAATCTATATATTCTGGTGGTGTCAGATTCCACCAATTTATCCTCCCAGCTAATAAATCCTCTTGTGTATAACCAATTATTCTCAGAAATTCGTCGTTTCCTTGGTAAATACTCCCATCAATGTCGCTAAATAAAATCCCAACAATATTAGCGTTGACGAAACTTTGCAGTTTCTCTTCATTTTCTTTCAATGCTGCTTGGGCGCTTTTACGCTGACGACTAAGGCGATCAATTACTATCGCCATTTGCCAAATTAAAACGCTAAAAATTATAATTAGAATAGTAGCAAACAGTGAAATGGCAAGGACAGGATCATACATCCTCCCTTGTAAACCTTTAAGTATTAACCAACCGACCACAAAAGGTACTGTTATTGCTGGGAATAATAAACGCCGAGCTATTAAACCACCATCACTCTTACTGGTTATTACCCGCATTAAACCATGTTTTGAACCCGCCCACAGAATGCCGATAGACAACGCCATTAAAGTCAGTGCCGTATGTAATGCCATTGATGTTGTGTACGGCATTACACCATAGAGAATTTTCTGTTCGTAGGCATAGCCCAGCAACGACTCTAAGGAAATAAAAGCGGCTATGAGGGCAAAAATTTGGGTAGACCAATAGGTAAGCTGTTTTTTTGGCTGAACAATGAAATATAGCGCTAAACCAATTAGTGTAAAACTTGTTGCCGTATTAATCCCCATCCGTCCAGCATGGGATGTCGTCACTACTATTGGTGAGTCCGGAAATAACAGTTCGTCAATACCGAAATTCCAGTCAAACAAATATTGAATAATGGTCAGTAAACCAATTCCAGTTACTGTTACCGCACAAAATCGAGCCAGCCACAAATAAAGAACATACCGACGGGGAGAATTCCTATTATTTACCTCTGTCTCTGTTTCCCCTAAACTTATCCTCCGAGCCGCGATAATTTGGGATAGCCACAGGGACAATCCAGACAACAAAAAACACAGTGCTGTATTCGCCTTCATTGTGGCAGGACTACCTGGAAAGCCCTTTTTAAGAATTTCAATATCAAAATACCAACCTAGTAATACCAAACTACCAATGAAAATAGCGATAGCTGCGCTCGCCAAAGGCATCACACTGGTAATCTTTACCACCCCTAAACGTGCAGGTATTTTCAGTAAGTCTTTTATCCTCAAATGATGAATATTTAACATTGAGGTTTTTGCACCTGTATCTTGGCTATATAAACAATGATTTTACTATTTTTAATACTTTAATAACAATAAAATACTAGACTTCTCATACTATTTCCGTGGTAAATAATTTTAATCTAACTATAAGTATAATATTGGAGATAAAAGCTTAGAAGATAATTATGGTTAAAAATCTATCTTAGGAAATATAGCAATCCTAGTTGATTTATACATACTGGGAGGTTTAGATCCCCGACTTCTTGAAGAAGTCGGGGATCTTTGATCTTTGTATTCATAATTCATTTAGGATTGCTATATTATACAATTGGTGATTGTATAATATTTATCATCTCTGTTGAACTTTTATATAATCTAGGATATAAAATCTCAACTTGTCGTGATTGCTGAGTT
>JANMEE010000036.1:0-84073 GCA_031376645.1 Dolichospermum sp. OTE_75_concoct_329_sub | reverse complement strand
GACAAGGAAGGAAAGTAGACAAGGGAGTATGAAGAAAAAGAACCGGAAAATTCCGCCCGATATGTTCCCTATCTTCATAGGTTTTAATTCTTCTTTCTCCTTCCTCCTTGTCCACTTTCCCTCCTTGTCTGCCAAGTCTGGCCCCTATTATCAATCTCAATGTAAAAAACCTACACTGGTCAGGGGGACTAAGGGGGGTAAACAAACATACCTGAGATTACTTTATGGCTACGCCACGCTATGCCTGATGCCTCCGGCTCCCGCAGGGATACGGCACACTTCGTGAACGCTATCAAACAACCTCTTAGGGGTACGGATCTAAAAATTAACTATAAATAATTACGGTGGAGAAAATTCAAATGCGAATTCTACATATTACTAATCATGTTCAAAAAATCGGCAATGGCATTGTCAATGTAGCAGTAGATTTAGCTTGTTTACAAGCAAAAAGTGGTCTTGATGTTGCTGTAGCTTCTGCTGGTGGAGAATATGAAAAATTATTAACAGATCATGGTGTTGAGCATTTTTATCTCAATCAATGCCGCAGTCCATTAAATCTTATTAAAACTGTTTGGCATTATCGCCAAATAATTAAAGAATTTCAAGCAGATATTGTTCATGTCCACATGATGACAGGAGCAATTTTAGCCGGGATTTGTCGAAAAAATCAAGAATATCATTTAGTTTCTACTGTCCATAATGAATTTCAACATAGTGCTATATTAATGGGATTGGCTGATCAGGTAATTGCAGTCAGTAAAGCAGTAGCTAATTCCATGATTCAACGGGGTATTCCATCTCAAAAGTTGCGAGTAGTTAGCAACGGGACTTTAGGAAGTCCTCGACATAAAAAACTGCAAGATTATCAACCAGTACCAATGCAACATCCATCTATAACTACTGTGGCTGGGATGTATACCCGTAAAGGTATTTATGAATTAATTGAGGCCTTTAAAATAGTTTCTATAGATTTTCCGCAAGCACATTTATATTTAGTAGGAGATGGACCAGATCGACCAATGTTCGAGACTATGGTGCAAAATACAGGTTTGAAGAATCACATTCATTTTGAAGGATTTCAGTCAGAACCGCAATGCTATATGTTAGCAACGGATATCTTTGTGCTGGCTTCTCACTGCGAATCTTTTGGCTTAGTCCTAACAGAAGCGCGGGAAGCTGGTTGTGCGATCATTGCCAGTAATGTAGATGGCATTCCGGAAACTTTAGATTATAGTCAAGCAGGCATTTTAGTGCCACCTAAAGATATCCCTACTTTGGCTAAGACTTTGACACAGTTACTGAGCGATCGCCAACTTTTAGATCAATGGAAATTCCGCGCTCAACAAAATCTAGAAAGATTTAGTATCGCACGAGTGCATGAAGAAACACTGAATATATACCGTGAATTAATCAGAAAAGACAATATCATCAGCGTTATGGAAACCAGAGAATTAGCTAATCTTAATTAATTCTTTTTTGCTAATGTGCATGGCAATTCCTTTCTCATAATAGGCAGCTTCATTAATGAAAATGGGATAAACAGTGGAATTGCCTTGATACAAAATTTCCTCTCCTGTAAAAGTGATAAACATAGGATCACCAGGATGCAAAGGTTCATAATCTTTGAACTGAATTTGGGGGTGAATCATAGCCTGAATTTCCCCTACTTCATTTCTAGGATAATCAATAACACCAATTGATTTATAAACTGTCAGCGAATCATTTTTTGGCAAGTTTTTTCCTTGATTATAGTCTTCAAAATAATCTAAAATACTATAAATAAGTTGCTCAGTTTGTTGAAATAATTCAGCATTTAAAATTCCCTGTGGTACGGCACCAACTTCAATAGCAAAACCCAAATCACATAAAGAACGTAGAAAACCACTGTCTTTGGGTTGTTCATGAATATAAACTTTTACCAAAGGATTAATTGCACTCAAATCAGCCGCTAAGTTCAGTAATAGAGGATGCCAATTTCCCAAGATAATACATAATCCCATATTGGCAGTAGTCGTATGTAAATCAATAATTGTATCTACATTTTGTTGGTTTTGTGGTTGTAATATTTGTTGAATTTCTCGCGCTCTTAATTCCTCATAACTTGAGGTTTTTGGATCTGATAATTTACATTCATTAAAGCAACGATTTAGGTCTGTATCAATATATCTTGTCCGTGCAGTAATAGCTTTGGGATTGCCAAGTAATGATAAAGTTTCAAAACTGGCTCTATGAATTAAATGGGGATATTGCTGAAATTTTTTGACTAAATAAACTCCCGTTAATTCATTACCGTGATTTCCTCCAACAATCGCCACCCGATGAATTTGATTCATAAGTACCTCATTTATAATAGTAGGGAACAGGGAACAGGGAACAGGGAACAGGGAACAGAGTTGAAAGTATTTTGGTGTGTGGTTTCTTAGATAAATTTTGTATCTGATTCCAGTAGATATCGCTAAAGTAAATTAGTAATGAAAGTGAACATATTCTATCAGTCCATAGCACTTTCATTGAATTTATAGAAATTCCCAAGCGCAGATCCCCGACATCTTGTTGAAGTCAGGGATCTTACAGTTTAATCAATAAGTCAAATACTATACCTGTGGTCTGCTATAGTATTTATGTCCTGCCATAGCCATAGCCAAAAATCCCCACATAATCATCCCTGCAATACTCAGCATCCCGCTGTAGATAATTAACTGAGCGCAAGAACTGATACCAATAGCGCGGGCAGCGCTGAGAAAACTATCAAAACGACTTTCCGTATAATTACTAACCATAACAAGCATTAATACTAACGCACTAATATAGGGTATAGCACCAATCCAACCCAAGGTAAAAAACATATCTAAAATGCCGCTATCAATGACAATTACCTCTATTTGTCCAGTTTTTTCATTCACCTTCCAGGTATTTCCAAAGCCGTTACCGACAACATTAGAAAGAGCTAAATTCAAGTTTCTGTCATAAGTTGCTGATCTATCCCTAAAACTACCATCTTGTTCTATATTAGAAAAACTTTCAAATCGACTGGTAATGACTTTAGAAAGAGGTTCGATAGTTACCAATGGAATCACACATATTGTCATTACCAAAATTATGGTAACTAAGCGCATTTGAATCTGGGGTTTTACTGAACCAAAAATCAAAATTATTCCTAACAACCAGCCGCCCCAACTTGTCCGCACTTGGGAAAGTAAAAATGATAAATAACCCACAGCAGAAGCCGGAAAAATTAACGGACCAGAACTGGTAAATAATAATAGTAACCCAGTCATCATTACAGTACCAAATGGACCGGGTGAGTGTAATGTACTCCAAACACGCATTCCAAAAGGGATAGGGTGTCCAGCACTGGTAAACATTTTAGATTCTAAAAGCCAATATCTATCCCATTCAGGAGCGACAACAAATTGATAAACACCGTAAGCTCCCAGGATGAGTACACACCAAATAAATATGCGTTGCAGATGCTGGCGATAACTGGGATAATCTCGCCAATTAGAAAATAGGTGAAAAGCAAAAATTATCGGACTTAGCCAATCTAAAAAACTCCGCACTACAGGGAGTGGTTGATTGTAAATTAAACCCACTAAACATCCATAGCAAACTCCTATAAAACCTAAAAGAAATGGCAATCCCCCTTGACGAACAGTGCTAGGTAGATGTTTCAAGAAGGTGAATACAGTTATAAATACTACTAAGTAAGGTGCAATTAACATTTGTCGGGTAGGGTCCCAACCAACCTTATAGTCAACTAAACGAGTGATTAAGGGGGTGAGAAACCATATCCACCAGGTGAAGCCGATATAATGAATGGGATGCCGTAAGTATAAAAACAGGGCTACTATAAAGGCTGTAGCGGGAAAGACGAGGCGTAAACTGGATGTAGTGGTAAAGTAGCAAGCTGTTGTGAGAAAGATAAAACCAAGGATGATGATCCAACTTTGGGCAGATCGATCTTGGGGAGAAAATTGTTCTTTTAAAACAGTATGGAAAAGTATTGGTTTAGAAATCATTTTGATCTCAATGTTGTTTAAAAATCTTGATATTTGTAAATCTTAATTAATAACTAAGATGGGGTTTTTTCATCTTTCTATATTGTTGATATCCCAACCATCTTCCCTGTAAGGATGCGTGCAATTTTTTACTAGCAAGTTGTCTTTGTTGGGGAAATAGTCGCAGCCATTGACATATTCCTAAACTTTCCCTTGTGCCGATTAAGACTGACCAAGATAAAAACACAGCCTGACGCAGGGGAGAAAGATGTTCTAATAAAACTAAGGTTTCGTTATGGACTAGGTTAATTAATGCCGTGTCGTTGAAGTTATGACGTTGATCTTCATCAAAACGTTGGGCTGGATAGTGATCTACACCAATACTAGGATCATAAATCATCTTCCAGCCAGCACGTTTGAGAGCAAGAGTAAAAGACATTTCAAAATGTACTTGTGCGCCTGTACCTTGCATCCTATCATCAAAGCACAATTTACCAATAGCTTGGGTGCGAAAACTCATGTTCACACCTTTAAGGACATCAACTTCACGAGGAACACCTACCCCTAAATGATGGTTGCCAATGACGCGCCCCCACCATTGCAATTTACCAACTATGGGACGAGAACCATTTTCTAATTTGTCTCCTTGATAAACCCAATCACGGCCACCAACGCCACCAATGGCACGATAGACGCTGAAGTGAGTATTAATTTTAGCTAACCAATCAGGGTGGGGGGCAGCATCATCATCCGTGATAGAAACAATGTCTCCCTGTACTTGTGCCAGTCCGGCGTTAAGGGCGGCGACTACTCCCGGCTGGGTGACGGTAACAATTTGTAAGGGGAGGATGTGGGACGTGAATTGATTTAGGAATTGCTGGGTGTCTATGTCTGTATCTCTGACAACAACGATCACCTGATCAACTGATTTAGTTTGCTGTTGCAGTGCTTTCAGACAGCGGGCTAGGTCTTGAGGACGGCGATAGGTGGGGATGAGAACTGTGTTTCTCATTGGTAATTAACTCCTCAAATATATTTAAATAGGTTTGTGCCATTGTTGACCAGCTATACTGTTCGGCAATGGTACGGGCAACTTTACCCATTTGTTGACGCAGCGAGCGATCGCTATTTAATAAACCAAGAGCATGGGCTAAAGCGTTAACATCGTTGCAGTCGTCTAAAACAATGCCACAATCAGAATTAAGTAAATCAGCCGCACCAGTGGTAGTAGCCGTAATTACTGGCAAGCCTGAAGCCATAGCCTCAATCACTACAAGTCCAAAAGGTTCATAACGGGAAGGAAACACAAATAAATCTGATGCCCGTTGAATTTGCGGCATATCATGGCGATAACCTAAAAAATGCACTCTTTCACTAATATTTAATGCCTTGGCCATTGCCGGATAAGGACTATTTTGAGTAGCACCGACAACTGCTAAATGTAATTCAGGAACTTTTACCAACGCATGAAGTACGGTATCTAAGTTCTTTCGAGAAATCCGAATATCACCCGCAAATAATGCCAAAGTTACATTTTCCGGCAATCCTAATGAAGTCCGAGAACTGACACCAGGAGCAAATTCTTGTAAGTCTACACCATTGGCAATTACCCGAATTTGCGAAAGAGGTACACCCATATCTACTAATTCTTGAGCAACTTTTTTTGAGACAGCAATAATAATTTTAGATTGGCGGAAAGCTTGTTTTTCCCAATAAGCATTAGCCGCTGTAAATAACCATTGATAAAAACCATATAAATCTTTGCGAGTTCGGGAAATATGTACGGAGGATTTCAACCAAGAATTATGGACAAAATGGACGGCATTTACATCAGATGCACCTATAGTAATCGCGCCATTGACTTTAATTAAATCCAAATTAGCTCGATTTTTCCGCAACCAATCCCCGCTTTTTTTCGCAAACATAAAATTGCGAATAAATTCCGTAGGATACTTTTCTACTGGGAGACAAATACAATTAACAGCACTATTTTCTGCTAATTCTGGAGCAATTTCACTAGCTAATAATGTGAGGTTATGACCACGACGAATTGCTTCTTGAGCTACTTCATAATTAACTCTGCCCTGACCATCACCTTTTCTGATTTTGTGGGTAACAATACAAATTTTCACTCATAACCTCTCTTGAATTACTAAATTAGGAAATTTTCCAGATTTTATTTGTTAAATTGGCAGGAATAAAACTGATAATTAAAGCTACTAAAGTTCGCAGATTGAATTTTTGTTCGCTTAACGTCTGCCAAAAATAACCACGAGCATCTGTAACTTTTTGATCTCGTAATAAGCCAATTCCTAAAGTTGTATTAGCTTCTAACCATTTGCTTTTAAAGTAGGATCTAAATTCTTGTAAAAGTTGATCTTCCATAAAGGTTTGATAACAGAACAGCTCACTTTTACCTTTACGAATTTTTGCTTGAATATTGCGACTACCACTGAGCATAGTATCAGTTTGTTCATGCTCTCGATATTTAGTTAATTTTTCGGGAATATAATAAACTCCATAGCCAGAAATACAACACAGATAAGTTAAATATAAATCCCACATTCCGTCAACTTCTAAAGGAATACTATCCCAATTTAAGACACCATTTCTCATGACACAAGCAGCCGCAGTGGGAATACTTTTATCAATTAAGCCAATTTGAGTAAAATTTTCATGAATTCCGGGAGCGATTTGATCCCGTTTATAACTGCGGGTATTATTTTCAGTAGCAGCAACATTAATTTTACTATCACTATCTATAATATATTGGTCACAAAATGCCAGAATCAAATGAGGATTTGCCTCTAAATTTGGTACAAGTTTAGATAAAAAATCCTCATTCCACATATCATCATCATGGAGACTAGCCACATATTTACCTGTGGCAATTTTAAAACCATAAAACTGATTACCCAGCATCCCAATATTTTGTTCATGTCGCCAAAATTTGATGCGTGAGTCTTGAAATGATTCCACTAGGGCTTGAGGATTTTCCAAACTGCAATTATCAGAAACAATAATTTCTAAATTTTGATAAGTTTGTTGAATTGCGCTAGTAATTGCTTGTTTGAGGTATTCTGGACGATTATAGGTAGGAATAATCACACTTACCAGAGGTTCGGAGGAGTTAATATTTAACATTGATTGTACGATAAGAAAATAAACTATTGGGAATGTTTGTTTTACAGTTAATTAAATGTTGATTGAATTATTGTTTATCTCTTCTTGTAGATTGCATTTATTCTGACTCCTTCTTCCTTCTTCCTTCTTCCTTCTTCCTTCTTCCTTCTTCCTTCTTCCTTCTTCCTGACTCCTGACTCCTGACTCCTGACTCCTTACATTTATCTCACTTCATTTTGAATTTGATAATATTGCCAGAACTTGCCACGTTGTTGAAGTAGCTCTTGATATGCCCCCTGTTCTACAATCCTTCCTTGTTCAATAACTACAACTTTATCCGCTTTAGCAATAGTAGAAAGACGGTGAGCAATAGCAATTACTGTGCGGCCAACAGAGAGCTTTTCTAATGAGTCTTGAATTAACCGTTCAGACATAGAATCTAAAGCACTTGTAGCTTCATCTAAAATCAGAATTTCTGGATTTTTCAGCAATGCCCGAGCAATAGCAATTCTTTGTCTTTGTCCCCCTGATAGTCTGACTCCTCTATCTCCTAATTGTGTATCAAAACCTTCAGGCATTTCTAGAATAAATTCTAGAGCATTTGCTTGTCGCGCAGCTTCTTGAATTTCTGCTTCTGTGGCTGTTGGTGTACCGTAAGCAATATTATTCCAAACAGAAGTATTAAAAATAAATGTATTCTGACTAACAACAGCTATCTTAGAGCGAAGAGAGTTTATTTCAAATTTGCGAATATCAACTTCATCTATATAAATATAGCCTTCAGTAGCATCATGGAAGCGAGGAATTAAATCTGCAAGTGTAGTTTTACCAGCCCCAGATGAACCCACTAAAGCTGTCATTTCACCTTGTTTAATTGAGAGAGTAATATTATGTAAAATGCGTTGTTCAAGACTATAATCAAAATCTACAGATACTAAATCAATTGATCTTTTGAAGCCAGGAAATCTGAGTGCGCCATTTTGAAAGTAGATTTTATCATCAGTTTTTAATAAATCCTTGATATTTTCTACTGCTCCCGCTTGGGTACTTAAAAAAGCTACGACTCCATTTAAATCTTGAGTCATGGGGATGATTCGGAACAGCACAAAAAAGAAAGTTAATAAAGCCGAAACTTTCATTAAACCTGTGACTAGAGCCACAATAATCATACTAATAAGAATTACAGTAGATATACTCTCAGCTAGAGGCTTAACTAGCAAAGAAATCCAATAAACATTTTTCCAAGTAGTAACTATTTTTTCACTAGCTTGATAATAGCGTTTTTGCTCAAATTCTTGAGTAGAAAAAGCATGGATTGTGCGAATACCTTCGATCAACTCTAGCACCCTAGCAGTAAAATTATCATTAGCGGAAGTAATAGCAAAACTCCGTTCTCTAATTTGTTTATTGAGTGTGGATAATGCTACAGCTAAAAGACTAAATAGCAAAATAGAAACTATAGTAAGTTCCCATGAAAGAATAAACAAAGAAACAGAATAGACAATTAGTGTAAAGCTTCTAGTAATTAAAAAAGCTAGTCCACCAAAAATTTGTCTAATTCTCTCCATTTCACTGGTGAGTGTATTAACTAATTCTCCAGACTTTTTATGACTAAAATAACTGAGAGTTTGCGCCTCCAACTGTTGAAAAATTCGTTTACGGAGATTATCTACTAAACTTACTTCACTAAACTGGATGCAAATCTGTCCTATGTAATTGAACGAAGCCCGCATACAGGTTGTGATCACAATTAAAGCTGATATGCGATATAATCGCTCCATTTCTGAACCATTAATGCCTAAAATCAAAATATCAAACCACTCAATTCCTGTTTTTACAGGTTCAGCACCAGGAGTAGTTAAGCTTTGTAGGAACACCAGCAAAAATCCTAAACCAAACCCTTCAAAACTTGCAGCTAAAACTGAAAAAACTACAGCTAAAATTGCCACAAATCGAAAGTGTTTAAATTCTCGTAAAATTAACCGATTATTTTGCCATAAATTTGTAGCTTGCAATATTTCCACAGTTGATGGTAGCAATGTAAAATCCATAAGAATTTTGGCCGATAATTTTGATAATTAAGTACAGAAGCATCAATTAAAAGCAAATAAATATATTTACATAGAAGCGCGACGAATAAAACGACCAAGAGCAGAACCACAGAGCATTTCAAATTTTTGCCAGATAATTTTTGCCATTGAATACAGTTGAATAGGTGTTTGGCTATGTCGCCAATATAATTTATCTGTGATGGTCGGAGCGCTACCTTCTAAAGCACTAATAATTATTTTCTTCCGCCAAGGTTTAACATTTGGGACTGTGGCATGAGACATGATAGTCCCACCAGGAATAAAATCCATACCGTCAGGGCCAACGGTACTTAAAGGATAATTAGTCAGCATCAATGCTAAGTTTAAATAAGTTTGATCTCCATAAAGATATGGGTAGTGATGAAAGGTATTATTGTTATAAAGATCCTGTAAATTGGCATATCCTGATATTTCAGCTATTTCTTCTAATTTCTGCCAAAGTTTCAAGATAGATTTGTGATTTTTATGGACACCAATAAAGCCACTATTGTAGTGATAATTTAATTCCCGTTCACAGGGAAAACCATTATTTTCAGCAAATTCTTTCCATGCTAACCGTCGAGGATGATTGGCCGGAACAAGATACCAAGAATCACCGCAAAGAGTAATTCCCTGACTTACCCAATTTTCATAAAAATCCCACTCACATTTATTGACAATATCAGGATCAAAGTAAAATAAGGCATCAATATCTGGGCAATAATTTTCCCATAATTGAGACATAAAATCAGGTTTATAAAAACCTAAATGTTTTGGGGTTGTTAGCTTTACAAACCGGATTGCACAATCTTCACCTACAGAAAACTCTTGATAACCATTTTCTGTTTTCAGAGATTTAGCCCAAGGTGGCACATTTCCTCGATAACCAGCCCAAAATATGCCTCGAAACCCATGGTGATATAAGGAATTTACTAAAGCCCCAACACCATAATGATAGTCTTTTTCAAATACTGTACAAATCGCTGTCTGCATGGTGTTTCTTACTTTTTAATTAGGTACATAATTCATAACTACTAAGATGAGAACAGGAAATAATCATCACTTGGATAAAAATGCTTGAAGACACAGGGTTAATATATTTATCCTAAACTATAGGTAGTTTGTCCTTGGTATCTATTTGCCCTGTACTGCTGAATTTATGTTGTTGATCTAACTTTTTATCCTGTTCTTCTAAGCTTAATTTAACTGCATTTTCTAAAGACAAACAACGATTGTTAAGTAGGCAAAATTTCCCTTGAAATAGATTCAATCCATTAGACAAATTATTCAGAAAGAATGTACCTAAAATAATAGTAAATTTTGTCATTTCCTGTTTAGCCTTTGAGCTAAATTTAATAGTTCGGAAAAGTTGCCCATGTTCTTCCATGTACCACTCATAATCAAACAGTAATTTTGGGGAATATAGTTGTATAGTTATCAATCCTCCGAGAATAACTGGACTCATAAATAGTAGTAAAAGTAAAGCCCAAGTCCAATCAATTATTATTTGTAAAGTTTTGAAAATTTGATTCCCTTTTTTCGGTAATTTTTGATGACTAGAAATATTCATAAATATGGGCTTATTAGCTTCTTGACAAGCATTTGCCCAAACTTTTAATAAAGAATCACCGATTTTTGGATCTATGCTGACTAAACTCACTGGAGAATGTTTTAAGCACTCTATTAGCGATTCTTCATTTTCTAGTGCAGCTAAATGAATCTGTGGTAATTTTCCCAAAGTTTTCACCAATAACTTTCCCCTGCGCCATTTTAGGCTGCATGATAGGAAGCTAATATTTTCAGATGGCTGAGGTACAATAGATCTATTATTTAGACTAGAAATGACTGAGATGGGCATATATTGAAAGTGATAAACTAGTAAAAGATTTTCTCAATCGTCAGAAAATACAATAAAAACAAGTAGATTTAACTTTTATTACTAACCAGCTTTCCTCTTTGTCAGATTTATGTATATCAAAATACATATAGGAATCCGGTTTGATTCCTGAGCCTATTCGTAGAGTTAGGGAACACCGGAACACCGGAATAGAGAAAGAAGGAATAAAGGGAAAGAAGGGATACTGAGTTTCGTTCAAAAATCAAATAGGAATCCTATAGCAATAATTAACTATGACAACCGGGAATTAAGGACACTTGATATTTCTTTGACAGCGAAGTAATACCCAGGAAAGATACTTAATTTTTATAACTCTGATAAAATCACTTCGCTCTTATTTTCGAGAGTTTTAATAGGTGTTTCAATCTCTAGAATATAAGACTCTTGATAAATAAATCATCAAGAAACAACTTCTTTATTCACTCTTTAAATAAGGATTACTTTTTTCCACATAATATTAAGATATGGTAAAATGAATTAATGGTAACTAAATAAAATTAACCAAATTTTTGTGCTTATGAAACATATTATAAGTTGTTGATCGAGTAAATCAAAAATAACTTTAGAGTGAATTAATCACTCTAAAAAAAATATTTTGCATAACGAATATTCTCCAGCCGTAATCCACTATAATTAATTTTTGTAGGTTGGGTTAAGCGACAGTGCAACCTAACAAAAGTCTCTAAGAGGATGTTTTAAAAGTTTTCAAGGTATAAATTAACCCCTCTTGTAAACCTCTTCCCGAAGCGGGGAGAGGCTTTGAAACCCCCCTTCCCAGCCTTCGGCACGCTGCGCTAACGTAGGGAAGGGGGGCAGGGGGGTTAGGTTTTTGGAGATTATTCGTTTTATTTAATACTTTATGGCTAACGCCACGCTTCGCTATCAAACACCCTCTAAGAGAACTCCAAAAAATAAATTAAGTAGGTGAACAGGAAAATTTAAAGGTATGTAACAGTATGTAAAGTTGTCTCAATGTGAGATTTTGGTTAAGTTTCAGCCATTTTACAAAACGCAATAAATTTTGCTTTTATTATGTATACCTACTTATCCAATATTGTGGGATGGTTATCCTGGTATTATTAGCAGGCTGTTTATGACTGCACCACAAGAAATTCTGGGATATTTTATTATCTTCAATTAATCAATGCAAAAACCCCTGTCGAGTGCAGAGGTAAATCTATTGCAATACTGTTCGGTTAGGAAAATTCGTGAACCGAAAACCCTTGTAGAGAAGTCCCATGGAACGTCTCTACATACTCGGTGACTCCTTCTTTATTCTTCCATTGCTGGTTGTAAAACTAATTGTTTTGGCTTTACATAAGGTACATAGGTGCTATCAGATGAAGATACGCCATTAGCGACAACCCCAATTAAATTTAACCTACTCAACATCCCTGTAGCTTGATTAAGTTGGGTGCGCGTCACCTTACCCATACTTGCCATCATCACTACACTTCGACAAGATGATGCTGTGAGCATAGCATCCACTAAACCAAGAACTGAGGGAGCATCTATGATGACCAAATCATAATTTTCTTCAAATGCAGCCATCAATTGGAGCATACGGGGAGAACTCAAAAGATGGGCAGGATCACTCGGTATTGGTCCGGCTGTTAAAATATCAATGTAAGATGATCCGGAGTAAGGAACACTAATGTGATTAGGTAGATTAATTCCACTTTCTAATAAACTTGAAAGTCCCTGATCATTAGGAAGATTTAACTGTTTGTGCAAACTAGGATCGCGTAAATTGGCATCAATTAGTAAGACTTTTTTATGTAAGCGAGCCGCACTCATTGCTAGACCTAGTGCCAAAGCTGATTTACCATCATCTGGTAATGCTGATGTCACCATTAATGATCTTAAATCAGAAACATTATTCAGCAGTTCAATATTTTTGTAAATGAGATCAAGCGATTCCCAACGAGGAGAGGATTGTAATACTTGAATTGTCCAAGGTGCAAGAACTTCTGGTTTACCAAATGGCAATTTGATCATTGATTCTCTGGGTCTAGCAGGAGGCAATTTAGGAGTTGTCCCTAATAATGGGAGGGCAGCCTGTTTTTCTAATTCCGCCGTAGTATGTACAGCGTCATCAGATGCTTCACGAATAAAGGCAGCAATTCCTCCTAACATTAAACCAATTACTCCTCCCAATAATAGGTTTTGTCTCAGGTTGGGACCAGTTTGAGAGCCTTCTTGAGGTTCTTCTACGACTTCCCAATTAAAGCCACCTTTAGAAAGTTCCTGGCGTAATTTTTGTTCAGCCCTTAATAATTGTTCTAATCTTTCTCTGCTAAATTGTAGTTGAGGAAGTATGCGATTGTAATAAGCCAATAGAGAAGGAAACCGCTTGAGGTCTGCTTGTAATTCTTTCTCCTTTGTTGCTAAAGTTTGATCGCGGGCAGTCAATGCAACTATGGTAGTTTGTGTTTCTACTAATTGACCTGTAAGATTAAGATCAATTTGTCCAAGTTGTCCTTGTTCTAAAAGATTGTCTCCAGAACTAAAGGCAGGATTAGTCCTTTCTCCTAATGTTCTGCTGACTTCTTTTTGTAAAAGTTGTTTTTGACTCTGTAGTTGTTCGGTCAATTTTTGAACGCTGGGAGTATCATCAGTAAAACGTAAGCGTTCTTGTGCTAAAGCCAGTTCTGTTTTTTGGATTTCGTTGAGTAAGCCTTGGTAGCGGGTAGACTGACTCAGACGAGAAGAAACTAAGGCATTTTGTGGAGAACGGTTAAGTTGTATTTGCAAAGATTTTTGCTTTGCCAAAGCTTCTTCATACTGGGAACGAGTTGTTTGTCGTTCCTGTTGGACAGTATTTAAAGTTGTCTCTACAGTTTTAGCCTGAGCATCTGGATCAATTAAATTTTGACTTCTGCGAAACCGTTGGAGATTTGCTTCTGAAGCAGTTACTTCATCAGTAGCTTTTCTTAATTGATCTCTGATGACTTGCAGACCTTTTTGTAAGCGTGAATCTTGCTGTTGTTTGTTGTATTCTAAATAAACTTGCTGAATGGTCTTGAGAACTTTTTGAGTTTTCTCTGGATCATTATCCGTATAATCAACCTGAAATATTTTAGTGACAACATTATCCTGTGGAGTCTTAATTTGAGTTAAGACTAAGGATTTTTTTAAATCCATGACAGTTAAGTCTGGATATTCAGCTTTGAGTTTATCAACTGCTTTTTGAATAAGTCCAGAACTTTGCATCAAGTTCAATTGAGTAGCAGTATCTACCTCTATGTTAGCATCAGTAAATTGACTTTCAGTGTTATCAGTTTCTTTCTTTCCTTGATAGTTAGGTTCTACTAACAATTGCATACTACTTTTAAAACTGGATGGTGTTTTTAATGTAATGATGCCAGCAATAGCCGTAGAACTCAGCAACACTAATAATAACCAGGGAAATCTTCGCAGAATTACTGCAAACATCTGTCCATAACCTGGTTCTGTTTCTGACGCTGGATTTATATTTGGATTTAGACTAGTTTGAACCACTTTTATTATCCTTATCTGCGATACACTACGCAAACACCTAAAAATTAAATGAATTAGCGATGCACACCTTGATTACCGCAGGGCAGAATTAAAAATTAAAAAAGCCAATTACACAAGCTTTCTGAAAATTTTTAATGATTAGTTATTTTTACTATGCTGCACTGGTTTTACCAATAAATTGCTCAACTTTACTAAAGAATGTCTGTTCTGAGAAATTGTTAACAGCGTGATTACGGATAGTTTCGTAATCCCAAGATATTCCTCCAGCTTCTAGTAACGCTGCTTGTAAAGAGCATGGTGTTTGTTTTTTGAAGAACACACCAGTTTTACCTGGTATTTGAGTATCTAATACTCCACCTGCTCCATAAGCAATAACTGGTGTACCACTAGCATTTGCCTCGACTGGAACTAATCCATAATCTTCTAAAGCTGCAACAATAATTGATTTGGCTTTAGAAAATAAGTTTTTACGTTCTCTATCACTAACATGACCTAGAAATTGGATGTTGGGTAATGCCTGAGCTTTTAACTTTTCTTGTTCTGGTCCATCACCTGATATTAATAAGTTCCAGCCTAACCAATTAAAGGCTTCGACTATTATATCAAGACGTTTATAACTTATCATCCGCGCCGATGCCAAGTAATATTCTTCTTTGGTATCAGAAAAAACAAAGTTATTAGTATCAATTGGATAGTTAATAGCAATGGCTTGTTTCTTGTAAATTTTTTGAATTCTCTGGGCAACAATACTAGAGTTGGCAATATAAAAATCGGGTTCTTGAGCATATTTCAGGTCTACATTTCTCATCATCTGAAAGACTTTCTCGATGAGAGGAGCAAAGTATCTATAGTCTCCGTATTCCCGTAAATATGTTTCTGTGTCCCATAAAAAGCGGGTAACATTATGACAAAAACAAATATGTTTGGCTGTGTTTTTTTTCCGTACTGCTTTAGCAAAACTCGTGCTACTGCTAATAATTAGATCATAATCTTGGAGATCCAAGGAACGAAAGGCAGGAAAATATAGAGGAGCTAACATCCGAAAATATTTAGTTGCACCAGGAATTTTTTGCAAAAATGTGGTATTAATAATTCGTTCACCTAAATCAATACTTTTCTGTGCATCATATAATGAGGTGAAAATATCAGCTTCTGGATAGCGTTTACACAGTAGTTCAAATACGCGCTCTGCTCCACCGCGTTGGGTTAAGTAATCATGGACGAGAGCAATTTTCATACCGGATTCCCTATATTTTTGTAATTGACGATGGGTTTTAATATTTATTCTCTAGTCATTTAATTTTTACGGTTGCATTACTAGATTGCATCACTTGCTTTGTATCAATTAATTTATCTTGTTTAATAGGAGTTGAAACCATGAAAAACCTCACAATATTATCAAAATAATCTCTGTTATCTACTGTATATATGTAAATTCAGAGGTTAAATGAATAGATCAGGAAACCTCTGATAGTGATATTATTTTGATGCTAAGGAAAGCAAATTTAATAACCTGCAATTCTGACTTAACCTGAAATGGTGCGTTAGAGGATGTTTTAAAAGGTTTCAAGGTATAAATTAACCCCTCTTGTAAACCTCTCCCCGAAGCGGAGAGAGGCTTTGAAACCCCCCTTCCCTACAAGGGAAGGGGGGCAGGGGGGTTAGGTTTTTGGAGATTATTGGTTTTATTTAATACTTTATGGCTAACGCCACGTTACGCTATCGGCGAATATAATATGGCTTCGCCTCCCGCCAGGGATACGCGACTACACAAACGAAGTCCACCTATTCAGGGATACGTGGACTAACAAAAAATCAAGCTTTTTAACCCACGAAGGTGGGTTTTGTCTGTGTAGCTGCGAATTATATTCGCCAGGCTATTTGGCGATCGCTAAAGTTTTCGCAGGAGCAAAATAAACGGCTTGTTCAGCCCGTAATTGATCACAAAGTCTGCCTTCAGGTAGTTCTACGTCATCGTAAGTGAGGACATGATCTTTAGGAATATCGCGTTTCAAGCGGCATCCTTCGGCGATGCCCATTGGGAGTAAGTTTTCTTGTTGCACAATGGGAGAATTTTCACATTGTCCATAGGTCATGTAATAACCAATACCGTCCAGGGTTTCTCCGGCTTGGAGGTCAATCTTGGCGGTGGTGACGACATCAACAACGGGACCGGCTATGGGTGCAAGCACAGCATCATGGAAAAGGACAGCACGGGCTACTGACAGGGGAACTTCAAAATGGCAAAGGTGATAGGGGGTGTAAAAACTGTAGAGGGGTCCTTCACCTAGTTTATAAAGGTTGAGATAATGGCGTTGTTTGGGGTCTTCGTGGGTAGCAAATACGAATACTCCAGGACCTGGTTTAGTCCCAACGACGTAATCAACGATACCGCCTAATTCTTGTAGTTGGTCAATATCATACATTTTAGTCATTTCATCTACATGACCTGTGTAGTCATATCCCAACATCCCCCGTTTGGCTACTTTCATATTTGTGCCATTAGCTACTATAGCTTGCTCAAAGGAAATTTTAGTACCATCGGCAAAGCTTGTTACCATGGCGGGATTTTGACCCCAACGTTGGGCAAATCCGGCTTGGGTGGTGGGGTTACGGTAGGGGTCTTGTAGTCCCTTGATGTTGCCGCATAGGAGGGGTTTTAAACCGATGCTTTTAACAAAGCGGTAGAGGTTCATTTCTACCCCTGGTTGGTCGCCATCACAGGCACTGAGAATCACGCCAGCGCGGTCTGCATGGACTTTGAGGATGGGTCCAATTGTGCCGTCGAGTTCGGCATTCATTAAAATGATATGCTTGTAGTGAGCGATCGCACACATCACTAAATGAGCAGCGTATTCAATTGTCCCTGTGACTTCAATGATTGCATCTATACCATCTGCTTCGCACAGTAGCATGGCATCTTCAGTGATTGCATATTCATTTTCAGCGATTCCTGCGGAGCGCTTCGCTATCGCATCTTCTAAAGCAGATAAATTATCAACTATTTTGATATCTTCATCTTCAACGCCTGCTTCTAAATAAGCTCGTTTAGCTGAATCAATGTGACGATTAGCAATAGCCACCAACTCCATTCCTGGCACAGAATTGATAATTTGATTGGCAATGCCTCGACCCATAAAACCAGCGCCAATCATGGCTACTTTCACTGGTTTACCTAATGCGGCTCTGGCTTGTAAAGCTTTATCAACAATAATCATGATTAAACTCCTATTAAAATAGATTCTAGTAAAGGCCAATTGCGATCTTTATCAGACATTTCTGTTGCACTCAATGGCCAAGAAATTCCTAAAATTGGATCATCATAACGCAAACCACGCTCATAACCAGGAGTGTAAAATTCACCCACTTGATATACAACTTCTGCACCATCTGTTAAAGCTTGATAACCATGAGCAAACATTTCTGGTACATAAAGAGCGCGGCGATTTTCTGCACTCAGTTCTACACCAATATGCGCTAGATAAGTTGGAGATTCAGGACGCATATCAATAATTACGTCATAAATTGCTCCTTGAGTGCAGCGAATTAATTTTGTTTCGGCTGCGGGGAGAGTTTGATAGTGCATTCCTCGCAATGTGCCTTTTTTATGATTAAAAGAAAGGTTACATTGAGCAACTGTTGGTTTTAAACCATGAGCGACAAATTCATCAGCACAGAAAGTTCGAGCAAAAAAACCACGAGAATCAGGCTTTTCTTCTAAGTCAATAATGAAAGAACCAGCGAGTTTAGTAGAGGTGAAAATCATAAATTTACCAAAACTTTTTATGCAAAATCAGAGGGGTTGTCAATTTGAGATTTATACCTTTAATCCTATAGCACAGTGTGGTATAAGCTATGTTGAGGACTTATTTTGGGAAAGGTATCATCATGATATTGTTTACAAAGTTCAGGGCGTTTAGGAGCATTAGCTGTGTATGTAAAAAATAGTGTCGAACGCTCTTCGGTTCTGATAGTACCGTGATGTAAAATATTTCTTACATCTGCAAAAATCACAGTTCCAGCTTGACCAGGACATGATTTCCAAGCGGATTTAGGAATTATTTTCCTCATTTTTTCGTCATTAATTCCTAGAAAATTAGTCCGCCATAGTTGATAATCAACTTGATAATTTTTAACTTTTTCTAAAGCATTAGCTGGTAGTGATATATATTCAAATGGTCCATGTTTTTCAGTGACATCATTTAAATATATAATAACTTTAATCATCCGTCTGTCTTCAGAATCTTTATGCCATAGTAGGGTTTCTAATTGTTTTTCATTAGGAAAGTCTTTTCGCACATGAACACCATGAAAAGCGATAGGTAAACCTATATAATTTTCAATGATGTTTTGTAGTCGGGTTTCGATTCCCCAATTGAAAAATTCTGGTAAATCTGTAACTGTATAGATTTGTGGTAACTTATATCCTGCATGGATATCTCGGGGATTTATCATAGTATTTGCACAACTATTAGCTGTAGCTAACATTTTGGCAGTAGATGATAAACCTAATTCCTGCAAAGATGTAACGTAAACACCTGTTTTTTTGAGAGTATCAACAATCAATTTATCTTCTGAAGTAAGAACAGGTAAAATTTTTTGATGTTTTCTAAGTGATACTCGATAACTTAACTCAGAAGTCAAAGTGGATATTTTATCTTTAATTTTGTTAAGCATGACAGGAATTTTCTTCCTAGTTGAATTTAATTAACTTGTTTGGATAACTCCGGTTTGGGATAAGTATCATCCCAATATTGATTACAAAGTCCTGGTCTTTTTGGAGGGTTAGCAGTGTAGACAAAAAATAGTGTAGATCGTTCTTCTGTGCGGGCAGTTCCATGATGCAAAAGTCGGTTTGTATCGGACAAAATTACTGTACCTGCTGCACCTGTACAAGATTTCCAAGCTGATTTGGGGACAATTTTATTTAATGTCTCATCATTAATTCCTTTATTGTGAATTTTGTAGTAAAGACGATAAAAATTCAGTCCCGAAGTAAAAGATGATGGCACATATTCAAAAGGTCCTTGTTGTTCATCCACATCATTTAAGTAGATGATGATTTTCACAATTCGGCGGTCTTCTGAATCCCTATGCCATAGCATTGTACTGAATTGACTTTGATTAATAAAGTCCTTACGAATTTGTACACCGTGATAGGCAACAGGAAGACCAATATAATTTTCTAGAATATTTAGAAGTCTTTTTTCATTTCCCCAGTTAAAAAAGTTAGGTAAATCTGTAACTGTGAAAATTTCTGGAGGATTTTGAGCAGAAGATTCATAATTAGACCTACCCATACTTGGTAAAAAACTCTTTGTAGCATCCAGCAATTCTGAAGTTGAAGGTAATCCTAAATCTGCGAGTGTCGTTATACAAATACCTTCTCTTTTCAGAGATTCGGCAATTAAGAGATCGCCTCCTGCTAGTATAGGTAAATGATGATGATGTTGCCGAAGTTTAGCTCTATAAGCCAACTCATCTTTTAAGACAGAAAATTTTTCCCTAACTCGATTAAGCACAGCAAAATTTCCTTAATAATTAGATATTGTGATGCAACCCTAACGACCAATCTATGACTCATGTTGTCTCATTTCTTGAGGAGGAAGTTCTCGTAATTCTGCTACTTTAAATTCCCTCATCGGTATTAATTCAAACGCTGCAACACCAACTAAAGCTAAAAAAGGAACTACTGTTTTTATAGCCGATATAGGCCATCTTCTCATTGCTCCTAAAAAGACTTTTAAGTCTACTTCATGGTAGTTTTGTAAAAGCATCCGATAACAATATGCTTTAGAATATCCCACTTCCCCAAGTTTTAAAATAACTTCAGGTATGTGTTGGTACTGCATTAACAGTGCTGATTTTGGCTCTTTTTGCCAATAACTAACACCCACAATACATTCTAAATAGATATCTTTAGTCACAATTACTTTGCCATTAGCAGCACAATACCCGGCTAAATATGCTAAAGATATCCAATTATTACTAGCAGTTGGCCAAATTTGCAGAGCGCGTTTAACTAAATCAGTCCGATATACTGTAGCAGTTAGAAAAATTACTGCTCCTACACTTTTACTAAAACAATGTTCAAATATTGCTTTACCATTACCTTCACCATCTTCACTATCTGCATCAAACCAGCGATTACCAACTATTTTTGGTGGATGTACCGCTTCACCCGTAGTTTTATTTCGACCAGAAAAATTAAGAAATAATAATGATAAATCATCAATTTTTTTGATTTTACTAATCACATAAGCAACTGCTTTTTCCTGAATTGGATCATCATCTCCAATTGTCCAAACATATTTTGTAGTGGCAGCACTTAGGCAATAAATAATATTTCGCATTACGCCTATGTTCTCAGGATTTTTATTTGATTTAAATGTGATATTGTTGAGAATACTTTGCCATTTACTAATGATAGATTGAGTATGATCAGTAGAACAGTTATCAGAAACTAAAATCTCACACTCCGATTCAAATCCTTTAATAGCTTGGGATAACCAAGTTAATTGTTTATTTAGTAACTCGGCTCGATTGTAAGTAGGAATAGCAATAGTTAATAGTTTTTTCATGGTTTTTATGCAAACAATATTGGTAGTTATTCTTTAGATGGTTAATACAAGTGGATTTTATATGTTATTTGATTACATAACTTACCCCACGCTGTACTATCAGATATCTATTTCTGATTTTTTATAATTAAAATTCAGTTGATAGATAAACTTTCCTACTAATTGTAAATAGGAAATGATAATATTTGTCGCTAAGATAGGCCATCTTCTAAAAGCACCCAACAATATTTTCCAATCACTAAGTTTGAAAATATTTTCTAGAATCATCCGTTGACAAAATTTAGTAGAATATCCTAAATTTAATAATTTAAGATAAATCTCTGGTATGTAAACATATCGCATCATTAATGACCACCGGGGATTTTCTTCTAAGGAACTAGCGTGCATTGTACATTCCAAATAATTATCTTGAGTGACAATTACATTGCCTTGAGCAGCACAAAATCCAGTCCAATATGCTTGGGATGCCAAATTTTTACAAGAAGTAGTCCACTGTTGTAAAGCTTGCTGGACGAGTTCGGTTTTATAAATGGTAGCTGTCATGAATAGTACCCCACCAAAACTGTTCTGTAAATATTGTTCAAATACAGGTTTACTATTAGTAATGATTTCATCACTATCACTAGCAAACCAGTGTTTTACCAAAATTTTATTTGTGTGATTATCGCGTCCACAACAGTTGAGAAACATTAAGTTTAAATTGGGATTTTTTTTAATTGTATTGACGACATAAGCCAGGGTTTTTTCCTGAATAGGATCATCATCACCCACAGTCCAAACATATTTACTACTAGCAGTTTGAAGGCAAAAACCAATATTTGGCATCAACCCTATATTTTCACGATTCCTATTCGCTATAAATACAGTATTACTAAAAGCAGATTGCCATTTTTTTACCACTCCTGGTGTATTATCTGTGGAGCAATTATCAGAAATAATAATTTCACATTCCGATTCAAAACCTTTGATTGCTATTGCTAACCAAGCCAGTTGTTTATCTAATAATGCAGCCCGATTGTATGTAGGAATAGCAATAGTAAGTAATTTCTTCATCATGGTATGGTACTCAATTCTAAATAATTAGCATTTCACTTGGTAAGAATCTGAACTTTGTTTGATATTTTCAAGACTTCCAAATTAAAGATATAGTGTAATTACTTGATCTTTGATATGGATGGTGGGCAATGCCCACCCTACTTAATTTTTAATATAGACGTAGGGTGGGCAATACCCACAAAAAATCAGATGTAGGGTGGGCATTGCCCACCAAAAAAATCAAAAATCACAGACAATGCCTATATTTGATTTTTGCAAATTGCCTGAGCTTATTGTTAATTTATTGTTACTTCCAGAAAAAATCTTTATCAATTTGTTCTGTACGAATCAGATATTCTAATTGTTTCAAGCGAGTGAATCCTCTAAACAAGAAAGTATCTTCGTTCATATCAATTTGCTTGAACACATTTAATAATTGTTCTGCCCCTAGTTGAGCATTCCAATCACACTTAAATCCAGGAAGAATAGTATTAATCTTTTCAAAAGATACTCGATAGCTGCGATTATCTGCGCCATTATTACCAAAAGATAATTGACAACCTGGGAAAACATGGGCAACGATTTCTGCTATTTCTTTCACTCGATAGTTATTCGCCGTATCACCAACATTAAAGATTTGATTGTGAATAATATCTCTTGGTGCTTCTAAGGCACAAACAATAGCTTTGCAAATATCTAAAGCGTGAACTAATGGCCGCCAAGGAGTACCATCACTTGTCATTTTAATTTCCTTGGTAGTCCAAGCTAACCCCGCTAAGTTATTTAAAACAATATCAAATCTCATTCTGGGGGAAGCACCAAAAGCAGTTGCATTTCGCATGAAAGTAGGCGAAAAATCATCATCAGCTAATGGTTGAACATCTCTTTCTACTAATGTTTTACATTCGGCGTAAGCTGTTTGGGGATTAACTGGTGATTCTTCTGTAATATCACCTTCACTAGCCACACCATAAACACTACAGGAGGACATATAAACAAAGCGCCGAACACCTACAGTTTTTGCCAGATTAGCTAGACGAACTGAACCTAAATGATTAATATCATAAGTAATAGTGGGAGATAATTGTCCAGTAGGATCGTTGGATAATTCCGCCATGTGAACAATAGCATCTACACCTGCTAAATCTTCAGGATTGATATCACGAATATCTTTATTGAGGGTTTTAGCTGTTACGTTAGTTCCATTATATAGCCAACCAACTTTATAATAACCGGTGTCAACACCAATAACTTCATGTCCCTTCTGCATTAATAAAGAAGGCAATAAAGAACCAAGATAACCTTCTGTTCCAGTTACTAAAATTTTCATTATTTTCAATTCCTTGCTATTGATGATTTAAGATATTTGCTACCACAATTTTTTTAGAGTTTTGAGGTAGTTAATGATGTCATTTTCATGAATTTTCGCCCCAATTTTCTCAAAAAAGTATCTCGCCATCCTGACCAAGATGTCATGTCAAGATATTGGAAAAATAAATCTTTTTTGGGGTGTTTACATTGTGCTTGCAATCCTGCATACCAGGGTTTAGGAGAATTAGTAAAGTGAATTATGTAAGGTTTATGCAGTAGTTCCTTATAGATATCTTCTGGGTAAGGACTTTCTTGCCAGGATGAATAATCATATATTCTGGGCATCTGATTCCATCTCGGATGAATTTCTCCCCATTTACCTGCTAAAATTGCATTTAGCCCATCTTGATCGTTGATTAGATATTCTCTATTTTGATTGATATATTCAATGACTTTTGTTCCTATATTTTCCTTGCGCCATTTTTCTAGATTAATGACTAAAAGTCCAGAATTAAAATATTTATAATCTGAACCAGACATAAGATTATGGTCATTCTTCAACCCATCACACATTGATATATAAAGTTGTACATCGTCTTGCACTGCTAATACATAATTGTCTTTTAGAGGAATATTCCATAATTCTTCTAAATTTCCGTTGACTACCATATCTGTGTCTAGATAAATTGCTTTATCAAACTCTGGTGGTAAAAATTCAGTAATTAGGAGACGATAATATGCGGCAGTGGTTAGATGCCTAGTCAATAGCAGATTGTTTAACTGCGTATCATCTATTTGTAACCATGAAATATCAATTTGTTCTGATTGAAGTGATTGAGTAATTTTATTTTTGTTAGATTTACTAATCCCTCCATCAAGAATAAATAATGCTATCTTTCGATTACTTTCCAGATTTGCCAGTGCTGAACGAACTGTTACTGCCAGGGGCATGGCATAGTTATTATCAGCAGCACAAACTAATATAATCGGCTGAAGCTTAGAGTCAACATACATACCAAAAATCCTAATAATTAACGTTACTGAAGATGAAAATCTAGCTGAATGTGATGACAATCATCAGTGATTAATTTAATAATTCACTTATTTTGAACTAGATTAAGAGTAGCCCTAGCCAATGTAGGGTAGATGCAAAGTAATTAATCAAAAGTTATTTTCTTATTGCCATTTCTAAAAGAGTAGACTGTTCGGGAATTTGGGACACAATTGCTTTACCAATTTCCAAGGAAGAAGTAGCAGCAGGTGAAGGTGCATTACAAACATGAATAGAATTCTCACCTTCAACGATTAAAAAATCATCTACTAGAGAACCATTATTCATCAATGCTTGAGCGCGTACTCCTGCATGGGTAGGAATAACATCTTCTGCTTGGACTTCGGGAATTAGTTTTTGCAAACTTTTGACAAAGGCGGCTTTACTAAAGGAACGAATAATTTCTTGAATCCCTTCGTCAGCGTGTTTTGCTGCTAGTTTCCAGAAACCGGGATAGGTGATTACTTCGGCAAAATCTCTCAAGTCAAAATCAGTTTTTTTGTAACCTTCACGTTTAAGACTGAGAACTGCATTTGGTCCCGCATGAACACTGTTATCAATCATTCGCGTAAAGTGGACACCCAAGAAGGGAAAATCTGGGTTAGGAACTGGATAAATGAGAGTTTTAACCAAATAGCGTTTTTCAGGGGTTAGTTCGTAATATTCTCCCCGGAAAGGAACTATTTTGGCTTGGGGATTAACCTTGCCTAATTTAGCAATGCGATCGCTATGCAATCCGGCACAATTGATCACAAATCGAGTTTCAAAACTGCCTTTGTTAGTTTCTAATACCTGATTTTTGCCACTGCGAGAGATTTTTAAAACTTGGGTATGGAGACGTAAATCTCCCCCTTGCTTGCCAATTAATTCCGCGTATTTTAAACAAACTTTTTTGTAATTAACAATCCCTGTACTAAATACCTGAACTCCACCGACACAACTAACATGAGGTTCAATTTCTTTAACTTCTTCAGGGCTAATTCTTTTAACAGGAATATCGTTTTCTAGCCCGCGAATGTAGAGATTTTCTAAGCGTGGTAATTCTTGTTCATTAGTGGCAACAATAACTTTACCACAAACTTCATGATCAATATCATACTTCTGGCAAAATTCTACCATTGACCGACTACCGTCACGGCAAAATTTAGCCTTAAAACTTCCTGGTTTATAGTAAAGACCAGAATGAATTACACCGCTATTATTACCAGTTTGATGAAATGCCCATTGACTCTCTTTTTCTAACACTAATATTTTGGCATTTGGATAACGCTCTCCTAAAGCCATAGCAGTGGAAAGTCCAACTATTCCCCCACCAATAATCGCAAAATCATACATTAGTAATCTTTCCCTTATCCAAAATTCAAAATCTAAAATCCAAAATTGTTTTTACCACACTTGCCAAGGAGCTTGACCACTTTTCCATAGCTCCTCTAGATAGTTTTTATCTCTTAATGTGTCCATTGGTTGCCAAAAACCATCATGTTTGTAAGCAGATAATTGTTCTAAATCAGCTAACTTTTCTAATGGTTCTTTCTCCCACACTGTTGAGGTATCAGCAATAAAATCAATTACTTGTGGTTCTAGAACAAAATAGCCGCCATTAATCCAAGCACCATCACCTTCGGGTTTTTCTTTAAAACTGGTAATTTTAGTTTGTTCTTGTCCTAGAGAAATTGCCCCAAATCTTCCTGCTGGTTGTACCGCGCTAAGTGTTGCTAATGTCTTTTGTTCTTGATGGAATTTAATTAATTCTGTAATATTAATATTACTTACACCATCACCATAAGTAAAACAAAAGGTTTCATTGCCAATATGTTCACGAACTTGTTTTAAACGTCCACCTGTCATTGTATTATCACCTGTATTTACTAAGGTGACGCGCCAAGGTTCAGCATATCCAGAATGGACATTCATTTGATTAAAGCGCATATCAAATGTCACGTCTGACATATGTAAAAAATAGTTAGCAAAGTATTCTTTAATGACATACCCTTTGTAACCGCAACAGATAATGAAATCATTAATACCGTGAGCAGAATAAGTCTTCATGATGTGCCAGAGAATTGGCTTACCACCAACTTCAACCATTGGTTTGGGTCTGATACTGGTTTCTTCACTTAACCTTGTACCCAGACCTCCTGCTAGAATCACTGCTTTCATGTAGTTACCTCAAAGATTTGCAGGTGGGTTATAATTTAAATTGATCGAAATGAAGAGAATGCACAATAATTTTTTCTTTCTCTTTATTAGGTAGATAAATATAATTTAACTGTAAATTTCTAGAAAATGATAAAGAACAAATAAACTAAGATATTTTATATGTAAAATATTTCTAGCAGGAGTCACTGAAGAAGGAGTCAGGAGTCAGGAGTCAGGAGTCAGGAGAAAGAAGGAAGAAGAAGGAAGAAGAAGGAAGGAAGAAGAAGGAAGGAAGAAGAAGGAAGGAAGAAGAAGGAAGGAGGTTTACCAATGAGTCCTCAAATTTATCCGGTTATAGAAGAGTGAAAATGCAAGGGTTTTTAAAATCTTGGCTCAATAATCTTGCACTTTTTTGCTGATAAAACTCTATAAACATTTATCTATCAACGCTTTTGCTTTCTTTGAGCAGGCCCTAAATAATAATAGTTAAAATGATATCCCTGACTTCACTAAGAAATCAGAGATATTTGTTTTTGTAATTAAAATTACTATAGTGTAATGTGGGTTAAATGAGGTACAAAATTTCCGAAAAAAGACAGGTAATTCCTTCTTCCTTCTTCCTTCTTCCTGACTCCTGACTCCTGACTCCTGACTCCTGACTCCTGACTCCTTCTTCGGTGACTCCCCAATGTATCAATTACTTTGTTTAGTGAAAATTGTATTAGATAATAAACTGTCACATTTATTAGCGACTACAATACAAATGCTACTGAGAGACTGTTGATAATTATCCATATCATTTTCCTCTAGAGAAACTTTAGCGGCTGTTTCTAAATCTGAAACTGCTTGAAGATGGTTTTTATCAGATATACCTGCTCCATATTGTGCTAGTTCATAGTAAGCCATACCACGTTTCAGATAAATTTTAGCCAATCGGGGATTGATTTTTAATGCTTCCGTAAAATCAGCAATTGCTTGTTTATATTCTGCCGCATAATTACTACTGTATTGAGCAATTTGATAACGAACTAAACCCCGTTGAAAGTAAGCATCTACTTTAGATGCATTGAGTTTAATTGCTTTAGTAAAATCGGCAATTGATTTTTGGTATTCCTGAAAAGAATTATTGATGTATTTGTTAATTTCAAATCGAACAATACCCCTTCTGATATAAGCTTCCGCGTCATTTTTATCTATATTAATAGCAGTATTAAAATCAGTGATCGCTTGTTTATATTCTTTGTCAGGATCATTACTATAATCAGCCATCATATAATAAGCATTACCGCGATTTATATAAGCTTTAACTTCTTGGGAGTTCAGCTTTAAAGCTTGATTATAATTAGCTAATGCGCCTTCATAATCATTTAAATTGTATTGGGCATTACCCAAATTTAGATAACCTTTAGCAGATTGGGGATTCTTTTTAAGAGCTTGGGTAAAATTAACAACTGCTTGTTGATAGTCTTGCTGTTGATATGCAGCATCACCGCGCTGATAGTAATCCGAAAAAGAAAGATTTATCAGATTAGGAGCTTGATTAGCAGAACGAGGCATCAAACTTTGTTGAGTGTAAGGATTTTGGGAAACAAAAGGACGGGTAAATTTAACCATTATGTCTAAACAGCCCAAAATACTCAACCCCATCACAGCAAAAATGACACCATATACCTTTGAGTTTAATTTTTGACGAGAGGGAACAGGATAAAATTGCTGATTAGGTATTGGTTGCCAATGATATACCGGAGAATTTGCTCTGAATGGCTGGGTAATCCGTGGAGTAGGAGTATAGCGACGTTTAGATTTAAGTTTTTCCCGTGGTTGTAGATGTTGTTTAGAAGCGATCGCCGATACTGACGGAAACGGATCTCTCCCACCTAATCGTCTAGTCCGTTCACACCAAGGACATTTATCCAAATGATTATGATAGAGGTGCTGGGGATTAGCCGTACAAGTCTCCAAACTCTGCTCCACCGCAGTTAATGCCGACAACCAATTTTGAGCATTAGGGCGTAATCTGGGATTGTCATGACCTTCTTCAAAACAACGGACAAATAAATCCTGCAAACTGGGATGAAGCAGATCCCAACGCGGAGAAATAGGAGTTGGCAAATACGGAACCTGTTTCTTTTGACTATAGGTAAAATGGCCAGAAAGTATCCGCCCCTGATAAGTTGGAGGTTCAATCCCACCTTGAAATATCCCAGAAAACGGGTGTGTTCCTTCCATTAACAATTGGAAAATCAGCACTGCCAAACCAAACAAATCATGAGAACTTTCCCGGTCATAGTCAGCAAAAGTTTTATTCTGTAGTTCTGGAGGCGTATATTCCGGCTTACCCACAGAACAACGATAAACAACATTCTGTAATGGTTCTGGAACTTGGAATGAGTCTGTATCTACCAACGTCACCAAAGCTGTATCACTAACCAAAATATTCGACTCATTTACATCACCAATACAGTAACGGCTGGCGTGCAAAGCCGCAAAAGCCGCCGCCAGATTACGGGCTGTCCGCAATAAATACTGATAATTAAATTTTGGGCAATTTTGTCGGCGAACACCTGGATTATAAAAATCCATAATTGGCCGCATTCCCCGAATCCTGGGCATCACAAATCCAACAATCGTACCGCTACCATCTGCCGCCTGCAACAATTCCTGCGGCCAAGCAATGGCAATATGCCCTAAATTGTCCGTCGGATTAACTGGGGGATTAGCAAGCATCGCCCGCAGTTTTTGGGCATAAGAGATCGTTGGTTTGTGATAGATTTTCGCTACTAAATTATCATTCGATGGCACTGCATATATACAAGCTTCACCACCATGTCCCACACTGACAGAGAGGTTGAGAATTTCCGGGTTGGGAAGACGACGTAGTACCTGCATGGCAGAATTAAGGTTATGTGAAGTGATTAGAATCAGTCAACAGTTCAGAAAATTTAGAAGATAGCTAACACCACCCTGTTTTTAATCCCTAATTACTAAAACTTATGAGTTGATAAATGCAGCTAAAATTAGGGTCAAATCATCATCAGTCCGCTGGGTAATCTTATCAGAGCTTAAAAACCTCATTAAATGTTCTTTTCCTAATATTCTATCTTCAGCATTGGCGACAAATTCAAATAAAGGGAAAAAGAAAGGTTTGTGAGGTTCACCAATAATCATATTCAAAGCTAACATCTGCAACCCATCAGTCAGAACACCAACATTCACAATCTCTTCCCGCCATACTTTAATTTGTGCTGTATCCATTGCATCAATAGATGTTAAAAAAGTCGTTTCATTGATATATTCACCATTACTAGGGATGGTTAAGGCTATCAGGTTGCCCATACTATTCCTAGCTACAGCCAAACCATCACCAATTTGCGCTACAGCGACAATTTCTGGTGTAGCAATCATGAGAATTAAGGTAGTTGCTAAATCATGCGGTTGATGATTACAAACATCCGCCTCAGTTTCTATAGCATTGCGGGCTACTAACATGGCATCAGTTAGTAAATAACGCAAAACATCATCATTAGCAAGGGTATTATTTGTAATCTCTTGGCGAGAAAGATGTTCTATTGCCGTTTCTACCGCAATCATTGATCCCACCTTTCCTAGTTTAGCAGAACCCGCACCATCTGCTGCTGCTATCACCAACACATTATTTGCCAATAGCTGCCAATGGTGAGCATCCTGACAAAGTTGCTGGTTTTTGGAGTGACTAGTTCCGCATACAGATGCAGCTACTATCCGCCATTGAGAAGTCTGTTTTGATGTATTCATATAATTTGTTTTCCACAGCTAGTTCAGTTTAAACAACAAGCTGTAATTTTCATTAAACAGATCCCCAACCAATTGGTGGTAGGGCTACCTGTTCATCTACCTGAGAATGAGATACGGCTGACATACTGGCAGATAGCCAAACAAACATCTCAATAAAGTTTAATCCTTTTAATTTCAGTGGACTACGCACAGAAATTTGACTTAATTGGCTCATATTCGCATTTTCCACACCCACTGCAAAGAAAGCCACCCGCTTATTAGACTCATCTGCTTGCAGTCTTTGGGCAGCTTGTTCTAATGTTGAATCAGTTTCACCTTGGGGTTCACCATCGGTAATCATGAACACCCAAGGACGGTAGTAAGCAATCCCATTAGTGCGATATTGGGATTTGCGCTCTTGAACAATATCTAATGCTTTATGAATTGCTGAACCCATAATTGTTAAACCTTGGGCTGTGAGAATGGGAGGGTTAAATTGATCGGCAGTGATAAAGTCCTGCACGACATTGATATTACTATCAAATGTAATAATTGCCACCTCTACCCTTCTGGATGCTAGGGAATTTTTGACTAGTTCATCCTTTAAACTCAGCAAACCTTGATTTAAAGCTTCGATTCGTTCCCCTTGCATCGAGCCAGAGGTATCCAGCAATAGCACGCATGGACAACGTGGTTCGGGATTTTCTGCAAATTCTACAACTTCGTCAAGATTAAATGTATCAATCATAACTTCTTGTGTTATGTTATAATTCAAAGTTTTATTTTCCTTTTACTCTAAAGTATATAGTTTCTGGCGTTAGTATGACTAAAACTATGGTATTTTGCGGGAGATACTTGAGTTTTTCAGTAAAGATATTGATTTGGGGTGAATTGACCAAATGTCTTTCCTACTCTTCATCACTACTTTAGTCACTGGTGATTTATGAGGATATTTAATCTTACTTATTGTCAAGTGTCTGCCATAATTGAACTTTACTAAAGTTAAAATGGGATAATGCAGGAGTTACTAAGTTAGGAGTCAACGAGTCAAACAGGGCGAAGTCCTAGTTTTTCACCTAGATTCTCCAGTCTGTTGAGTTGCTTTTCTGATGTAATAATCAATATATACATTTACCTCCATAAATTTTTAAAGATTCTATGTGGGATTTCCTCTGTCTTTAGGTAAATAAATTCATTATTGTTTAATTTACGAAAAGGAGAAAGATCAGTCGAAAAGTTGATGCGTTTAAATCACCAAAAAGTCTCAGTATACCTAATAGTATCACTATATAGTTTATCAAGATGAAGAGAGAACACCGGAACTGTAAACAGGGAACACCGGAGTAACATAAAAGGGAGATTTAGACCCCACTTGAAACACTCGACTTATAGAAGTCGGAGTCTCTTACTCCAGTGTTCGGCAACAGGAAATAGTAAAAACTGTGAACCGGGAACACCGGAGTAACGTAAAAGGGGGCTTTAGACCCCAGTTCGGCAACAGGAAATAGTAAAAACTGTTCCGGTGTTCCCTTCTTGGATGAAATAGCTATAAAATATGACAGAACAGAGATTTGTATCTAAACAACTGGTGAAAAATCAAAATAAAAAACTACAACAACTGTTACATTCAAAGTTTGGAGAATTTTTAGAAGCTGTTTTTCATTGATATTCATAATTTAATAACTTGTAATCATGACCATATTTCCTGGTGATATCAGATTGCCACCTGATATTTAATCTTTTCCAATACTATGTTGATGTATCCGCCAAAAAATTGTAAAAATATGGAAAATACTGGCACTTTTACCAAATTATCTCCCAAAGGTTTATTAAGACAATTAAGCAATTGTTATGAAACTACCTGTTTACAAGCATATAGTAACTCTGTAAGTTGGTTGATATATATAGAACAGGGAAAAATTATCTATGCAACTCATTCAGTAGAACCTTTTGATAGATTAGAACGACAGATGCGTCGTCTCCATCAAGAAATTCCTCTCGTAGATAATGAAGTGCGTGTACAAATGCGCTTAGTATTTGAGCCTGAAGATAATAATCTTTTACCAAACCAACTTCCAGAATATGAAGCGATTAATTGGCTGATCACGGAACAACATTTTCTTCCTGAGCAGGCAACATTACTTATTCAAGAATTAGTTAAAGAGGTAATTGAATCATTTATCCTCATTAAAACAGGCACTTATAAACTAATAGAACCACTGAAAAATTTTCCCATAATTTGTAAATTAGATATCACTGATATTTTGGAAAAATGTCAAAATCAGTTACAAAATTGGCGGTATCTTGGTAGATATATATCTTCTCCTTATCAGCGTCCCTATTTATTAGTTAGTAGCAAATTTCAGGATAAAAGATTACCACCCCTAAAAGAGAATATCACCAATTGGATGAAGGGTTTTAGCTTGCGTCATCTAGCGATTATCATGAATCAGGATGAATTGCAATTAGCACTAAGTTTATACCCCTATATTGTTAAGGGTTCGATAGTATTACATGAGCCAGATCCTCCATTTGATAAATTGCCAAAAACCTGTGGTAGTTCATTACTATTTTCTGAAGATAGCACAGAATTAATTAGAGGTAAATTATTGGTTTCGGATGTAGAACCCAGTAAAGATACTTCTCCAGAAACTCCAATTGTTTCTCAGAATAATGTAGCAGTTCAGCAATTAGTAACAGATATTGCTGAGTTACCTCCAGAGGATTTTTCACTCTTAGCTGTTGATAATAACATAGATGCCGATTCTCAAAAAGTCAAAGTAAATACAAAAACCACACAAAAGACTTACAAAATTATTTCTGTAGATGATAGTCCCACAATTCTCAAGGAAATCAGCCGTTATTTAGAAGATGAGAATTTTACTTTGGTGACTATTAATGAACCGGTGAAAGCAGTAATGTCAATTATTAGACATAAACCTGATCTGATTTTACTGGATTTAAATATGGCAGGAATTGATGGTTATGAACTATGTCGCATTATCCGCAATAATTCCATGTTTAAAACTATTCCCATTATTTTTGTAACTAGCAATAAGGGGATTATAGATAAGGTAAAAGCTAGATTTGTCGGTGCTTCTGGATATCTAACTAAACCTTTTACTCGTGCTGAGTTGCTCAAAATAATTTTTATGCACTTAGCATAATTAACCTCGTTCCCAGTCTCTGACTGGGAATGCTATCATCAAGTCTCTGCCTTTTGTTATTGGTGGAAATGAAGTCAGAGACTTCTAGAATTCATTCCCAGTCAAAGACTGGAACGAGAGAACGAGAGAAAACGAGAAGAAGGAACTTATCGTTACTTGAAACATATAAGTTTTTTAAATGGAAATTTCTACAAAATTGAGGAAGTTGATGTTTATTGAGAATAAGTAGTCTATATTCTCAAATTTATTGATAATGCTGTCAATAAGTTAACGGAAATACGTTTTTACAGGATTGATAAATCTCCTTGACTTTTTGTGCTATTATTAAGTGTAGAATCTGCTTGGGCTTTTTTGTTAATTATCGGAATTAATGGAGTTGGGTTTCCTTACGTCAACCCAACCTACTATTATGCTGCTTCGCGCAGTTGGGTGGGTACAGATACTTCTGGAAACGGTAGAGAAAGTTGTTCTGGTGATGGTGTGGATGCTTCTTGTAATACTGTGACTTCAATATTTACACTGACTAAATAGCTACCTGTTTCTGCTCCTACGGCTTCGGAAATTAATTTAGCTATATCTGGACGTTTTGCGGTAAGAGGATCACGGATAATACAACGATCCCATTCATGCTTGGCGGTGGGGTTAAGATTGAGAATATAATGCTTCATCATAGAAATATCCCTTAAAATCCGTGTTCCAGAAGTCTTTTCAGGTTTTAAGACTATTTTGATAGTATAGTACAAATTTACTAATATGGCAAGAGAATCATCAAAAATCACCGCTCACAGAAGAAGTTGCTTGATAGATGAATATACAAAAACGCAAAGACGTTATATTAAACGCCTCTACGATTTTCTTTCCTAACGGGAAAAAGGGTAATGTGACGAAAAAATCTTGATAATTTCAGTATCTGATGTTGCACTTGTGGAAAACTCGTCCTGAGAATTTAATAACTGCACGTCATTAATCCAATTAGCTCTTTAATTTAGCCATAAAATCTAATTTTATTACAAAGTCAAATGGGTAAGGAATCTAAGCTGTTGATGCAAACTTTGGCTTCATTGATTTAATGAATTACACTCAGCACGGTTAAAATATGGACTTTTAGAGGCTTATGAAAAAGCTAGACGTGTAGGGGTTTAGCAGTGCTAAACCCCTACTATATAATCAAATGATTAAACCGCTTTGAGCATATACTCACCATATAAGGAATTAAGCATAGCCATGAGACGTTTCACTTGGTGTTTCATCTTTAGTCGAAATCATGAATTACCCCTGTACTTTACTTTTCTAAAAAATTGGCATGGGTATTTACCAGAAAATATAGCTACTTGTCAGAAAATATTGTTAAAGTACGTAAAGGTTTATAAACCTGTTTCATTTTTTAGAGGATAATTTTCATGACCGCAACCACTCCCAGATTAAAGCACGAGGTTAAAGACCTCGGACTCGCTCCCTTGGGAAGACAACGCATTGAATGGGCTGGACGGGAAATGCCCGTATTAAAGCAAATCTGCGATCGCTTTGAGAAAGAAAAGCCCTTTGCTGGATTACGCATTTCAGCTTGCGCCCACGTGACCACAGAAACTGCACATTTAGCGATCGCCCTCAAAGCAGGTGGTGCTGATGCAGTTTTAATTGCTAGTAACCCCTTATCAACTCAAGATGACGTAGCTGCGAGTCTTGTAGCTGATCATGAAATTTCCGTATTTGCTCAAAAAGGCGAAGATGCCGCTACCTATAGCCGTCACGTCCAAATAGCCTTAGATCATCGCCCCAACATCATTGTTGATGACGGTAGCGACGTGGTAGCAGAATTAGTTCAACATCGTCAAAACCAAATCGCTGATTTAATTGGTAGCACCGAAGAAACCACCACAGGTATCGTCCGGTTACGCGCCATGTTTAACGAAGGGGTTCTCACCTTCCCAGCGATGAACGTCAACGACGCAGACACCAAGCACTTCTTTGATAATCGCTATGGTACTGGTCAATCTACCTTAGACGGGATTATCCGCGCTACAAACATTTTGTTAGCTGGTAAAACTATTGTCGTTGTCGGTTATGGCTGGTGTGGTAAGGGTACAGCCCTCCGCGCCCGTGGGATGGGTGCAAATGTCATCGTTACCGAAATTGACCACATCAAGGCAATTGAAGCCGTTATGGATGGTTTCCGTGTGTTACCAATGGCAGAAGCAGCGCCTCATGGTGATATTTTCATTACTGTCACAGGTAACAAGCACGTCGTTCGCGGTGAACACTTCGATGTGATGAAAGACGGTGCGATCGTTTGTAACTCTGGTCACTTTGATTTGGAACTTGATTTGAAATACTTAGCTGCTAATGCTAAGGAAATCAAGGATGTCCGTCCTTTCACCCAAGAGTATAAGTTGAGAAATGGTAAATCCGTTGTTGTTCTCGGACAAGGACGTTTGATTAATTTGGCTGCTGCTGAAGGACACCCCAGCGCAGTTATGGATATGAGTTTTGCTAACCAAGCTTTGGCTGTTGAATACCTGGTGAAGCATAAGGGTAATTTAGCTGCTGGTTTGCACTCTATTCCTAGAGAAGTGGATGAAGAAATTGCTCGCTTGAAGTTGCAAGCTATGGGCATTTTCATTGATAGTTTGACAGCAGCGCAAATTGACTATACCAATTCTTGGCAGTCTGAATAGTTGATCTTTTAGTTGATTTTTTGGGGATAGGCTTTTGGGCTTATCCCTTTTTTTTCTCACGCAGAGGCGCAGAGGCACGGAGAGAGGATATAATAGGATGCAAGGTATTTGCATTTTTTCTTTGTTCCTTTGCGTCTACTCTATGCCTACGACACGCTACGCAAACGAGATCGCTAAAATTACTATGACACAAAAAACATATCCACTTCCTCTAAGCTTTGAGCAAATTCTTAATATTGTGTTACAACTTCCAGCACAAGAACAAGAAGAAATTATCCAACAAATAAAGATAAACTCACCCAAAAATCAAGAAGAGGATTTACTTACTGTTTTTGATAGAATTGGTAAAAACGCTCAAGCAAAAGGACTTACAGAAGAAATTTTAGAAGAATTATTAGCTGATGAATCATAAACTAATTGTCATTGATACCAATGTTTTACTTAGTGCTGCACTCAGTCCAGATGGAACAGCCAGTAAAGCCCTAGATAAAGCCTATAAACAATTTAAAATAGCTCAAAGTGAGGAAACTTATCAAGAATTAAAAACACGAATTTATAAACCTAAATTCAATAAATATATCTCAGATGAAGAACGACAAGATTTTTTAAAAGTTGTCAAAAAATACAGCCAATTTATAGAAATTAAGACTCAAATAGATATCTGTAGAGATCCAGATGATAACAAATTTTTAGAACTAGCAAAAGATGCCAACGCAGAATTTTTGATCACAGGAGATCAAGACCTTTTATCACTTAAAACTCTAGTCGAATACCAAAATCAGATCATTACTCCGAGAGACTTTCTCAACCTTGATTAAATTATACTTATATTATTTAATTATTTTATGGAAGGAATGAATTATCCTGAATTGGTAAAAACTGTATTAGGAAGACATACAGAAAATCATGCTTCCAAAGTCACAGAAAAGGAGTTAATTTTTGATTGTGAAAGAAATAGTTATTTAGTAGTTCATGTAGGATGGGAAAATAATGAAAGGGCTTATGGGACAATTATTCATGTAGATATTAGAGATGGAAAAATTTGGATTCAGAGATATTTTACAGAGGAAGGGGTAGCTAGTGAGTTGCTAGAATTGGGAGTACCAAAAACGGATATTGTTTTAGGTTTTAAGCCACTTTATATGAGACAGTTTACTGATTTTGCATCGGTTTAGATTACAAATCACAATAGTAATTATCAAGTTTAGTTAAATTCTTAAATTGAGTGATAATTGTTCATGTTCATTATCGGTTTTTTCACCTTTTTTCTGCTCGAAAGAAGAAATTTTCTTATTAGAAGATATATTTACCGCATCTTGTCGATATGGATTCTTTAAATAAATTTCATTATGTTTAGGTTCTTGAATTTCCAAACCACAATGCCAACAAACTGTGTGAGTATGGTCATTTATAACAGCACCACAAACTGAATGGTTACTAATTTTTCTATCAATTTGTATTTCTTCAATACCAGTTTCTAGACCAAATACTGCAATTAGATATTTAAGTTTATTCTTAAGTAAAAATTCCGTTTTTTGTTTATCTTCACGTCTATATGATTGTTTGCAAACTTGAGATGCGCTAGGAATTAAATTAAACTTCTCAAGTCTAATTGCTGCTGCTTCGTAACTAACTCCAAAATGCTTTGCTACTAGATTAACAGTTAAATAATGAATATTCGGTGGATGAGAAACTAGCTTTTGTACTAGGGGTTTTGGCATTAAGAGTTCAGCCGCAAAATTTTCTGCATTTAATTCTATGATTTTATTTTCATTATGTGTACCACACAAAAATCTATTATCATTTAAGTCATATATTAGATGATGTAGTTCATGAGCTATAGTAAATCTTTGAAGTACAGTATGATGTTTCCGATTTATACCTATAATACTAAAATTATCCTCTTTATAACAGAATCCCCTTAAGTCATATAAATCATTAGGTAAACTTTCAAAAAATACCTTTATGCCTAGATTAGTTGCTAGTTGATAGACATTAATAGGTAGTTTAAAAAGATTATTTTTATGAATTAAATTGTGCGCTCTAGTTTCTAAGACAGTCGGTACAGCTTTTTTAACAGACCTTTGCTTCTGTCCAGAATTTTCATCTGAAAAATTGATTGACTTACCGTTTTGTTTACCTCTTGCTAAAGGCAGACTTGACAAATGAATAGGTCTACCATGTAACTGCTTAATAAGCTTAATGCAGTCTATGACATAATTAGCATATTTAGTTTTGGGTACATCATGTATCTCATAATTTTGATTATTTTCAAAAAAGTCTTCAAATATTTCATGAACTGGCTTTCCATAAATGCAAAGCATTCCGTAAATCTCTTGCCAGTATTTTTCAATTTGACCATCTTCTATTTCTTCAATTACAGATTCGGGAATTTGTAGCAGTTTGCTAACAATCTCAATAGAAAAACACTATGTATTGTAGGTTAAGTTAGTATAAAATAAGTAACGTACCATTGTCAAGATTTTGGTGCGTTACGCGATCGCTAACACACCCTACGTATCTTTTCAAGAATCAAACCGGATTCCTATATAATGGGATGGAGGGTGTTATTGTAAGTTTGTATGTCAGCAAAAGACTTTTTTCATAATGCAGTTAGGTTAGCTTTAGAAAAAGATAATTGGTTAATTACTCATGATCCTTTATCTTTTGAACTTACTGAGCTATTGGTCAGTTTTTGAATTATAAGGTAGTTATGTTATGTAGGTTGGGTTGAGGAACGAAACCCAACATTTTGATAATTTTATTGCGTTGAGTTGCAGCTTAACCCAACCTTGTATCTTAGAGGTATATTAGAGGAAGTGGTTACTTCATAATAAACAAAACATCAGCATAACTGTGATATTCATTGTTATTAAAATTCCAACTTAATAACAGTTTATCCTTATTAAAAGAGCGTGTATTTAGATATTCATCAATTTTATTTTTTAACAAACTATAATCTCTTTTTAGCTTCCAACTATCTTCTAAAGAATTAGTATCCACAAGAACTAAAAATAACCTATTACTTGCATCAAATCTTTGAGAACCTTGATTTTCATACAACCAGCGCAAAAGTTCACGAGGTTGTTTTAATATGTCGTTGATAATATCTCTTCTAATTTTCACAAAATTATCATAAAAATCTTTTACATTCTGCTGGGAACTTTCAGTAAAAGCTGTAATCAAATCAATCAATAGTTCATCATCAGGACGATTTTGATCAAAAGGAAGATTAAATATTTTGGCTGTCTTCTTTAACTCTGATAATTCCTTAATTATTAGTTTTCTTTTCCTTCTCTCATTTTCCATAAAACCTTTTGGAAAATAAGTTACCTTGAGATCAAAAGGTATATCATTAATAAAAAAATCAACTTGTTTAATTAGCCCCACAGTTGGTAAAACACGCTGATGATCTTTAAAAATATCCTCAATAATAATTGATGTCCAATTATTATACCAAGAACACAAAACAAAACCTTTTAAACTATGTAAAATTTCATTTTCTACTTTTTCTATTAAATTATCATAATTAGTAATCTTTTTGATGTAGTTATCAACTAGATACTTATTAATATCATTTTGATGGATACCACCCCAGTCAAAAACTCTTAGTTTATATAATTCTGCTAGTAAATATTGCTCATGTATGCGACGTTCTTCTCTTTGTATTTCATATATTTGATTAATAGAATCATGAATAGTTTCTAAAGAAATATTAGATTTAAAAAGTGTTTCAAGGTACTGCTTTACTCCTAAATTATCTGAAGATATTTGTGCTTTTTGAAATAAATGCAAATAATAATCTTTTCGAGCCAAAGAACGTAATTTTAAAAAATATAATCCTTCAGGAGATGATGTTAATTCAAAAAATTTATTTTCATCATAGAGCCGAGAAAGTTGAGAAAAGGTGTAACTCATTTTATTTTGCAGATTTAAGATTATTTTGAGTGAATATTAGGTATTTCTTTAGACCAATTAGGTAATTTTTCTAATAATATCAATTTTATATTATCTTCATTTCCAGGTTTTTGATAGATTAAAACGAAATCATTTTTTAAACCTCCCTTTCTGCTATCTTGAATTACTGAATTAGCTGAATAATTCATAGGAAATAATCCACGAAATTGTAATTGATTATCAGATGGTATTACCTCTTTTAAGAACTTCCAACTATCAGCATCTCTCGCATTAAAAAATAGAGCTAATATTCCACTAGGTTTCAGGATACGAGTAGCAGTTTGCATAAATTCCATCATTTCATTCACATAATTGTTTTTATTCTTCCCTCGACTACGAGCATTAGAAACTACAATTTCTTGAGAAAAATCCGGCTCTTTATCTATTAAACAATTCCACATTTCACTCAATTCTAAGTATGGAATCCTATCACTATGTGGTGGATCAGTTAATATCAAAGAAATAGTTTCATCAGGGCAATTATTAAGAACTTTTCGATTATCACCTTGGAAAATTGCTACATCTGCTTTATTGTCAATAACATCTGTTAATCTTTTAGATACACAATAACCTTTTTTAAATTCATCTTCTTGAATAGATTTTAGTAAACTATTTGCACGTTTAATAAAACAATTCCACACATTAATTTCAAAATGTAACGTTGGTCGCCAATATCCTATCACCCAACTACCAACTTCTATTTTATTTGTTGGTTCAGATTTTGTTTTACCTCTTCCTGTAATTGCAAAAACCATCTTAGACATTTGACCAGAAGCAGCAGTTAATGATAGCAATAATGCAGATTTAATAGAATCTGGTTGTTTGTGAATTGCATTAAGCAACAAATCTATATTATGTAACGCACGACCAGTAAATAAATCTTTTAGTGTTAAAGTATCATTTGTATTTATACGGCTATTTTGAAATAACTTAATTGGTCGAGGTATTTTAGGTTCGTATCCCTCAAATTGTTTAAATACTTGATAGTCATAATTAGTTGGTATCCTTTTATCACTTTCATTTCTTCTTGGCGATAAATGCCAAACTGAATTTAGTTCATTTCCATGCCATAAATAGTGAGTTGCAAATTTTCCATCTTCTAGTAAGTAAGTTTTATATATTTCTGATTTAACACTTATTTCTAATTCATCAAGGGCTTTTTTTAAAATATCTGGATTTGGTAAATTTACTAATAAATTCGATAATTCTACAGCTACAGGATTAATGTCAATACCTATAAATCGTCTTTCTCTAATTACTGCTTCACGAGCAACTAAACCTGATCCTAAAAATGGATCTAAAACAATATCACCTTTTTCTGTTAAGTTTTCAATTAAAAATGCTAAACATTCAATTGGTTTTTTACCCCAATATTTATGAAAAGCAGCTAATCCTTTATAGCCTTTTGGTAATACTATTTTTTCAGGATTTGTTTTTGTCAATTCTAATTCAAATAGACTTAATTGTTTAACAATAGATTTCATTATTTATTTAATCAAGATTATGTTTTATTTAAAGACATGAATTAATTTATAGAAAACACATTATAACATAGATCCTTAAATTATCAGTTATTAATAAAATTTAACAAAAAGTCTTTATAACTAGGCGAATATAATTCACATCTACACAGACAAAACCCGCCTTCGCGGGTTCAAAAATCTTATTTTTAGTCCACGAAGGTGGACTTCGTTTGTATAGCCGCAATTTCTAATCGCCAGGGCTTTTTGTAAATTCCCAAATTAATACACCACCATGTATTGTATCATTGTAGAGTACGTCAGCATAAAATACGTAACGTACCATTATCAAGAGTTTGGTGCGTTACGCGATCGCTAACACACCCTACGTATCTTTTCAAGAATCAAACCGGATTCCTATATAATGGGGTGGAGGGTGTTATTGTAAGTTTGTATGTCAGCAAAAGACTTTTTTCACAATGCAGTTAGGTTAGCTTTAGAAAAAGATAATTGGTTAATTACTAATGATCCTTTATCATTTACAGTAGATGGTCTTGACTTTAGAATTGACTTAGGAGCAGAAAGACTTTTAGGAGCAGAAAAAGAAGGTCAAAAAATAGCAGTTGAGGTAAAATCTTTTTTAGGACAATCTGAAGTTACTGAATTTCACACAGCTTTAGGACAAACACTTAATTATCGTACTGTTTTAAGAAAAAAAGAACCCAACCGTATCTTATATTTAGCAATTGGTAATGACATATACAAAGAGTTTTTTCTAATTCCCTTTATTCAAGAAATAATTGCTGAACATAAATTAAAATTATTGATTTTTGAAATTATTAAACAGGAGATTGTTTTATGGAAGGAATGAATTATCCTGAATTAGTAAAAACCGTGTTAGCAAGACATACCGAAAATCATAGATCAGAAGGAACAGAAAAGGAGTTAATTTTTGATTGTGAAAGAAATAGTTATTTAGTAGTTCATGTAGGATGGCAGAATAACGAAAGGGCTTATGGTACAGTTATTCATGTAGATATTAGAGATGGAAAAATCTGGATTCAGCGAGATTTAACTGAAGAAGGTGTAGCTAGTGAACTGGTAGAATTAGGAGTACCAAAAACCGATATAGTTTTAGGTTTTAAATCTCCTTTTGTGAGGGAATTTACTGGTTTTGCAGTGGGTTAGTTGTAGGTTGGGTTGAGAAACGTTCGCGTAGCGTACCGTAGGCATAACCCAACATTTTTATAATTTGATTGCGTTGGGTTGCGATGCAGCTTAACCCTACTTACAAATATAATACAGAGCCATTACTTAAAAAATAAGGTATTATCTAAGATAAAATATCACTTTAAATTTTTATGTCAGCGAAAGATATTTTTCACAATACAGTTAAAATAGCCTTAGAAAAGGAGAATTGGCAAATTACTGATGATCCTTTATATTTGCGCCTAACCGCATTAGTTAAAATTAGGATAGATTTAGGAGCAGAAAAGTTAATTGGCGCTGAGAAAGATCATCAAAAGATAGCGGTGGAAGTAAAAAGTTTTCTAGGACTTTCAGCAATTTCTTAATTTCATACAGCTATTGGTCAATTTTTAAATTATAGGATAGCATTAGGACAACAAGACTCTGAAAGAATATTATATTTAGCTATATCTCAAGACATATATCAAGAGTTTTTTACTGATAGTTTCATTCAAACTGTTTTACAAACTTATGAAATTAAATTATTAGTTTTTGACATTAATAAGGAAGAAATAGTGTTATGGAAACCTTAAATTATCAAGAGATAGTAAAAGATATTATCTCTAAATATGCAAAAGACCAAGCAGAGGAAGATTTAGAAAATACAGAAATTGTTTTTGATACTGAACGGGATATTTATTTACTGTTGTATACAGGATGGAAAGACGAAAATAGAATTTATGGTTGTCCCATTCATATTAGTATTAAAGATGGTAAAATCTGGATTGAAAGGGATTTTACCGAAGAAGGAATTCCTCATCAATTAGTAGAGTTAGGTGTACCGAAAACGGATATTGTTTTAGGTTTTAGATCACCTTATGTCAGACAGTTTACAGGTTTTGCATCGGTTTAGATTTCTGAATCAAGATTTACAGGATTTTCATCTATTAATACTTAATAAACTACCATGACACAAAAAACCTATCCTCTAATAACCATTCTTTTCTGACTTCATCAGTTAACTTAAACTTCTTCCGACTTAACACATCCTGATACTCTGCTAAAATTTCCTCAGAAACAACCCAATCACAATTAGGACTATCCACAACAAATTGAATAACATCCCTTGGTTCTCTCCCCTTGAGAACAGCAGAAACTAAAACATTAGTATCAATAATAACTTTCATTTCCCACGCCGATAAGCTTCAATTTCTGCGGCTATATCCTCCTCTGTAACCTCTTCCACACCAGGAATAGCCTGAGTTTTATCAAATAAATTCCGCAATTTATTACTCATCGTAACTTGCGGGTTATCTTCAGCTAAAACAATAATCTCCACACGCTGTCCAACTTGAAAAGGTAAATCAGATAAAACTACCTGCTTCGGGTCTTCAATCGTGATATAAGTCTTGTAAGCATTCATGATTTATTCTGCTATTTATCCTGTATATATTTTATGATACTTTTCTTACTTTTCTTACTTTGCGCGAAATAAAAAATTATCCCAAAGTCAAAATACTTTTTGGAAAATCCACCACCAAACGCAAAAACTTCAACCACTCAGAACCTAATAAAACTTCTGTAATATTATCCCCCATATCAACAGGAATTTCATATTCCTTACCATCCAATATTACCTTACCTAAATAGATATTAAACCTTGATTCACCTTGTGCTGTTTGCTTATGTTCATTACCAAGAAAAACCCAATCAAGTCCATCCAAATCTTGAGTATTAATTGCCATAAACTTGGTAAATCCTGTATCTAACATCGCATCCACAGGTAGATTTAATCCATCAGCAGTAATCAAAATCAAGCTCAAAAAATAGCTGCCCCTCCCTACCAAAATTTCCCTCAATCATATTCTCCCAGTCGTTCCTGTTTCGTTTAAGCAAAACACATAATTCTTAGCCTTTGGGTATTTCTCAAGGACTTTTTTATGAGCTTGAATATTATCTTGATCAAGAAAGTATTCCCCACTATTTGGTTCTATGGCAATATACCAACCATAATGACTTTCAATATATTGATGACGAACACGCTCAAAAATTGCTCGACAATGCTGATAAAATATTTCATCTTCCGCTTCTCGTCTAGCTAATTCTTCTGGTGATATAGTCAATTCAGGAAAAATTCTTCCTCTTCTTACTACTTTTTTTGATGTTATGTGAGTCATATTTTTAACTTCAATTATAAATAACATTCTAACACAATATATGATATCATCTAAATAATCAATATAATAATTTTCTGATATGACTCTTAATAAATCTCACTCCTATCTTTCCCCAGAAGAATATTTAGAAGCTGAAAAATCTAGCCCTATTAAACATGAATATATCCAAGGGCAAATTTACGCAATGGCTGGTGCTAGTGATGCTCATGTAACAATTACTGCTAATTTAGTTGCCCTTTTAAGAAATCATATTCGTGGTACAGGATGCCGTATTTACGTTGCTGATATGAAAGCGAGAATTGAATCTCTAGATATTTTCTATTATCCTGATATTATGGTAACTTGCGATTCAAGAGATACACAATTTGAATATTTTAAACGATATCCGAGTTTAATCATTGAAGTTTTATCACCTTCTACAGAAGCCTTAGATAGAGGTGATAAATTTAGTGATTATCAAGAATTAGACACTTTACAAGAATATGTTTTAGTTAGTCAAAATCGTCAAAGAATTGATTGTTTTCGGCGCAATTCTGAAGGAAGATGGGTTCTTTATAGTTATAGAGGAAATCAACAATTAGAATTAACCAGTGTGAATTTTTCTTGTTCTCTCACTGATGTTTATGAAGATGTTACTTTTCCTACAAATTTAAGTAAGTAAAAGATGATACTGGTATTATACTAATTGCTCAAAATCTGGAAGAGAAAACCCTTGCCACTTTAAAAGTGCTTATGCATAAGCTTTTTTTAACATTAAATAATCAGCACTCACCCGCAACGATTTCAACAATAACCTATCAGATTCACTTAATTGATTATTTGGATTTTTTTCTAAAAGTTGAAAATGTAATTCTTGCTGACTTTCTGTAATTTGACTTTGAGCAATAGTTAATAATTTCTCAATCGTTAATTCTTGCATAGCAATTAATTCCCCTTGTAATTCCAGAGGTGCATAATCAACCGCAGGAGGAGCATTAATTTGAGTAGGCATAGGTTTTTATAGAATTTGTTTATGGATACCTTAGATAAATATCGCCAAATAATGTTATTGCGTTGGGTTGCGCTTCGCTTAACCAAACCTACGAATTATTACTAGGTAAAGAATAATGTTTCCTCACCACTATACACCCATTCTAATTCATCTAAATCTTGTGTATTAATAGCCATAAAACCTGCAAAACCCGTATCAAATAGAGCATCTACAGGAAGATTTAACTCATCATTAGTGACTAGTTCAATCTCAAAAAATATTTCCCCATTATCTCCAAAATAACCATCTACATCTATCATATCGTGCCAGTTGTACCCGTTTCATTCAAACAAAAAACAAAGTGTCTAGCTTGAGAATATTTTTCTAACATCCTTTTATGAGCTTGCATCCTATCCTTATCAATTAAATATTCTCTACTATTTGGTTCTACAGCAATATACCAACCATAGTGACTTTCGATATATTCAGGACGTACACGCTCAAAGATTGCCAGACAACGCTGATAAAATATTTCATCTTCTGCTTCTCTTCTAGCTAATTCTTCTGGTGATATAGTTAGTTCAGGAAAAATTCTCCCTCTTCTTACTACTTTTTTTGATGTTATTTGGGTCATATTATTAACTTGAATTCTAGTTAGTATTTTAACTTGAATTTTGCTTTATTATAACTCTTACGGTTATTTCAAAAAGTATAAATTCTAACTGGATTTTTACTTTTTAGTTTTATCATTAAAAGCTACGAAACCCTTTTCTTAAGTAGGTAGGCATAATTAAATATAATATGGGCGGGCAGGATGCCCACCCCACAAGAATATTATACTTATTGTGGGGTGGGCTTCTAGCCTGCCCAGAGTTAGCGAAGCGGGGCGTAGCCTGATAAAAAATATTAATAGGGAGTAATACCCCCTATTTACCAACAATATTCTTTAAAAAATTGATTCTAACCTATCAATTTCTGCCAACTCATTGCCCCAACAATTGCATCAGCAGTTAAACCATTTTGCTGTTGAAATTTCTTGATTGCTGCTTCTGTCTGAGAACCATAAATCCCATCAGGATTAGCACCTACACGATATTGTAAATATCTGATAATCACACCACTAGCATGAGTTCCTTGAACAACTCGTTTAGCTAATATTTGATTGAGGGCATCCCAGGTAGTATTACCTGCAATTCCTGTTGGTAAAACTCCCACAATTCTCTGGAATTTTTCTGTAGCAGAAGATGTAGCTTGTCCCATGCCATTATCTTCTACTAGGGGCTGATTATTTTTATCAGTAATTTTCAACCGATTTAAAGCCTGTTGTAGTCTCAGAATGCTCTTATCTTTATTCTGTTCTTCATCTATAACAGTATTGACAGAACCATTAGGAACAGGAACAGGAATAGGCACATTAGGAGCAGGATTTGTAGGCGTATTTGCTACTTTACCTGTTAAACCAGCAACTATAGCATTAGCCATTGCTTCACCATCATATATTTGCATATCTTTGGCAGAATCAATGAAGCAACATTCTATGAGAATTCCTGGCATATTTGTTCTTTTGAGAACATAAAGATGTGAGCCACTTTTGACACCACGATTAAAAAAGCCCAATTTGACAATTTCATCTAATACAGATTTAGCGGTTTTTTTGCCAGCGTCGCTAATAGCAAATACTTCTGTTCCATTAGCTTGTCCATTAAAAGCATTAAAATGAATAGATACAAAAATATCTACTCGGTTACTATTGGCTTTTTCGCAACGACTACCTAAAGATTGATTTACTGTATTGGCATTATTTGGTTTACAGGCAATTACTGTATGTCCTAAACTTTCTAATTTAGCTATAACCTTATTACCAACTTCCATTGTTAACTTATTTTCGGATTTAATTCCTTCTGCACCACTATCAGGAGGACAGTTATGACCAATATCAATGCCGAATTTCATTTGTATCTCCTTAATTGACTTTCCTAGTATGCCAATAATCTGCTACTTGTTAATATAGTTCCGAAAACTATAGACATTATTTTAATCTCTAGGTAGATATTCGCCCATTAATCCCCAAAAATGTTTAAGATCAAGGTAAAGAAATATTTCGTTATATAAGCGCATGAAACGCATTGTCTTGATTGCTGGGTTTGAATCGTTTAACGCGGACTTATACCGAAAAGCGGCTGATTTGGCTAATTCACGCTGTTCAGAGTTGGATATTCGAGTTTTTAGCGATCGCAATATTACCACGAATAGCACCGAAATAGAAGCAGCACTCAAGGACGCAGACGTATTCTTTGGCAGCTTACTATTTGATTATGACCAAGTTGTGTGGTTGCGGGAGCGTGTCGCTAACATCCCCATTCGTCTTGTCTTCGAGTCAGCGCTGGAATTGATGAGTTTAACCAAAATCGGTGCATTCGCTATCGGTGACAAACCCGCAGGAATGCCCAAACCCATTAAATTCATCCTTGATAAATTCAGCAACGGTAAAGAAGAAGACAAACTTGCTGGTTATATCAGCTTCCTCAAAATCGGTCCCAAATTATTAAAATTCATCCCAGTCCAAAAAGTCCAAGACTTACGCAACTGGTTAATTATCTATGGTTACTGGAATGCTGGTGGTTCAGAAAACGTCGCTTCCCTATTTTGGACAATTGCGGAAAAATACTTAGATTTGAAAGTTGGAGATATACCGCCACCTATCGAAACCCCCGACATGGGTTTATTGCATCCCGACTATCAAGGATTTTTTACATCACCCAAAGCATATTTAGAATGGTATCAAAGAAGGGAACAGGGAACAGGGAACAGGAAACAGAAAGTAGGGGCGCAGGGCCTGCGCCCGGAAGGACTGCGCCCAATCATCGGTATTCTAATTTACCGCAAGCACGTTATTACCAAATTGCCCTATATTCCCCAACTGATCTGCCATTTTGAAAAAGCCGGGTTAATTCCCTTACCCATCTTTATTAACGGAGTAGAAGGTCACGTAGCCGTGCGTGATTGGATGACAAGCGACCACGAAACCCAACAACGTCAACAGGGAAATATTGAAACCCCTTCCCTTTCCGCAGAAGCAGTAAAAATTGATGCCATAGTTTCTACTATCGGTTTTCCCCTTGTAGGTGGTCCGGCTGGTTCAATGGCAGCAGGAAGACAGGTAGAAGTAGCTAAACGCATTCTCACCGCCAAAAATGTTCCTTATATCGTTGCTGCACCCTTATTAATTCAAGATATTTATTCTTGGACACGCCAAGGAGTAGGCGGTTTGCAGAGTGTTGTTTTATATGCTTTGCCAGAATTAGACGGCGCAATTGATACTATTCCCCTAGGTGGATTAGTCGGGGAACAAATTTATTTAGTTCCTGAACGAATGCAGCGATTAACTAATAGAGTCAAAAGCTGGGTTTCCCTCCGCCAAAAACCAATTTCTCAACGGAAAATTGCCATTATTTTATATGGTTTCCCCCCCGGTTATGGTGCAGTTGGAACTGCTGCATTATTAAACGTTCCCCGCAGTTTAATTAAATTACTAAATGCCCTTAAAGCACAAGGTTATACAGTTGGTGATATTCCTGAAGATGGAGAAGATTTAATTCGGCAAATTAAAGAAGCAGATGAAAACCCCAATCTACCCACAAACAGGGAGGGAGTCATATCCCCCCTCGTTGACGGGGGGGTTGGAGGGGGTGCTACCGTTAATGCCAGAACATTAGAAAAATGGCTAGGATATCTTTTCACATCTCGCATTGAAAAACAATGGAAATATCTCACAGGTAGCGGTATTAAAACCTATGGAGACGAGTTTAATATTGGTGGTGTGCAATTAGGAAATGTTTGGATAGGTGTCCAACCACCCTTGGGAATTCAAGGAGATCCCATGCGGTTAATGTTTGAACGAGATCTAACACCCCATCCCCAATATGCAGCTTACTATAAATGGTTACAAAATGATTTTCAAGCTGATGCAATTGTTCATTTTGGAATGCACGGAACAGTTGAATGGTTGCCAGGTTCACCATTAGGAAATACGGGTTATTCTTGGTCGGATATTCTCTTAGGAAATATGCCTAATCTCTACATCTATGCCGCAAATAATCCTTCAGAATCAATTTTAGCCAAACGTCGCGGTTATGGGGTATTAATCTCTCATAATGTCCCTCCCTATGGACGCACTGGTTTATATAAAGAATTGGTGAATTTACGCGATTTAATTGCAGAATATCGGGAAGATCCAGAAAAAAATTATCTGTTAAAGGAAGGTATTTGCAAGAAGATTGTTGATACTGGTTTGGAGGTGGATTGTCCTTTTGATGATGCGAAAAGGTTGGGTATTCCTTTTACACCGGAAAATGTCAAGATGTTCAGTAATCATGCTTTTGATCATTATTTGGTGAAGTTGTATGAGTATTTACAAGTTCTCGAAAATCGTCTTTTTTCTTCTGGGTTGCACGTTTTAGGTGAAGCACCAAATCAGGAGGAGTTAGCTGGTTATTTGGATGCTTATTTTGGAGGAGAGAATGAACCACGAAGGGACGAAGGACACGAAGGAAGAGGGGAAGAAGAAAGAGTAATTACGGATTTGTTAAATCAATCTACTGATGAGTTAACTAATCTTTTACGGGGTTTAAATGGTGAGTTTATTCCTCCTGCACCTGGTGGTGATTTGTTGAGAGATGGTGCGGGAGTGTTACCAACAGGGAGGAATATTCACGCTTTAGATCCTTATCGTATGCCTTCTCCTGCTGCTTTTGAAAGGGGTAAGGAAATTGCTCAGAAAATCATTTCTCAGTCTTTTGAGGAAAATAAAAAATACCCGGAAACTGTGGCGGTTTTATTATGGGGTTTGGATGCTATTAAAACTAAGGGTGAATCTTTGGGTATTCTCTTGGAATTAGTTGGTGCTGAACCTGTGAAGGAAGGAACGGGACGCATTGTTAGATATGAGTTAAAACCTTTATCTGATGTTGGACATCCGCGCATTGATGTGTTAGCAAATCTATCTGGTATTTTCCGTGATAGTTTTGTGAATATCATTGAATTGTTAGATGATTTATTTCAACGCGCTGCGGAAATTGATGAACCGGAGGAAATGAATTTTATTAGAAAACACGCGTTAGCTTTAAAAGCCCAAGGTGTGGAAAATTCTTCAGCAAGATTGTTTTCTAATCCTGCTGGTGATTTTGGTTCTTTGGTTAATGATAGAGTTGTAGATGGTAATTGGGAATCTGGCGAAGAGTTGGGGAATACTTGGGAAAGTCGCAATGTCTTTAGTTATGGTAGAAATGATAAAGGACAAGCTCGACCGGAAGTATTGCAGACTTTATTAAAAACTAGCGATCGCATTGTTCAAGAAATAGATTCGGTAGAATATGGTTTAACTGATATTCAGGAATATTATGCCAATACTGGCGGTTTGAAAAAGGCCGCAGAAAAGCAAAGCGGTAAAAAGGTGACAGCGAGTTTTGTCGAAAGTTTTTCTAAGGACACCACACCCCGCAATTTAGATGATTTATTGCGAATGGAATACAGAACCAAGTTATTAAATCCTAAATGGGCTGACGCAATGGCTAATCAAGGTTCTGGTGGCGCTTTTGAAATTTCTCAACGCATGACGGCGTTAATCGGTTGGGGTGGTACTGCTGATTTTAAAGATGATTGGGTTTATGATCAAGCCGCAGAAACTTATGCTTTAGATCCAGAAATGGCAGAAAAATTACGTAAAGCCAACCCTGAAGCTTTTAAAAATATTGTGGGGAGAATGTTGGAAGCATCGGGACGCGGTTTATGGCAAGCTGATGGAGATAAGTTAGATAAACTACGTCAGTTGTATGAATTAAGTGATGAACAATTGGAAGGAGTAACAGCTTAATTGTAGGGTGCGTTAGTGACAGCGTAACGCACCACATCCTAACTCATATTTTAAAATAGTTCTGAAATACAATCTCTCAATATTTCTATCAACTCATCCTTACTCACTTTATCATTAGCAACCTGCATTGTTAATTGATATGCTTCCTCTGGTGTCATGTTCAGTTCATAATCATTCAAGTTCAAAAATGTCACCATGACATCAAAAGCAGTACGGTTATTACCATCTATAAAAGCATGATTTTTACAAATATGAAATAAATAAGCTGCTGCTTGTTCAACAATTGTCGGATGTAAAAACTCTCCTCCAAAAGTTGCTTGAGGTTGAGAAATAGCAGAATCTAATAAACCTTCATCGCGGATACCAAATGAACCACCATATAGGTTAATTTACTTATTATGTATACTTAATACGTCTTCTTTTTCAATAAATTTAGGACTATGCAAGTTTTCTATACACATAATCCCATTTTTCCGTAGATGCTAAAGAAGTTAACATGGCTTCCGATTCTTTAGGTGTGATATCATCTCCCAATTCTAGTGATTTAAAAAAATCTTCAGTAAATACTTTAAATTGTACACTAGCCTTAATAGTTGATTGTATTACGTGTTTTCTTGTTTCTGTAAGAATGTATATTTCATCCTGCGAATAGGTTACAGAAGAAATTTCCTTCTTAATTTCCTGATATACCCCTAGAACAGACAAAATTACATCTAAGAAAACTACTCTATTGTGTTGGATCAAACTAAACTCAGAGCATTGATCTAAAATTTCTTTAAGCAGAAAATTGTATCTAACAAAAAGTATAACTGATGATTGATCAAATTCTACTTTTTCCTTTAATGCCTTAACAAACTTAATAATTTTATTAAGTTTATACTGTAGATTTTTCACTTCCTCTATAAGTTTATTGAGAGATATTAGTCCGCTATTCTCCAACTCAATTATTTCTGCAAATATTTCATCTTCCGGGTTAGCATTATTCAGGCACTTTTCTATGAATTCTATCTTTTTCTGAAAGTTGGTAATCGTCTCTTCCGGGAGTATAAAGCTGTATATCATTTCTTACTTACCTGTCTGGTGATATTATAGCGATATGCATTTGAGTGAGATACAGTCAGCAAATTGTAAAGCCTGTAGGGGCGCAGGGTCTGCGCCCTCGATTGTATTGCATCAAGGGCGATAACCGCTATATGCGCTTTCTTAAAACTATTTTAACTGAAAAACATTCTGTAAAACGTTACAAATTAGGTATTCTTAAACGGCGTAATAATCTAGTCAGTGGAGATTCAGTTTTCAGATACGTAGGGTGCGTTACGCTATCGCTAACGCACCATTAATCAAGTTTAAGGTGCGTTACGGCTTTGCCTAACGCACCCTACAAATACTATTTCTGGCGTTGCTGATTTTAGGGATGAAAATAATTTTGCATATGTTCAAGACCTTTGTAGAGACGTTCCATGGAACGTCTCTACATCTAAATTCATACTTGGTTTCAGTAACGCCCTATTTCTATATCTAAATTCTCATTGCGATAATTTATAATCTAAATAACGCTATTGAATAAGTGAATAAAAATCATGGTTGAGCAACTTTTAGACAAAGTTGATGATGATTACTATATTCCCGACGCTAATCTACTCATTACCGAAGACGATACATCTGTGGATAATTTTGCATCTGCTAAACAACAACGGCTTTTAGTCACTTCTCTTTATAGTTCTTTAGAATCACAGCCTTTTTTAGTCGAGGCTAATGTTGGTATTTATCACACCGACGGTGAACCTGCAATTGTTCCCGATGTGTTTATTAGTTTTGATGTCCAAACTCCTGAAGATTGGTGGAAAAAACAAAATCGTTGTTACATGATGTGGAAATTTGGTAAATCGCCAGAAGTGGTAATGGAAATTGTTTCCAATAAAGAAGGTGAAGAACTAACTAAAAAGTTGCAGATTTATGAAAGAATGAAAGCCAATTATTATCTAGTTTATGATCCTAATCAAGAATTAGCAGAACAAATATTGACTATTTATAAATTGGTGGGAAGACATTATATAAAAACAGAGGAAACTTGGTTAGAAGATATTAATTTGGGTGTGACTTTTTGGCAAGGAGAGTTTGAAGGTAGGCGCGATACTTGGTTACGTTGGTGTCATCAAGATGGAACGCTTGTAGCTACTGGTGATGAACGTGCTGAACGAGAAAAGCTAGAAAAGGAAGAAGCAAAAAGACTTGCTGAGTCTGAAAAAATAGAAAAGGAAGAAGCACAAAGACGCGCTGAGTTTGAAAAACTAGAAAAGGAAGAAGCACAAAAACGCGCTCAATTACTAGCTCAAACATTGAGAGAATTGGGAGTAGATCCTGATACGATTTAAAGATGAGAAAGTGGTGATTTTGTATTTTATACAAATTGGTATGAGGGGTAATTATGGTGAAAAATCAACAACACAATTGGCTGCCATCTGGGCTAAGGTTATAAAAAACCTATATACAACCTTGAAATTTTCCTACAAATCATGGATAATACAATGTAACAACCAAATAAACCTTAGCACTCACAAGGGTTGAGTGCTAATTTCTAACTTAATCTTGAAACTGATGTAGTAGGCAAAAAATCTCCTTTTTCTAAATGTAGTTAGCGGACTTTTCCGTAATAGGTTCTTGCCAAAAATTCCAGTTTCTCGGCAATTGATGAATTCATTAGGAGGACTAGAATGATTAAATACAGTTTCAATCTGGTAGGTGTATCTCCTGTTTTACATTTTTTCAATTACCAACAACAGAGTTTAGTCCAACCACAGTACCAAGGCATAGAATATCTAGGAACTCATACTTGCACCTTAGATGCCTTTCTAGCATCTATCGAACCAATTCCTGTAAAATGGGGTTGGAACTTAGATCATGTAGTACATACAGTGATTGAATTCTGGATGAATAATGCTGAGAGTGTTAACTATTGGAAATCTCGGTTAAACGATGCCGGACATGATAGTTTACTCGTAGCTAGAGTTGCAGACATGAACTCTTTGTCAGGGGAACTTGAATCACTGCTAGGAAAAAATTTATAACCCTTAAGCATCATTCTCTATCACTTGGAGAATTTTCAAATACAACTCTTCCACTCGCTTTGCTGCTAATTTACCACTAGCAGCATAGTGATTCAACCCAGGAGAACCATTGACTTCAATAAGCGTATAATCTACCATCGGCATAGTGATATCATCAGTGAGTATATCCACCCCAGCTAATCTTAGTCCGATATCTTTAGTAATATTAATTGCTAATTTCTGAAAATCAGGATGAATAGTTTCAGAAAAATCTACCGCTTCACCTCCACTGGATAAATTAGCACTATCCAAAAGATAGACAATATTATTATTAGGAATCACACTATCCCAATCAAGATTTTGTGTTTGTAATTTTTGATAAATGCGAAAATCATCAAATTTAATTACATTTTTTCTACCCATACCCACAAATTTTCCCTCTTTTTGTTGTAGCAATTCTAAAACATTAGATATACCATCACCAACAACAAATAAAGGAATTCTTTGATAAGCAGTAATCACCTCATCACCCAATACAACAATTCTATAATCATGACCATTATAAAACTTTTCGACAATCAATCCTGATTTAATTTGGAAGATTTTATGAGCCACATCATAATATTCTGCCTGATTATATACCTTAGTCACCAATGTGCCTTGACTAAGATTCAGCGGTTTAACAATGACAGGAAATCCCATTGATTTTGCATACTTAAATCCATCATCAATATTTCGAGGATGAGCTATTTTCGCACACATTTGATCACTAAAAAATGTTTTTCCCTCTGTCACTCGATATCCAAACTGCTTCAAGAAAAAATTACTATAAGCTTTATCTTTAGCTAATTCGGCTGAAGCAAAACCGTTAATATTTAATTTGGCATGACTAAAAACTGACTTTTTCCCATTTTTAAACGTAATATGTCCTACAAATTCATATTCTGGTTCAACTAAAACTACAGCCCCTATTTGCAATGCTACTTTTTTGATGATTGATGTGATTGACATTTTTTATTTTCTAAGATTCTCTCAAAATTACACTAAAAGGTATGGCAATATTTGTAAATATTTCCCAATCCCAAACCTCAAACCATTAAAATTAGATATAGATTGTACAATTAATTTTTTCTTTCTATAGTAATCCCAAATGATTCGTGAAATAGTAAATATTGTAGGGTGGGCAATGCCCACCGGATGTTAGTTTTGGTGGGCATTGGCTGTCTGACAACATTATTATTTTGTCCTATCGTAATGCCCACCGTAGGTTGGTTTTGGTGGGCAATGCCCACCCTACATATAGTCCAAAAATCAGATAAGCATCTTATCTATATCTTTGAATACCTTTTAGCTCAGTAAATACTCATTGAAATCACATAAAACTAAACATTCTTAAAAGATAAGTTGTTGCATCACCTATTGACAATTTTAAAAATATGTAATAACAAGGTGGCATCATCAATAAAAGACGCTAGTACATCTTTGGTTTAAGAGACATACTAACGACCTTCACTCAAGTTCATACACATAAAATAATCATGCCACAAAATATGGATTACAAAAATATCACTTCAGAAAATCAAGCGATACCCACGGCAAAAGAAGATAATCCCTACAAAAAAAGGCTAAATGGTTGGGCTGTAGCCCGTGTAGTTACCGAACAGGAAAAAGTAATTGTTTCCCGGTTTCGCAGTCGTGCTGATGCCGAAGGCTATATTCAGCACGTCCGTCAGATGATTCCCCATACTGTTTTTGAGCTTTTCTTTGATTGCCAACGGGAAGAAATTATCATGTAAATTCACAAAAAGCAAAAGGCAAGAGGCAAAATTCAAGATAAATACTCTCCTCAATCTCTCAATCCCTTGTCCTAATTGCTAACTTACAAGGCAGCCAGTAGCCCATTATGCTTAAGTAAAGCCTTGGTACTGGGTTCTCGTCCCCGGAAGGTTTTAAAGACATCCATTGGATGCTGACTGCCACCTAGTGCTAACACCGTATCTCGGTAACGTCTGCCAATAGCGTGAATTGCCACTTCATCTTCTAAGCCCGCTTCTTCAAAAGCAGCAAAAACATCAGCACTGAGAACTTCAGCCCACTTGTAGCCATAGTATCCAGCAGCATAACCCCCTTCAAAAATATGACCAAAAGCACACAAAAACGCATCCTCCGGTAATGGTGATAACACAGTGGTTAACTTAGCAATCCGATGTCGCACATCTGTCACAGTTTCCTGACTATTAGGACAATAGCGATAGTGTAATTCCAAATCAACACTACTAAAATCCAGTTGCCGTAACATAGTTGAACCGCTCATGTAATTACGTGCTGCCAACAATTTTTGGTAATAATGCTCCGGTAATGCTTCCCCTGTTTCATAATGTTTGGCCATACCAAACAAGGTCTGGCGGTCGTAACACCAATTTTCCATAAACTGGCTTGGTAATTCCACTGCATCCCACTCAACATTATTAATACCTGCCGCTCCCAAATAATCCACCTTGGTCAGCATATGATGTAAGCCATGTCCAAATTCATGGAACAATGTCTCAACCTCATCAAAAGCCATCAAACTAGGATGTCCATCTACAGGGGGAGTTTGGTTACAAATCAAATAAGCTATGGGTAGGCGGACAGTTGTTAAACCATTTTCTGTGATTTTGCGACGGTGAATGCAAGCATCCATCCAAGCGCCACCGCGTTTTTCTGCGGGACGACTGTAAGCATCTAAGTAAAAATAGGCAATGGGTTCACCATATTTATCAGCAATTTGGAAATAACGCACATCCTCATGCCAGATTGGGGCTTGGCCATCAGCGGGTGTCACTCTCACACCAAAAAGCCTTTTCACCAGCCCAAATAGCCCATCTAGGACTTGAGGGAGGGGGAAATAGGGAAGTAGTTCCTCAGCAGTAAAGGCAAATTTTTCTTCCCGTTGCCGTTCAGCCCAAAAGCTAATATCCCAGTGTTGCAAATTTTCGGCTTCTGCGGCTCCCTTGGCTTTAGCAAAGACTTTGAGTTTTTCTAGATCTTTGACAGCAGCATTATAACTAGCTTGACGGAGTTCTTCTAACAGTTTTTCTACAGAGGGAACATCCTTGGCCATCTTACTAGCCAAACTCAGTTCAGCAAAGGTTTCAAAGCCAATTAATTGAGCTAGTTCTTTTCTTAACTCTAAAATTCGTGTAATTAAAGGGTTATTATCTAATTCTCCAGAAGATGCCCTGGTAATATAAGCCTTATAGAGTTTTTCACGCAAATCCCTGCGGGTACTGTGCTGCATGAACGGGAAATAGCTAGGAAAATCTAAAGTAATATGCCAAGGTCCATGTTCTGGTGTGGCATTTTCTTCTCCAGCAGCACGAGCAACTTGGGCAGCAAGGCTCAACAAGCTACTTGGTAAGCCATCAACTTCATTCTGGATGGTGAGGATTAAAATAAAGCCTTTAGTCGCATCTAGAACGTGATTAGCAAACCTAGTTGCTAGTTCGGCTAATTCCATCTGGATAGCATTAAAACGCTCTCTATCTTTTCCTTCTAACCCCACACCAGACAATTCTGCGTCCCGAATCGCAGCTTTGATAATTCGCTGTTGGGCTGAATCTAAAGTTTCCCAGTTAGGACTATTACGAATTGTTTTAAAAGCATTATAAATGGGTTTGCTTTGACCCAGGATATTCATAAACTGAACTACTCGCGGCTGTACCTTTTCATAAGTAACCCGTAGTTCTGGACTATTTTTCACACCCATTAAATGATTCAATATCCCCCAACTCCAATTGAGTCTCTCTGTCAATTTTTCCAGAGGTTCTACTAAGCCACTCCAGGTAGGCTGTATATTTGCTTCTAAAGCAGCTAATTGCTTCTCCAGTTCTGCTAACAGATAATTAAAAGCTGGTTCGACCTGCTCCGGTTTAATATCCGCAAATTCGGGTAAACCAGAGCTTTGAAGTAGAGGATTCTGATAAATAGTAGCAGTTGCACGCATGGTAGTGAGTTAATAGCCGATGAATTAATTGGGAACACCGATTGATTTTTCTTTATATAACTAATAATTTAGCGTTGCGGCAAAATTTCCCATTGCTAGAATGGCAATCTTGCTAAATAGAATACAGAAGTTAGGAAACTAAAATCAATTAAGTACGTTTTTATACAATAAATGATTAATTTACTTCTATTCTTATGCCAGTTACACAAAAAGTTGATTCTGATAGCGTAGCGTAGTGTGGCGTAAACCATACTCCTGCAACTTTTAACTACTGAATTCTTTTTTGATAGCCTAGGCATATCATCCAGAAGCTAAAAGCAGGATTGTAGCAATTATTTTCCAAATAATTACGTTTATTTTGTCGGGTTTTGTGGTGATAATTCACCAAATAGAACGAAAGGCACGGAAGCCACTTGGCAATAGATGCGTGGAGGAAGTGCCAACGGCGTTCGCGGAGCGTGCCGGAGGCTCTATTTATTCGCAATCAAGATTCTCAACCATGATGCGGGTCTTCTATGTATCGTCTAATTGTATCTGCGGAAACCTGACCTGCCGTCGAATAAAAATAACTGTTAGTCCATAGGCTAGGAAGTTTTAATAACTCCGGGAACTCTTTTCTCAATAGATAAGATGACCGACCTTTAAACGCCTTAATAACTTGGTTAATGGCTATATCCGGTTGATGCTCTACAAACAAATGGACATGATCTGGCGCGACTTCTAAAGCCAAAACGTCCCAATCCTTCTCTTGAGCTAAATCATTGATTATTTGTCGAAGACGCTTGGCTATCTCTCCAGATAAAACCTTCCTTCTTCGTTTGGGAATCCAGACTAGATGAACTACAGCGTTGCCTTTAGAATGGTTGCTTGTTCTAAACTCCAAAGTGGTTTTCATGTTGTTTTCTCGTCGCTATTGACAAATAGAATCTAACTCAGTTATAGTGGAAAAGTCAAGAAAACAACACAGGTAAAAATAATTGTGTACGGCTGCCAACAGATATTAATTAGCCCGAATAAGGATTTAAAAGCCATATTGGAATATGTTTGTACTGAAGCTAAAAAGCTGACAAATTGCGGTGTTTACTATTCTCGTCAGTTATATTTTAAGACTGGCAAGATATCAAGTAAAGCCGACCTGCATAAACAATTGGGAACTATCCAAAAAAACGCCCATTATCAAGCTTTGTACTCGGACACAGCACAACAGATTTTAACTACTGTTGCAGAATCTTTTAAGTCTTACTTTGGACTTTTAAAAGGCATAAAAGAAGGTACGGTAACTCAAAAACCTAAACCACCAAATTACTGTAAAAGTGTAATGTCTATTGCCACCTTTACGGGGCGTTCTTTAAAATTAAAGAACGGAATATTGAGATTCCCTTTAGGTAGTAAGGTGAAAGCGTGGTTTGGAATAGACGCTTTTTATATCCCTATGCCCTCAAATCTGGACTATAAATCAATAAGAGAAGTCCGTATCCTGCCAAGGAACAGATGCTTTTATGCAGAATTTGTTTACCAACAAGATATTAAAATCTCCGAGGTGGACGCATCAAAAGTATTAGGAATTGACCACGGGTTAAATAATTGGTTAACTTGTGTTTCTAATATTGGTACATCCTTTATAGTTGACGGACTACATTTAAAAAGCATCAACCAGTGGTATAACAAATCTGTAGCTAAAATCAAGGAAAATAAACCGCAGGGTTTTTGGTCAAACAGGCTTGCAGCGATTACAGAAAAGCGTAATCGCCAGATGAGAGATGCGACTAATAAGGCGGCTAGAATCGTAATCAACCATTGCATAGATCATAAAATTGGTACTGTTGTTTTTGGCTGGAATGTTGGACAAAAAGACTCTATAAATCTTGGATCAAAAACTAATCAAAAGTTTGTTCAAATCCCTACTGCAAAACTAAAAAACCGCATTGCTCAACTGTGTGAACAATACGGTATCAAGTTTGTTGAAACTGAAGAATCCTATACCTCAAAAACGTCGTTCTTAGATAATGATTTTCTACCTACATTTGGTGCAAAACCCGAAGGGTGGAAAGAATCAGGGAAAAGAATTAGCCGGGGTTTGTACTGTTCTCAGGACGGCACAAAAATTAATGCAGATTGCAACGGTGCGGTCAACATAATCAGAAAAGTAGCTGCGATATTTAAGTTTGACTTAATTGGAGTAGGTAGAGGTTGTTTAAGTCAGCCTACGAAAGTTCTTTTATGGACTCTTCAGAAATCCCCGCGTCTTCAGACCGGGGAAGCTTAACATAATCAATTTTGACTAGTTAATTAAAGTTATGAAATTTTTACTTTCTGTCTTGCTGACACCTGTGGTAATTTTGTTGAGTTCTACTCATGTATTAGCAGAAATTAGAACTAAAACGATTGAGTACAAGCAAGGAAATACAGTTTTAGAAGGATATCTTGCTTATGATGATGCTATTAAAATCAAGCGTCCTGGTGTATTAGTAGTTCATGAATGGAATGGTTTACAGTCTTATGCTAAAAAACGGACTCAACAGTTAGCCAAATTGGGATATGTGGCTTTTGCAGCGGATATTTATGGTAAAGGAATTAGACCAAAAAACATAGAAGAATCAGGCACACAAGCAACTATTTATCGTCAAGACCGGAAATTACTGCGTGAGCGAGCAAAAGCTGGGTTACAAGTTTTACAAAATTATCCTTTGACTGACTCTAAACGCATTGCTGCTATTGGTTACTGTTTCGGTGGTGGTACAGTCTTGGAATTAGCTCGTAGTGGTGTTAATATTGCGGGTGTAGTCAGTTTTCATGGCAGTCTTGACACACCAGATCCTAACGATGCTAAAAATATTAAAGCTAAAGTATTAGTATTGCATGGCGCAGATGATCCCTTTGTCCCAGAACAGCAAGTACAAGCTTTTGAAAGAGAAATGCGTTTAGGTAATGTTAACTGGCAATTAATATCTTATGGTGGTGCGCTTCATGCTTTCACTAACCCAGAAGCCAAAAATAACCCCAAAGGAGCATTATATAACGCTAGTGCTGATCAACGTTCTTGGCAAGCTATGCGACAGTTTTTTGCAGAAATCTTTGGTAAGTAATAGAACAGGAGTCAGGAGTCAGGAGTCAGGAGTCAGGAGTCAGGAGTTAATGAACCACGAAGGAACGAAGGACACGAAGGAGAAAGAAAGAAGGAAGAAAGAAAGAAGAAAGAAGGAACTATTTATTTCCCCCCTATTCCCTATTCTTGCAAAGTTATGCCCAATCTTCCACCACTGAATACAACAACAATTTGGGCAATCATTAACGATACAATTGACGATGATACTGTCAAAAAATTATTATGGTATCACTTAGGTTATCGTTATGATCCTATTACAGACACATGGACTAATAGTGAAGTAGCACCGACATGGCGAGATGAATATCCTCAACCACCGGATTTTATTGATTCTCGTCCAGCAATTATGAAATTAACTCGTTCTATTCCCCAAGAAAATAAACAACTACTCAAACAAAAGCTCGGTTTTAAAGGTTATAAAATTGGTGAATTTGGTCCTCGACAAACTCGCAGAGCCACATCCGCAAATTGGTTATTAAGTTATATGTTAATAACCACTGGTACAATTGAGTAAAGTTGCTAAATTTCTTGTGGTGCAGGCATTCTTGCCTGCTAATAATATTAGAATGGGCATCTTGCCCGTCCCACAAAATTGGATAGTGTAAAACTCGCGCTACTGCAAGCAGTTCATCTTTTTTATAGAGTTCTCTAAGTAGTTAGGGATATGAGCTTTTTATCTAAATTCTAGGATTAAATTATGGTTTTATGTCTAAATGTTATGGAAATAGCCCGGACTTACCTTGTGTTTTTTGGCAAAACTGTGTATATTAATATATTCAACCCTTGCATATAGTAATCTGATCTAATTTGTGCAACTTGTTTTTCAACTAACTACTTTAGAGGATGTTTTAAAAGTTTTCACGGTATAAATTAACCCCTCTTGTAAACCTCTCCCCTATAAGGAGCTACCGTGTACACACAAGTGATTGAATCGCTATTATTTCTCAAATTACCCCACCCTAACCCTACCCGATGTATTGGGTGGGGAGGGGACTAATTTTTCCGGTTTCCCCCAAATACATCGGGGGGACTAAGGGGGGTAATTTAACTTGTGTGTAAACCGTAGCCCCTATAAGGAGAGAGGCTTTAAAATCCCCCTTCCCTTGTAGGGAAGGGGGGTAGGGGGGTTAGGTTTTTGGAGATTATTGGTTTTATTTAATACTTTTAAAACACCCTCTTAGGCTTAAAGAGAATAATAAACGTTGTCACAGATATTTTAGGATTACTACCGTATAACACAAGTCAAGAGATTTCTGCTATGATCAACAAATTAATTAATACTAACATTAAGAGTTCCCACGTTTTGCTAACTCCTAATGAGGTAAAGGAAAAATTACCTTTAAATAAAACTGCTGAACATACAATTTTAAAATTCAGACAAGAAATAGAAAATATTCTAGATTTTCAAGATCGGCGTAAATTCATTGTAGTTGGACCTTGTTCAATTCATGATCCTAAAGCCGCGATAGAATATGGGAAAAGATTGCACGCTTTAGCAGAAAAAGTTCAGGATAAACTGCTGTTAATTATGCGGGTTTATTTTGAGAAACCGAGAACTACTGTCGGCTGGAAAGGATTAATTAATGATCCGGAAATGGATGATTCTTTTAACGTGGAAAAAGGAATATTAATTGCCAGAAACTTATTATTAAAGTTGACGGAATTAGGATTACCAACTGCCACAGAAGCACTTGATCCCATCATACCTCAATATATCAGCGAATTGATATCTTGGTCAGCAATTGGGGCAAGAACAACGGAATCGCAAACACACCGAGAAATGGCTAGTGGTTTATCTATGCCGGTGGGATTTAAAAATGGTACTGACGGTAATATTCAAGTTGCTGTCAATGCGCTCAAATCAGCAAAAACACCCCATAATTTCCTGGGTATTAATCAAAAGGGACAAGTGAGCGTATTTCAAACTAGGGGAAATGCTCATGGCCATGTAATTTTGCGCGGTGGAAATCAGCCTAATTTTGAGGCAGAGAACATTAAATTAGTGGAAGAACAATTAAAAACGGCTAACTTATCACCCAGAATAGTTGTTGATTGTAGTCATGGGAATACAAATAAGGATTACAGATTACAATCTATGGTGTTTGAAAATATTATTCAGCAAATAGTAGATGGTAATAGTTCTATTGTGGGCATGATGTTAGAATCCAATTTGTATGAAGGTAGTCAAGCGATTACAGGGAATCGTGAAGATTTACAATATGGTGTCTCTGTAACTGATAAGTGTATCAATTGGGAAGAAACAGAAAGAATTATTTTAGCTGCTCACGCTAAATTACAGTAAATTTAATTTTGCAGCAACCCAGATTGAGAAACTGTTTTTAGCTAGTAGTTGCACTTCACGCCAAAGCGCAACTACACATATATAACTAATATCTAATTTTTAAAATATTACGTAGGCTGGGCATTGCCCACCATCATCATGATATAGTAAGCAATGCCTTAATATTTTGCAAATATAAATGGGATTGGTGCGGATCGAACGCACGGCCTAGCGCTTAGGAGGCGCTCGCTCTATCCAACTGAGCTACAACCCCAAAGAGGACGTAAATATTATAATAGCAGTATTTTTAGTGAGATTGCCTTACGTCCTAATCCCAGAATAATGTAGTGTTTCATAAATAACAGTTACCCTTTGACTAAGCTCAGGGTGGTCTGGTTCACATCTAATCCGTATTACTACGTTTTAGAATGATCCCAGTAATTATCCCAATCCTCACCACCAATTTCTAAACCGCAAAGATTACTACTTGCATTCAGGATAACTTGAGATTTACCGCCATTAAGTTCTCGCAATTCTAAATTCAGTTCTCCTTGCATGGTATCTCGACAACAAAATGCTAATCCATTGGTTGTCGGTGCGCGGAGGGCTGTACCTGGGAGGTCGGTAGTTCCTGTTAGTCTAATTTCATAATTTAGGTTTTTGGCTTGCATTTGCCATCTGCCCCAAGGCTGAATTTGCCATTTTACTTCTGAGTTCCAGGGAACAAATTCATAAAATTTGCCTTGGTAGTGGATACCAATCATGGCTACTGATTCCATCCACCATAATACACCACGTCTGCCGCCACCGGCTGTTAAGGCTAAGTCAGGTTGATTGATAAAAGAATTACAATTTAGCCAAAACCATTTTTTGGGAAAAGCACCACCCCAATTTTTTTCTGAGTATGCAGGGGCGTTGGTAAATTCATAAATTTTACCATGCCAATCTATCCAACCACTGGCTAAACCGTGAGCCATTAAAATTTGCCATCCGGGTTCAAATATCTGCGAAAATGAGAGCCAACCAGCGGTTGATTGCTGAAGACTATTTTGATTTCCCCATCCGTATATGGGTTGAATTTCATACTCCCAGCGGCAATAATTACCAGTAGCAGGATCAGTAATTATGCCTTGGTTTAAGGTAGCTGTGGCTTGATAGCCTTCTTGGATATGGTGAGTAAATTCACTAGGGATGAGATATAGGGGAGAAACTTGGAAGTTGGTTTTTCCCCAATGTCCTAATCCTAAAACATCTCGACTCGCCCAAAATTTGTTCACATCAGGAAAGGTACGACAGAGGTATTCATCATTTATGGCCAGAATTTGGGCTGCGCCACCGCTGTAGGGCTGATTCCCACTGGGATCTTCGATGGAGTACATGAAAGCGATAGTTTGCTGAATTTCGGGCAGTGTGACGCGGTAATACCAGCCTTCAAAAAAGCGGCGGTTGCTACCATCCCAATGGTATCCGCTGTGGGGGGTTTGCGTGAAATTAAGGGGATTTTTGGGCATAATCAAATGTTCACAAGCCATTAATTTAAAGAATTTTGGGAACATATATAACGGCTGCGACATCATAGTTTAAGAGGTTGTTTGATAGCGTTCACGAAGTGTGACGGAGGCATAGCGTGGCGTTAGCCATAAAGTATTAAATGAAACCGATAATCTCCAAAAACCTAACCCCCCTGCCACCTTCCCTACGTTAGCGCAGCGTGCCGAAGGCTGGGAAGGGGGGGTTTCAAAGCCTCTCCCCGAAGCGGGGAGAGGTTTACAAGAGGGGTTAATCTATACCTTGAAAACTTTTCAAACATCCTCTTAGTTGTTTTTGTTGGTCGTATATTTGGCTTAATAGTAATTATTCTATAGGAATCCGATTTGATTCTTGAACAAAATTACGTATTTGTAGGGTGCGTTAGCGTTTCGCGTAACGCAGGAAATCCTTAAGAATGGTGCGTTACGCTATCGCTAACACACCCTACGTATCTGTTCAAAAATCAAATAGTAGCCCTATATTTAACTTCCGGCGTTGCTGAAACCAGGTATGAATTTAAATGTAGAGACGTTCCATGGAACGTCTCTACAAGGGTTTGGATATCATCAAAAATCATTTTCATACATCAAATCAGCAACGCCTAACTTCCATAAATTCTAGTCAACTCTCACAATCAATAGTTCTTATGTACTAAATAAATTAGTTTGCTTGGGGTGTGACACTTGGGTGTGCGGAATGTGGGGTATTGCTATTTTAATACTTGTATGTTAAGTGTTAAATATGATGTTTTAAGCATTAATTCCCATTTATTTAAGATTTGACAAAAACAATAAATCTAGGACTTACGCATTGACAAGAAATATCAAATATGTATTGCTGTAAAAACCACATTTATTGTAAGGGTTTAGCAGTGCTAAACCCCTACACTACTACGGTTCATTTATCGATAAAAATACAATTCCTTGCAGCCTAAAATAAGGTATTTTGGTGAAGGCATATCATGATTAATTTGTACAGTGCGTAAGTCCTAAAATCTTAAAAATTTCTTCCAGGTTTTTGATAGGGATTTTTTAACGGATTAACCGCAGTCCAAGGATTTGAGATTTTTAACCATCTTTTAAGCAAAACGCTTATAATTGTTTACGAGTTTATGTTTTTACAAGCAACATTACTAAAAAATACTTATGCTAGACATAGGATTTGAGACTGACAGTAGCAGTATTCAGTTAGTAAAACTCCCACGCTTTATCTCTCTATTTCTGATGCTGGGAGATGTTTTTAGCCTATTTGTCTGCTTGGGAATTAGTTCTTATTGGATTTTGGCTGATCCATTTACAGGATTTAATATATTCGTGTATGGATTTATATTACTCGTTCTCATGGGAATGTATTTGTTAGATACATACCATCCAGAAAAAGAAATTGCCGGTTTACAAGCTCCGACTCGCATTCTGATTAGCAGTTTAGTAGTTGCTATCATCACTTCTGTGCTAATTCATCTATTGAGGAATTGGCAATATAATCTAGCAGGAATGCGAGCTATATTGCTAGTTAACCTGGGAATATTTACAATTTGGGCAATTATATTAAGAGTTTGGGCATTTAACTGGTGGCGATCGCAGTCCCAGCAGAGTCGTTGGTTAATTTTAAGTGATAACAATCATGCCATAAAAGTTGCCCAAATGTTCTTAGGACAGAATCCATTGGGGCAATTAGTTATCCTGACTGAAACTGGTCAACATATCCCCGAATTAGCAGAGATCGAACCCCAAATAAGTCATGAAGGATACCTCAGTGACTTATCTTATTGGAGTGATCAACCCTTGTCGGGAGTGGTAGTAGGGACTCAAATAAGGCTCTCTGATCAACAATTGCAGAGTCTAATGCAACTAAGACTAAGAGGGATTCCTGTTTACCGTCTACCCGATATTTGGGAAACCTTGTGCTACAAAGTTCCCTCTTCTCTACTTGAGGATGAGTGGTTTGTTTTTAGTAGTGGCTTTAACTTGGTATTTCGTGGTGATAGTCTGAAAATCAAACGGGTTACAGATATAATCCTCACTGGGTTGTTATTTGTGCTTGTATTGCCAATTATGATCCTTGTAGGATTGATCATTAAGTTGGATAGTCCAGGACCAATTTTCTATAGTCAATTACGAACAGGATTGTGTGGTAAACCATTCCGAGTTTACAAGTTCCGTTCTATGTATCAGGACGCTGAGAAAAGAGGCGCACAATGGGCAAGTCAACGTGATCCGCGCATTACCAGGGTAGGATATTGGCTACGAGTTCTGCGAATTGATGAACTCCCCCAAATTTGGAATGTGCTGTGTGGAGAAATGAGTCTGATTGGTCCTCGTCCAGAGAGACCAGAGTTTGATATTAAGCTCAAAGAAGCAATTCCCTATTATGAAATGCGTTATTTAGTCAAACCAGGAATTACTGGTTGGGCGCAGGTGCTTTATGCCTACGGTGCTTCCGTTGAAGATGCCTACGAAAAGCTGGCTTACGACCTTTACTATATAAAGAACTATTCTTTATGGTTGGATATGATAATAGTCTTGAAAACCATCAGAGTTGTTTTATTAGGTAAAGGCAGATAGGTCACTGACTCAACCCTAAAGGGATTGAGCTTGTAAAGAACAAACTTTACAACGCAAGCAGCGACTAGCCCATTGAGACTAATCCTGATACGCACTTCCGAATACTTCTCCAGTATGGCTTACGCCACGCTCCGCTATTGGATTATCTGCAAGACCGTTTGTTAGGTCGTTGGTTAAAGACAAGACATTTTGGATTAGTTGGGCGAGGGGACTTAAACAGGTTTGCTGATTCCTGGGATTATATCCATTCAAAAATCAGCATTTAAATACTACAGTGAATAAATTCACTCTTGTTGCTTCCCTCTGTTGGGAACCAAGCCACTGAGTTTCCCGCATACCGCGAGGTTTTATGAATCAAAAAGTTTTGGTAACTGGAGGTGCAGGCTATATTGGTTCCCACGTCGTGCGTCAATTAGGAGAGGCTGGTTATGATGTGGTTGTATATGACAATTGTTCTACAGGTGTAGCTCAATCTGTACTGTATGGTGAGCTAATAATTGGCGATTTGGGAGACATAGACCGCCTTTACCAAGTTTTTGGTAAACATCAATTTAGTGCAGTTCTACACTTTGCAGCCAGCCTAGTTGTACCAGAATCTGTTGCCTATCCCCTCGATTACTATGCCAATAACACCCGAAATACCCTGAATTTACTGAGGTGCTGTAGTGTCATGGGCGTTAACCAATTGATATTTTCTAGTACAGCCGCAGTTTATGGCGAACCTCAAGAAAATCCCGTCACAGAATTGACTCCTACTGTATCTATTAACCCTTACGGACGCTCCAAACTGATGAGCGAATGGATAATTCAAGACTATGCACTAGCATCTAGTTTCCGGTATGTAATTCTCCGCTATTTCAATGTTGCGGGAGCAGACCCCGGTGGCAGAATTGGACAAAACTCCAGCAATGCAACTCATTTAATTGCCAATGCTTGTAATGCAGCACTTAAACGCCAATCAGAATTCAAGATTTTTGGCACTGATTTTCCCACCCCAGATGGTACAGGCATTCGAGATTATATTCATGTGGAAGACTTAGCCGCAGCCCATATTGATGCGTTACACTATCTAGAACTAGATGGAGACAGTCAAATTTTCAACTGTGGTTATGGAAAGGGTTATAGTGTTAGGGAAGTTGTGGAACGGGTCAAGGCAATTTCTGGGGTAAATTTTCCTGTGATAGAAGTAGAGCGTCGTCCTGGAGATCCAGCCTGTGTGACAGCTTGTGTAGAAAAAATTCAGCAGGTATTGAATTGGCAACCTAAGTATAATAACCTAGATAATATTATCTCTAGCTTTCTTGCTTGGGAAACAGGTAAGTTGTCAAAAAACTAAATTTAATCAGGCTATACGCACCTACTTATCCGTTGGCTTCCACACCCTACAGGGAATCAATTCCCTGTCTAATAGCTCAAGTCCACTGAAGTGGACTAAGGAATTTTTCAAATGTTTAGGAACGCAAATTTAATAACCTGCAATTCTGATTTAACGTGGAATGGTGCGTTAGAGGGTGTTTGAAAAGTTTTCAAGGTATAAATAAACCCCTCTCCAAACCTCTCCCCGAAGCGGGGAGAGGCTTTGAAACCCCCCTTCCCTCGTAGGGAAGGGGGGGCAGGGGGGTTAGGTTTTTGGAGATTATCGGTTTCATCTAATACTTTTAAAACATCATCTTAAAGACTTTCAACTAAAAAAATATCCTAAAATTTCTTGTGGTGCGGGCATCTTGCCTGCTAATAATACAAGGAGGGACCAGATGCCCATCCCACAATGGATCATTTTTTTTGTGTAGTTCTCTTAATTAATATCTGATTCTACACTGGTAAAAGAGTAATAGCTTATCGCTATTTAAGAAAAGTTAATTGATAAAAACCTGAAATGACTGATTTTTGTTTAAACACCTAAGCTACAATTTGTATAGCGCGTCAGTTCTGTATTTAGTATATTTTTTTAAATTAATTTATGTCTATTAACCAAGAAGACCAAGATTCCTCTATTGATATCCAAGAATACTGGCTGATCTTCAAAAGACGTTGGCTGGTGTCATCAATTGTCTTTGCCTCTGTGTTCGGAATCACAGCCTTTGTCACTTATACAACAAAACCAGTCTACGAATCCGATGGTAAGCTGGTTTTTACAAAAAAAGGTGTAGCTTCATCACTCACAACAAATATCTCGCAACAGATAGGACAACTGGACGGACTGACAAACCTCAGCAACCCAGTAGATACCGAATCTGAGATCGTCCGCTCCTACCCGATTATTATAAAAACTATTACCACACTGAAATTGACGAATGATAAAGGTGAACAGCTTCCCTCGGAAAATTTTCTCAAAAAACTGAAGTTGAAAACCATCCGAGGAACAGATGTGTTACAGGTTACTTACAGTAGTACCAACCGCACCGAAGCGGCAAATGTGGTAAATTCTCTCATGAAACATTACTTGGAGAGTAATATTCGCAATAATCGCACTGAGGCTAGATCCGCACGAGAATTTTTATCTAAGCAATTGCCAAAGGTTGAGAAACAAGTTACGAAAGCAGAAATGAACCTGCGGCGATTTAAAGAAAACAACCGGGTGGCGGTTTTGGATGTAGAAGCCCAAACTGGTTTAGAATCTCTAGCAAAATTAGATCAAGCAATTACCGAGAGCCAAGGGCAATTAGCGGCGGCTTCTACTCGATCTGTAGCCTTGCAGCATGAAATGAAATTGGGTACTCAACAGGCAGTTGATCTCAGTACATTAAGTCAATCACCTGGTGTACAACAGGTACTCACAGAATACCAGAAAACACAATACGATCTAGCTATAGCGCGAACACTTTATACGAATGATAATCCAAAAGTTGTTGATTTAATCATGAAAGAGACATCTCTGAAAACCGTACTAAAAGAACGAGTTGCCCAGACTGTTGGTAGTTCTAATTCCCTGTCGCCACAAAATCTGCATATAGGAGAACTCAAACAGTCGTTAACTCAAGAACTAGTTAAGTCAGAGGTAGAAAGGTTAGCACTAACAAATCAAATAGGGGAATTGCGGCGGATATTGATAGCCAATAGGAGACGTTTAGATAGTTTACCTCGACTGGAACAACAACAGCTACAGCTACAGCGACAGTTATCTGTAGCACAACTCACCTATCAAGAATTCCTGAAGCAATTCCAGTTAGTTGCTGTATTAGAGAATCAGAATGTCGGTAATGCGCGGATTATCTCTCAGGCTTTAGTTCCTGAGCGTCCCGTTTCTCCCAAGAAACCCCTCAACTTAGCACTAGGCGGATTTCTGGGCATCCTTTTGGGGGCAGGAACTGCGTTGCTGTTGGAATCCATGAATCAGGCTCTCAAAAATGTTGAAGAAGCCAATCGGCTGTTGGGCTTTCCTTTGCTGGGGATGATTCCCCTCTATGGCGGGAAAAATCCGAAAAATCAGGGGGAAGGTCGGCGAGAGTTGCCCTTACTTGATAACCTCTATTCACCAGTCAGTACATCCTTTGAAATGCTCCAGACTAACCTGGGATTCACCCTCTCTGACAAGGAATTGCGAGTAATTCTGATAACTAGTTCAACGGCTGGAGAGGGTAAATCTTTTGTGGCGGCAAATCTGGCTTTAGCAACGGCTCATGTAGGACGACGAGTGTTGTTAGTAGATGCTGATATGCGTCGTCCCCGTCAGCACCGTATTTGGGAAACACCCACTTTGTTGGGATTGAGCAATATTTTAGCCGGTCAGGCGCAGTTAAAAAATGCTGTCCAGGAAGTAGCCCCCCTAGTAGATATGTTACCAATTGGAAAAGTTCCGCCTAACCCCGTGACACTTTTAGATTCCCAGCGCATGGCTGATTTGGTTGAAGAGGCAAGCAATGATTATGATTTTGTAATAATTGACACGCCACCCTTGACGGCTGTTACTGACCCTCTGATTGTTGCCAAGTATGTAGATGGGTTATTGCTGGTTGTCCGTCCTGGCAAGGTGGAGTATTCAGCAATGAAGTCGGCTAAATCATTACTCAATCAGGTGAAAGTGACTATTTTGGGAATGGTAGTAAATGGTGTTAGCGAGGAAAGTGGTTATGGTGGGTATTATTATTACAAAGGTTATTATGGAGACCAAATAGAGAGTAAGGATCATCCTTCTGAAACTAATGTGCGGTAAGACTTGAATTTGTTCCCTGATACTACAACATTTAGTTAGATGAAAAGAAAGTTTGCACCCTGCAACATTAATAAAGTTAACTCTGTTTTAGAAGTTGAGCTTTGATGGTCTTTTGATCTCAGTTCCTTCCTCGCAACCTGCTCTTAACTGGGAAGGCTGAATGAGGGGAAAGCTATGTTTTTTCGCCCGATCGCCAACCAATACTGATGGAAAAAACCGATATTCTGCCTGTATTGGTAGGAGTAGATTTAAAATTAACTGTTGATGATGTATTTGGCTGGTTAAAAATGGTTTAATCAAGCAACACTTTGGACAAAATAAGAGTCTTACTAACTCGGTGATAGTTTTCAGATATGCCAGGAAATATGCCCAAAATGAGAATTGCTGATGCTGAGTAGATTAGATATTAAAAAGAAGTTGTCACTTCTCAAATCTAGTGATAAACTCCGGGGTATTATTGCCAATACAGGTTGGCTTTTTGCTGACCGCATCCTTCGCATGGGTGTGGGGTTATTTGTGGGGGTTTGGGTCGCTCGCTACTTAGGAGTACAACAGTTTGGGGTTTTTAACTATGCTACTGCTTTTGTGGCCTTATTTAGTACCCTTTCCACTCTTGGTTTAGATGCCATAGTAGTCCGCTCTATAGTCCGAGAGCCTGAGAAGAGAGCGGAAATTCTAGGAACAGCTTTCTGGCTGAAATTGTTTGGTGGTGTTGCAGCCTTAGTATTAGCTGTTAGCTCTATTATTTTGGTGCGTCATGATGACCAATTGACTATTTCCCTAGTAGCGATATTGTCATCTGTAGGGATTTTCCAGGCTTTTGATACAATTGACCTTTGGTTTCAATCTCAGGTACAGTCTAAGTATACTGTAATTGCTAAGAACACAGCTTTTGTCATCATTGCTTTAGTTAAAGTCACTCTCATCAGTATCCATGCTCCATTAATTGCTTTTGCTTGGACATCATTAGGAGAGGTAGGCTTAGGTGCGATCGGTTTGATCATATCCTACAGAGTTAGGGGTTATTCACCTTGGTTGTGGCCTTGGAGTTTGCCACTTGCTAAGACGCTTCTCAAGGAAAGTTGGCCTTTGATATTGTCGGGTGTAACTATCATGATTTACATGAGAATTGACCAGATCATGCTAGGTCAAATGATTGGGGATAAAGCTGTAGGTCTTTATTCAGCAGCAACGCGGATTTCTGAGGTTTGGTATTTCATTCCTATGGCGATCGCCTCTTCAGTATCTCCGGCAATTTATGCTGCTAAAGAGGTCAGTGAATCTTTATATTACCGTCGCATAGAACAGTTTTTACGCTTGTTATCTTGGCTTTCTATTGTTGTAGCTGTGCCAATGTCGTTTCTATCTGGAACAATAATTACCGTACTTTTTGGTAAAAGCTATGAAGCATCAGCATCTATATTGGCAATTCATATTTGGGCTTCTTTGTTTGTGTTTATGGGAGTGGGAACATCATCCTGGTTTCTTGCAGAAGGCTTAACTCAATTTGCCCTCCGCAGAACTATTATGGGGGCAATTACCAATGTATTTTTAAATATATTCTTGATACCTACCTATGGTGGAGTTGGTGCAGCTATAGCTACTGTCATATCTCAAGCGGTTGCTTCTTTCTTAAGTAATGCCACTCATCCAAAAACCAGAAAAATATTTAAGCTTCAGGTTAAATCTCTTGTACCCTTTAATTGGTAAATTCGTTGTAATTTTTGATTAAAAGAATAATCATGAAAACTCCCGTTGCATTTATCATATTCAATCGTCCAGATACAACCAAAAGAGTATTTGAAGCCATTCGTCAGGCTAAACCTCCCAAACTTTTAGTTATTGCCGATGGACCCCGTGCAGACCATCCGGGAGAAGCCGAAAAGTGCGCTGCTGCAAGGGCGATTATTGAGGGTGTGGATTGGGAATGTGAGGTATTGACTAATTATTCAGATGTTAATTTAGGATGTAAAATACGGGTTTCCAGTGGATTAGATTGGGTTTTCGAGACAGTCGAAGAAGCCATTATACTTGAAGATGATTGTTTGCCTCATTCTACTTTCTTTCCCTTCTGTGAGGAGTTACTTTCCGAGTATAGATTTAATGAACAAATAATGCATATTGCGGGAACGAATCTGACACCAATTATTAATTGTGAATCAAGTTTTCTGTTCTCTCGCTTAGTCCCAATTTGGGGGTGGGCAACTTGGAGTCGATCATGGAAATATTATGATATTGAAATGAAATTATGGAGTGAATATAAACTAACTACAGACATAGAATATTTTAAGAGTGAAAAATTAAATGTTTTTAAAGTTTTTGAAAATCACTACAACAACAATACAACACAGTCTTGGGATGGCCGATGGGCTTTTAGTTGTACTGAAAATAATGGATTATCAATTATTCCTAAATATAATCTTGTACAGAACATAGGGTTTGGAGAAAACGCAACTCATACAACAAGAAAGAGTAAGTTATCATCTATTCCAGTAAAAGGCTTAGAATTTCCTCTTATAAAACCTTTGGAAGTAAATCCAGATAGCTTCTTTGATGTAGAATATTTAAAGTTTGCAAATCGCGTCGATATCCTAGTCCGTATAAAGAGATTTTTGAAAAAAATACTGATAAGGTAATGTATTTATGAACCAAAAACTAGACTATGGACGGTATTACAGAAGATATCATTCTGATACACCAGAGCATATTCAAAGCATGAAGTCTTTTTATAGACGTATGCTTTGCAAATATATTTCTAGCGATAAAAACATCCGAATTTTAGACGTTGGTTGCGGCATGGGTTTTGTCTTACTAACTCTTAAGGATATGGGATACTTAAATATAGAAGGTATTGATACGGACAGCGGACAAGTTGAAGCTTGCCTTAAAAAAGGAATAAAAGTCACCCAAGTCGATAATTCCATTAGCAACAGCGATAAAGCCTCTATGAAAAAAAACTATTCTTTTGATGTGTTTGATACAGCTTTGATACGCATTTGGGCTAAACCTACTGATTTATTTTGGGAATTAGGTTCTCAACTTCAAAATGAGAATTTGAGTTTAGCTTCTCCAGAAGTTTGGATTAAAATTAGAGTAGAAGCTGAAAAAAATACCAGAAAAGTATCTTCTACAGGTGAAGTAACATTGCAGACAATATATGACTATATAGCAAAATCATTAAATTGGTCAGCATCTGATGTAGACAAGGCCATACAAAAAGAGATGGAATTGGAGCTATCAAGCTTACGTCCAGTACCAGAAATTCAAAAGAAAATTCAAGCTATCCATAAATCAAATGAAAAGGTAATTTACATATCTGATATGTACCTTCCCAAAGAAGTGATTCAGTTTTTTTTACAAAAAAATCAGATTTGGGAAGAAAATGATACACTATATGTCTCATCAGAATTAGGAATAAATAAAGCATCTGGTAAGTTGTTTCATTTCTGTTTAGGAAAAGAATCTCTCCTAGCCTATCAGTTAAACCATATAGGAGACAATTTACATTCTGATGTGAAAATTCCCAGGCGCTTAGGGATTATATCTGAACACTTCAAGCAGACTCAGCTAAATCGTTATGAAAGTTTGATATATAGTGCTACTTATATACCTTTAAAATTTCGTTCGCTGATTGCTGGTATTAGCAGGTTAACACGGGTTCAATTTGACGAAGATTCCTCACACAAAAAAGTGATTTGGGATACCTCTGCTAGTATAATTGCTCCAGTTTTGTTTGGATTTGTCTTTTGGTGTTTGGAACAAGCACAGGCTAAAGGTATTAAAAGACTCTACTTTGTTGCTAGAGATGGACAAATTTTGTTGAGAATCGCGGAAATTATTTGTGCTAATTGGGATTACGATATTGATTGCCGTTATTTGTACGGTTCTCGTCAAGCATGGCATTTTCCTGCAATTCTCCAAATTGGAGAAGTCGAACTAGATTGGATATTCGATCCCACTTTCTTCTTATCAGTTCGCTCTATATGCAAACGAGTTAATTTAGAACCACAAAAAATTAAAAATGTTTTGCTCAGACACAACTTTTCAGAAGAAATTTGGGATAATAATTTAGATAATCAGCAACGATCCCTTTTAAAGAAAGTTTTTCAAGAACCTGAAATTTCAAATCTGATTATTTCAATTGCAGATGAATATCGTGAAAAAGCCATTGGATACTTTGATCAGGAAGGACTATTTGATAAAATTCTTTTTGGGATCGTAGATATTGGCTGGAGCGGTCGCCTACAGCGATCGCTCAGTAAATTACTAAATGTTGCAAATATGTACCCTGAATTTGGTGTATATGGGTTTTATTTTGGCTTGAGTAAGCGGTTAAAAGCTTATCCTACAGATAATTTACTAGCATATTTTTCTGACGTAGATAAACCTTCAATCCGTGATGGGATCTGTCGATATAGAGAATTATTTGAATTATTTGTTGCTGCTGATCATGGTGGAACTGTTCGATTTGAGAAGTATGATAATAAATATGTTCCTATTCTCAGAAGTGAAAAAAATCAAGCTGCACTGAATTGGGGTCTAGAAACTCAACAAACGGCAATTACAGCATGGACAGAAAATATAATATCTTCTCTCACAAAAAAAGACTGCAATCCAAAATTATTTGCTGAGTTGTCTGAAATTCTACTAAATAGTTTTATTTTCCATCCTTCTACTCAAGAATCAACAGTGTTTGGTTCATTCATGGTTGCTGAAGATCAAAATGAACATATAGCTTATAAATTAGCCCCTAAGTATCGTACTATAGATGCCATAAATCTATTGCTATTTAGAAAAGATTTACACCAAAACGTATGGCTTCCTGCTGCCATATCCTTGAGTAGTTTTTTACCAGGAAATCTTCTGCGTTGTGCTTTTCTTTTAAAGAAAATAATTAAAGAAGTCTTTAAGTAAATAAAAATCCATAGATTTTATCCTAATGATTAAACCACTACTAATTAGCAGCAGTGATATTAGCGGAGGTGCTGCCCGTGCCGGTTATCGGTTACATCAAGGATTACAAAGTATTGGTGTAGATTCCCAAATGCTTGTACAAAACAAGCAAAGTGATGATTACACAGTAATTTGTCCAGTAACTAAAGTAGATAAAGGTATTGGCAAATTAAGACCTACGCTCGATACTCTACCATTACAACTTTATCCACAGCGCGATCGCTCCACCTATTCCGTTCAATGGCTACCAGATAACTTAGCCGCACAAGTAGCTCAAATTAATCCCGATGTGATTAATTTACACTGGATTAATGGTGGTTATTTAAAAATAGAGACTATTGCTAAGTTCAACAAACCCATAGTTTGGACGCTCCATGATATGTGGGCATTTACTGGAGGTTGTCACTATAACGGAGATTGTATGAATTACACAAACTCCTGTGGTGCTTGTCCCCAACTCCATAGTAATAAAGAAAAAGACTTATCACGGTGGATTTGGAAACGTAAAGCAAAAGTATGGCAAAACTTAAATATAACTATAGTTACTCCCAGCCATTGGTTAGCTAAATGTGCCGCTTCTAGCTCCTTACTAAAAGATATGAGAATTGAGGTGATTCCTAATGGGCTGGATACGAAACAGTATAAACCTATTCAAAAATCTGTAGCAAGAGCCATTTTAGGTTTACCTGAAGATAAGCAACTGATTCTGTTCGGAGCAATGAGTGCAACGAGTGATCCAAGAAAGGGTTTTTATTTTCTACAATCAGCTTTACAAAATCTCAGTCAATCAGGGTGGAGAGAGCAAGTAGAATTGGTTGTATTTGGATCTTCTCAACCTAAAAACCCTACTGAACTTGGCTTCAAATCACATTATTTAGGTAGATTAAATGATGATATTTCCCTTTCATTAGTTTATGGAGCAGCAGATGTATTTATCGCACCTTCTGTGCAAGATAATTTACCGAATACTGTTATGGAGTCTTTAGCTTGCGGGACTCCTTGCGTAGCTTTTGATATTGGCGGTATGTGTGATATGATAGAACATCAACAAAATGGTTATTTGGCTAAACCTTTTGATATAGAAGACTTAGCTAGAGGAATTGCCTGGGTATTGGAGGATGAGGAAAGATTAAGGAAGTTAGGTGTTAATGGTCGTGAAAAAGTTGAGCAGAACTTTAGTTTAGAAATACAAGCCAATAATTATTTATCATTGTATAGTAAATATCTGTAAAAATAGCACTACCATAGGACTCAAAATGCCTTCACGCATTAAAACTATGTTCTAACCATCTGATAGTAACAGAGTATACAGCTATCTATAATCAGGTTATTCATACAATACAGATGATGCTACACAAGCATCTAAAATTTTTATAGTAAGTCACTTTAAAGTAAACAAACAATATATAAAAGTAATGAATAGAGAAGAAATACAAAGCCAATGTATATCACTTCACCACACACTAGCTAAACTAAAAGGAATTAGACATTATTTTTTTCTTAGCGGTCTAATATTATGGACTATATTTCCTCTATACGGAATAATTTTACTTCTTATTTACTGCCAAATTAATATTTCTATTCAAGGAGCCTCTCATAAGTCCACTTTTCTTAAAAATATTATACCATTAATAATATTTCTCTTTACAATTACTGTGTTTATGTCATCATTTAACTCATTTGGTGATACAGATATTTACATTGGAGTGTACAAGGATGCTACTAGCAATCAGTCCTCATTGCTAGACTATATGAATAACATTTGGATAAAAGATCGTCTTGAGCCACTTACTTTTGCTCTTCCAATGTACATAAGCTTGCTTACAGACGGCAACTCCTCATGGTTTTTGTTATTTCAATCCTTGACTATAAATACTGCTTTTACAATTTATTCTATACTATTTTTACCTGAAGTCTATCCAATAGTTATACTGATAAACATATTGTCTAGGGGATATTATTATCATTTATTTTATATGCGTCAAGCTTACTCTTTTATATTTATAATACCCTGGCTTTATGTGGATGTATTTTATTGTAGATTACTACTTATTTATCTGGCAAGTATGTCCCATGTTTCTTCAATATTATACGCATTCACATTAATAATTAATACTATATATAGTCAGATAAGAGATAAATTTACCATTTTCAAATCAAGGCTTGTTTTAATATTTTCCCTGATTTTTTTGGGATTTAACCTTTATTATATATGGCTCTTTTCTCAAAATATTTTATTGAGTTTATTCACTTATATAAATGTTGATAAGTTTGAAAGGATTAATACTTATTCCGAAGTGCTGTCAACAAGTTTTTATGATGCCATACTTTATCAGATATATACATTTGGTATTGATTCTGTTGTATTATCTATATTTGTATTTAATACAGATGCTACAAAAATACCATCCGGTCTGCAAAAGTATTTTGTCAGATGGAGGTCACTATTTTATGTGATGATTTTCCTGTATTTGATATGTAACTTCATTGGTTTCAACCCTAGAATATATTACATATTTAGTTCTTTGAGTGGATTTTTTTACACTATTCCTTTTTACTCTGGTAAGCTAGTCAAGAAAGGCAATAATATATATGTAAATATAATTCTTGGCGTGATGTTCATTAAAGTTATATCATTCATTAGTGATACAATTAGATATGAAGGAATCAATAATTATATCTACTTTTGGGATGGAACTTCACTTAACAAAACAATTATTGAATATTTATATTTTTTACATTCAATAATTTATTCTTAAATTTTTTACTCACTCAATTCTAATAAGGTTTATTTATGGAAATAACTTCAAAATTGAATCACAGTTACTCAACAAATCGAAGATTAGGTAAAGAAGAGCCTATTTTTAGTACCCAGATGACTAATGACAAGCTTCAGGTTTCATTATTCCTTTCCCCTAACTTAATGCGTAAAGCAGAAGGTGGATTAAGGAAACATGGATATTTTAAGTATTCTACACATGAATATCTTGATAATAAACCACTGAATGTTATTCCTTTAGTGACAATTATTACAGTCGTATTTAATGGAGAAAAACATATTGAGCAAACTATTAAAAGTGTACTCAGTCAAACGTATGATAATGTTGAGTATATTATAATAGACGGAGGGTCAACTGACAGAACAGTAGATATTATTGCTCAATATGATACAGCTATTGACTACTGGGTAAGTGAACCGGATCAAGGTCTATACTTTGCTATGAACAAAGGAATCAGTCTTGCTACAGGTGATATAATAGGCATACTAAATGTTGGAGATTTTTACGAGTGTGATGCTATTCAAAATAGTATTAATTACTTTGTAAACAACCAGGCAGACTATACGTATGGAAAAGTTGTTCTTGTGGATGAGGATGGAGATAAGTGTGGTACTTTTTCACCAATTCCAAAACATAAAATTGGTCAAGCTATCTATTATGTTCAACCATATCCCCATATTTCCGCTTTTTTCCGAAGGAATGTATATCTTCAAGAAGGAGGATTTGATACCAACTATAAGGTCTCTGCGGATCATGAATTTAGCTTGAAAGTTCATACGAAGAAGTATAGAGGAATTGATTCAGGTGTTGTTATTGGATTTGTTAGGCCAGCAGGATTGAGTGGAAGTGCTAACTCAACTAAAGAAAGTATGGAAATTGCTATCAAGTATGGAAAAAACAAGATTTATGTTTATGCTCTCTATAGATTTTACGTTATGAATAGATACTTGGTATCAATTTTACCTAATTTTATAGTTCTTTTGATTAAAAAAATCAAGGGAAGTAGATTTCAATCAGTGAGTTAGATATGTAGTAGCCTAATTTACTAGTAAAGATTAGTTGATAGTAGAAGTGGGATTTTTTGAAACAACCGAAAAGCAGCCTTTAATATATAATTTTTGGTTTTTTACAGGATTACTCGGTAATAGAAGTTAAATTATTTTCAAGGGAAAAGACTATGAGCATTTTACAGTTTACTCCTAAACCTCACATAAAGGAGGCGGGAGGACTTTACACAATACAAGAAAGTATAAGACAAATATTAGGAGCTAAAATTGTAGATGTAGCATCAAGTCTGGCTACTATTTCCAACGCAGATTATAGTATTAAGAAAATAAACCTTTTAGAACACAAGAATTATAGTATACCAATAAATTTACATAAATTAATACCTGAATTACTAGAACTTAGTCCAAACTTAATAATAGTTCATGGGATCTTTGAATATCACTCTATAATAGCTTTATTTTTATATAAGCTAAGAGATATACCTTATGTTGTATTCTTACATGGTACATTAGATCCCTATGTAATGTCCTATAGACGCATTCCAAAATTAATTTGGATGAATTTGATAGGAAGATTAATTCTTAAAGAAGCTAGTGCTGTTGTTTGCACTGCAAACAGAGAATCGGAAAAGGCTGGCACCTATCTTAAAAATTCAAATGTTGAAATTTGTTCTCTCGGAATTGATATACCAGACCTTACTCAGGCTGAACGTTGCCGAAACGAAACACGTAGCAGATTAGGGATATCTTCATCAGAGAGAGTTCTTCTTTTTCTAGGAAGAATTACTCCTATGAAGCGTCCAGTCGAAACGGCTATCGCATTTAAAGAACTACAACTGAAAGATTGGATTTTTTTAATAGTTGGTAATATCTCTGATACTAATGAAAAATACAAATTAAGTGATATAGTTGACAATGATAGAATTCGCCATTATAATCCTGTTTACGGACATGATAAGTGGAATTTATTAGCCGCATCTGATGCTTTTGTTCATCTTAGTCATCGAGAGAATTTTTGTTATTCTGTTATAGAAGCAGCCGCATTAGGTTTACCCCTTCTTATTTCCGATGGAGTAGATACATTTCCTATTTTTAAGGATTGTGGAGCAGCTGATGTTTTATCTATCAACTCCATAAATGAGTTGCGAGAAGGGTTAAATCAGTTTTTAATTAAACCTCAATCCCAGCATATCCAAATGGGTAAAATTGCTAAAAAAGTTTTTGAAGAAAATTTTACTCAGGAATATTTTGAAGAACGATTTGTCAATTTAGTTGCTCAATATTCACACAAAAAAGCCTCTAAATAAATTAAATGATTCCTATAAGTACAACCAATCCCACGTTAACAGTAACAATACCAACATACAACGAAGCAGCAAATATAGAACGGGTAGTGAAAGGATTTTTATCTACAGGATATCTAAATCTAATAGAAGTATTTGTTGCTGATGGTGGTAGTACAGATGGAACTCAAGATATTGTGAAAAATCTAGCCTTAAAAGATGCTAGAGTCAAGCTTTTACACAACCCCTTAAAAATTCAATCTGCTGGACTAAATTTAATAATAAAAGAATGCACTGGTGATATTTTTCTGAGAGCCGACGCTCATTCGGACTACGCTCCTGATTATATTGAAAAGTGTGTTGAAAAATTATTGTCATCTCAATCTCTCAATGTTGGTGGGGCGCAAAGATTTGTTGCTAAAACGGCTTTTCAGGCTGGTGTAGCTCTTGCTTCTAAAAGTATTTTAGGTAATGGTGGAGCAAAATATAGAAACCCTGACTATGATGGCTATGCCGATACAGTTTATATTGGATGTTTTTGGAAACAAGCATTAGTGGAAGTGGGGGGATTTGATACTTCTCAAATCACGAATCAAGATGCTGAATTAAATCAAAAATTACTTCATAAAAGTGAAAAAGCTATTTATATTAGTTCCGAAATTCGCGTTTGGTACTATCCCCGAAAAACATGGAAATCCATTTGTATTCAATATTTTAAATACGGTCGAGGTCGTTACTTAACTAGCACTAAACATTCTATTAAATCACAAATAAGAGGCATAGTACCATTTTTGGGAATATCATCAATAACTTTGTTATTATTAATTGGTTTATTGTTTCCTGGACTGAGATTATCTATTGTAATATTAGTTATACTCGGGCTATTATTGCCATTTTTAGAAAGTTTGCGAGTCAACTTCAAATTAAGAACTAGTTTCGAGTCAGAAATTTGGCGAGGTGATAAAGATAAAATACCATCCTTTTTAAGTCGCTGGTTTTTTTGTGGAATTGTTTTGTTAACAATTCCAATCTCTCATTCTTTAGGTTACGCTTATCAATTAATTAGACATAGGGTTTTGAGAGTTGTTGGTTGGTAAAGGAAATCTATACAGCGGTATGCATTCAACTGATAACCGTATTTCGGTTATTATTTGAGTGAGATACAAAAACTACACCTGTTACAAACCCTCAAGATAACTGCTTGCAGCAGCACTTACGTGATCGCTTTTGACATCCTAATATGATAATCTAATGTAAGTAGGTGAACATAAAAATTTAAAGGTATGTAAAGAAAAGTAAAATATCCCAAAAGCTTTTGCCTCTACCCCTGTTAAGGTGTACTAAAAATATAGTACGTTTACGACTGTACCTTTTGTGTAGTAGGGATTTCAACCACGTTGCTTTGTGGCTGTGGCTGGAGAGAAGCCTTGTGAGAGCGTTGTTTTTCAGCAAGAAGACGA
>JANMEE010000022.1:0-35204 GCA_031376645.1 Dolichospermum sp. OTE_75_concoct_329_sub | reverse complement strand
ACGATAACAAGCTTAAATAACATGGTTGAAGCAAACTTTACTTAGAAATAAGGACTGGTCAAACCGACCACAAACGTCAATAGTAGGAAATGTTTTCCTACTATTGAATCCAAAATACTACATTATTTTGGGATTAGATAGAATGGCAATAGTAAAATAGGCTGGAAAATAAAAATAATTCACCAAGACACAAATTTCAGGAGTTAATCCATTTTAGCTTGAGTATCATTATTCTCCCTTCGCTAAATAGATAATAAGTAGGTGAACAAAATAAAAATGAGGGGTATTGCGTTTTGTAAAATGGCTGAAACTCAATCAGAATATCGCATTGAGACAACTTTACATACCGTTACATACCTTTAAATTTTCCTGTTCACCTACTTACAGTGGGATATTAACTTCATTCTTAAAATAACCCCTGAATTCTTTGTTGATAAAATTTCTATTCAACTTTAACCGATCAGAATCAACCATAACAGTATGTCTTACGTATCCATCTTCAAAAATATACCAGAAATATTAAGCCAACCAACGGGAATAGCTGCCATAGCCTCTCTTGGTATCCATGGAGCTATTGCCTTAATTGTGCCATTAATGCCAGTTAACACTAGTGCATCTTCAAAAGCTGACTCACCCAAAGCAGTGGGACTGATGGAATTAAGTGCCGCTGATCAAAGCCGATTACCACAACCTCCTAGTACATCCCAGGTAGCCTTACAGCAGCCTAAACTACCGATACAGCAACAACTACCAGGCACTAATTTGGGTAGCCCATTAACTAACTATCCCCCTTTACAAACAGAATTATCTAATCAGCCTGTATTACCAGCTATTCCTAGCTCGCCAACTAATTATAACCTCTCTTACCTGCCTACTAGGCAATCTATTGAAAGATTGACTCGCAATGACTTACAAAGAGCAATGTCTAGATTGCCAAGAAGTACATATACTCCCTCTATTTCACCTTTTGTCAATAATCTAGATCAGAAAATACGAGAAACCGGATCTCTAGGTATCAATAGGTTGCCGGAACTTCGACAAAGCAATGAAATACCTGGAGAACCACTGAATAATCCATCTGCTGAACCTATTGATATTGGAAGTTCAACAACAGTAGGAATTTCACCACCACAAACAGTGGAATCAGAAAATAATGCCGTTAAAATTGTCCAAGATGGGGAAAAAATAGCTTTAGTCGATAATTCTAGGGAGCAATCACTGGAAATTCTCAGAAATCAGTCTGACTCAAAAGGTCAAAGAACTGAACAATTACTGGCTAAATTGAACTCATACAACACTCTCAGACAAAACATTCGTCAAGAATATCCCAATATCAAGGAGAAAGGGGTAATTCGTGAAACCATCTCTATAGATACACCAGAGATGGAAGGTACAGTTGTGGGTAGATTAGTTGTAGATTCAGATGGTAAGGTTTTAGACATTAAGTTTCAAGAAGGAACAGAATCGCCGAAGTTACAATCTAAAGTCCGAGAATTTTTCAGTGCTAATCCACCTCAAGCTGATAAGCAAGTAATTAGCTCTTATCCTTTTCAACTAAAGTTCCAAAATAATCCTAATGTTTCGGGAGTAAGTTCTAAGATTCAACCTTCAGTCACACCAAATACTGAAAAAGTATTTGAATCTCAAGTAAAACCTTCAGTCACACCAAATACTGAAAAAGTATTTGAATCTCAAGTAAAACCTTCTGTTACACCAAATACTGAAAAATCACCTGAACTCAAAATAAAACCTTCTGTTACACCAAATACTGAAAAAGTATTTGAATCTCAAATAAAACCTTCTGCAACTCTGAATATTAAAAAATTACCTGAACCTCAAAATACTCAAAATTCCTCTGCGACTCCATCAGTAAATAATCCTAATCCGGTTAAGTCGGCGGCACCAAGTAGTGATTCTCCCACTGTATCTACTGAATCTAATCAACAACTCATCCAACAATTACGCCAAGTTAAGGAAGAAAGAAAAAATCCTTAGAGGTGTAGTTGCGGTTTTTAGCCGCCGATTTACAGCACTTCCCGGTATTATGAGGTACAAGAACCCCACCCCCAACCCCCTCCGATATCAAAAGTTTATCCTTTTCTTCACCCCGCTGCGGGGGGATTGAGGGGGCTAAGATGTACCTCATAAAAGCAGAAACTGCTGTAATCTTAATAAGAGGATGTTTGAAAAGTCTAATGTGTTACCTAGCCTGGCGACTGGAAGTCGCGGAACTACACAGACAAAACCCACCTATTCCTTCGGTCCCGTCAGGGATACGTGGGTTAAGAAGCTTGGTTTTTGGTTAGTCCACGCAGGTGGACTTCGCTTGTGTAGTAGCGTATCCCTAACGGGAGCCGGAGGCATCTTTATATTCGCTCAAAACTTTTCAAACATCCTCTAAGACTTGTGCTTACAGGGTAGCTTCACAGAGAGAGGCTGAGAGGTTATCTTTATCGTCAGGGAAAAAACAGTTCTTAAACGTTTTTAGGATAATTAACAGTTAATTAAAAGACCGCAGAAATATTATACATGGATTGGATTACTCTCCTGCGATCGCTACAGTCTGATTTTCTTAAAAGGTTAACATCAAGTTGTTTACTTCATTGTGAAATAGAAGGTCAACATAGTGAATTAACTATTATTTCTGGTGATAGATTAAAGTCATTACGAGAATTTTGCTGGTTAATGGCGGAAAAATATAAACGTACTTCCCCAGTCCGTGACGTTTTTATTAATAATCTCAAAGGTAAATTAGGCGAGGAAGTTGTTAAAGAACGATTAGCTGATTTTATTACTGAAGTAGATTATGAAAAACGCTTTGGTGGTGATGGTAAAAGTGATTTTACTCTCACTGCTAATTCTTTAATTGGAGTTGAAGTCAAATCTCGTCACGGTAGTATTGAGAGAGTTAGATGGTCAGTTAGTGCAGAAGAAGTGGAAAAAAATGCGGTAATTGTCTGTATTTTGATTCAGGAAGAAGTCAATGAAGCCCAATCTGCATACCACCTTTTTTTAGCTGGATTTCTCCCTACGCAAATGATTAAATTAAAAACTGGGAAAATCTCTTTTGGCATTAATCAATTATTGTATGCTGGTGGTTTGTTTTCCTATTTAGAACAATTTCAAATTTCCCTAAATTCTCATAAATCTAATTTAGCTCAGAATCAATTAATTAAAACCCAATTTGAACCTGTTGATTTAACTATTTTTTATTTAACTCTCGGTGATGAATATTTACAGAAAAAGGAGTATACAGCAGCAATCAATAGTTATAATCAGGCTTTACAATTTAATAGTAGTGATGCTGATATTTATTATAAACTAGGTTTAGTTAATTATCAATTAGGTGAGTATCATACCGCAATTATTAATTGTAGTCAGGCAATAAATCTTAATTTTAATCATCCTCAAGCTTACAATCAAATAGGTTTGGTACATTATGAACTAGGCAATTATCAAATAGCTATAGAAGCTTACACCCAAGCTATTAGAATTAATCCCCATATTGCAATTAATTATAAAAATCGCGCTGATGTTCGTTCACATATTGGTGATACTCAAGGAGCAATTGAAGATTATCATCAGGCAATTAAGCTGAATCCCGATGATGCTATCAGGCAAAAAGATAGGCAAATATCTCGTTATTTATTAAATTATCAACAGCAATTAAAGCCAGTAATTAATATTGATTTTGATGATGCTATTAGTTATAAAAAACGTGGAAATGATCGGGCTGAATCAGGAGATTATGAAGGGGCAATTGCCGATTATACCCAAGCAATTCAAATTAATCCTGATGATGTTGATGCTTATTATTGTCGGGGTAATGCTCATTTTGATTCAGGAAAATATGCAGCAGCAATTATTGATTATACTCAGGTAGTTAAAATGGATTCTCACGATGTTAACGCTTATTATAACCGGGGATATGCTCGGTTAGAGATGGCAGATAAACAGGGAGCAGTTGAGGATTTTCATAAAGCAGCAGATTTATATTGGCAAGCCGGAAAATTAGCAGAATACAAAGATACACAAGCTAAAATTATAGAATTAGAAATAGAAGCATCTTTAGATATTTTAAATTTTTAATTATAAGTAGGGTGTGTTAGCGACAGCGTAACGCACCATAATCAATAATTCGGTGCGTTACGAACTTCGTTCTAACACACCCTACTATGGTAGAATTAAGTATATTTAGTGAAATAGGTTGTTAATAATAATGAATAGTTTTAAAAATATCTATCCTCTATGTGGCTTAGTTTTTTTAACTTGTATGGGGAGTTTTCAGGGTGCAATGATAGCATCTGCTAAAAATCAGCCGCAAATGATGGTAAAACAGGGATTACAGAGTAAAAATACCCAAGTAAACCCAATTTTCACACCAATTCTCTCCGAACTAAAGCAAAAAACCCAGATCAGGATTTTATTACCTCAGTATGTTTCTGAATTTGATGGAGAAAATCCAATTTATGCCATTATGGAAACTGCTACAAAGAATAAATACGAAATATTACTGGGTTTTAGTCCCGATTGTACTGGTGGAACAGCTTGCCGTCTTGGTATAATTACAGGAGAAGCCATCACACCCAAAATGCCCCGTCTCATTGGTAAATCAGTATTGTTAACTAAGGGTATTACTGGCTATTTTGTGGATTATCGTTGTGGTGCTAATTGCTCAGATGCCACATTAACCTGGAGACAAAATGGTGTGCAATATATGATTGGATTGAAAGCAGGTAATTACAATTCCTTAACCAAAATGGCAAAGTCAGTTGTGGCATTTTAGTTATGAGTAGAATGTAGACTATTATGGCTTGTCGAGATGCTCAAGATGATAAATTTTTAGAGATGGAATAATTTGGGTTGATGTTGGGTTTCCTTTCTTAGAGGATGTTTTAAAAGTCCTTGATCATGTATCCAAAATCTTGAGATCCCCCTAAATCCCCCTTAAAAAGGGGGACTTTGACTCTAGTTCCCACTGGGGGTTAGGGGGAATTTTGATACAACTTGATACTTTACAAACATCCTCTTATAAGCAACTGAAAAGCGATCGCCTTAATTCAGATTTTCTAAATCAGCTAAGTTTTGTAATCTTCCTGATGATTTTTTGTTCTTTTTTAAAATCACATTGTCAGTTGAAAATATAATTTAAAAAGCCCCCCTTTCTAAGGGGGGTTGGGGGGATCAAAATGTATTTACCATACAACAAAAACCTTGTACCAAGAGCCAAGGAATTAAGAAAGAATATGACTTTAGCAGAGAAAAAACTTTGGTATGACTATTTACGGGACTTCAAATATAGGATTCATCGTCAACGCCCTATTGATAACTTTATTGTTGATTTTTACTGTCCTCAATTAAAGTTAGTAATTGAGATAGATGGTGATAGTCACTACACAGAGAATGCTCAAGAATATGATCGCCAAAGAACGGAAATATTACAAGGTTACGGTTTAAAAGTGATTAGGTTTAATAATCATGAGGTTTTGGATAATTTAGTTGGTGTTGTTACTATTATTGAAGGATGTGATCCCCCCTAACCCCCCTTACTAAGGGGGGAACAAGAAATAAGAAAGTCACCCCCTTTTAAGTTGGGAATAAATTTCTCAAAGTCCCCCTTTTTAAGGGGGATTTAGGGGGATCTCATTGAGGTATTTGATCCCCCCTAGCCCCCCTTACTAAAGGGGGGGATAAGAAAGAAGAAAGTCCCCTTTTCAAGTTAGAAATAAATTTCTCAAAGTCCCCCTTTTTAAGGGGGATTTAGGGGGATCTCACTGCTGGATGTGATCCCCCCTAGCCCCCCTTACTAAAGGGGGGAACAAGAAATAAGAAAGTCCCCTTTTTAAGTTAGAAATAAATTTCTCAAAGTCCCCCTTTTTAAGGGGGATTTAGGGGGATCTCACTGCTGGATGTGATCCCCCCTAGCCCCCCTTACTAAAGGGGGGACCAAGAAATAAGAAAGTTCCCTTTTCAAGTTAGAAATAAATCAATCAAAGTCCCCCTTTCTAAGGGGGATTTAGGGGGATCAATTCCAATACTTTTCAAACACCCTCTAAATTCCATCCCACTTAGCCAGCAATTATCTTTTTCATGTCCTCTTCAGCTACAGAATTCCATCGGTCTAAGTCTGATTTTTCAGAATTTTCTTCAATCCAAGTATTTAACTCAGATATTTGCTTCCTAGAGTTATATCTGCTTGACATTAATCGTTCATGAAAGCAATTTTTATACCACCATATAAATGATTCACCAAACAATTCAGGTATTAAATATTCCTTAACTTGTTCATATTTAATCAGAATCCATAGTCTTTTATAAAAATCAATTATTATCCCTAAATGTACAGAGTCTCGTCGGCTAATATTACCATCATTATCAATTTGACTTAGATCTTTATTTGGATGATCTTGTAAAAATTTATCTCCTAAATTTCTGGAAAGGCGTAGTGATTCACTATGCCATTCACGATGAAGGTCAAAGGTTGTTTGTAATTGTGAACGTCTTTTAGTAAATAGCGAATTTAAATATGATATAAAAACACCGGTAAAAAGTCCGCTAATAATCGAATTCAGCAAAGTCAAATTCATTATTCTACCCCACAGTTATTACACTACTATTGTATTAGTAAAAAACATTTTTTCTTATTTGTGGAAATGATGTTTAGGTAATGAAAAACTAGGGTGTGTTAGCAACAGCGTAACGCACCGAATTGATGATAGAGTTGGTGCGTTACAGTGGATTTTTAACTTGGGTTTTTTGTCAAAAATTATTGTCACCTAATGCATCCTACAGGCTTTATTTACGGAAACCACGACCTCTACGCAGCAAACCACGAAAAGCTGCTTCGGGACGGAATCTCCGAAAATCTGGAGGACTCTGTTTTGCAGGGCTACTACCTCTCGGATCAGGGTTACGAGGTGGATTTTGTGAAGGTTTTTTATTAGATGATTTATTTTTATTTGAATTAGAATCTTTAGTATCCGATGGTGGATCTTCTGGTTTATCTGGTGGTTCAAAAGCTGAAATTTCACCATATTTACTAGGTGGTTCTAAATTTTTCAAAATAGCATTCAATTCTGCGTTAACATCATGTAAATTTATACTAAGCTCTAAAAGCTTAATAAGCGCACGGATTGTGAATAGTCTTGTAGCTACTCCTTGGATACGTTTAGCAGCAAGAACTATATACTCAATCACAACTAACTCCCCACTAGGATCGATCGCATTCACAGGATTAACCCCAGCATACAAATAATCATGTAACGTTATCGGCTGATTATTGTAACCCTCAAAAGGATCAGTCGAAACAAACCGCCCAGTTAATGAATCATAATACCTGGCTCGTAAATAATAACCATCTACCGCATCATCAAACTGCTCACCAGCAAACAGATAATTATTATCCGCATCCCCAACTTTACGGGTTAAATTACCATAGGCATCATAATCATATTCAACCACAACAGCCCCATTAATATCTGTTAATTGACGAGTGCTACCTAAACCATCCACCTGATAGTAAATCTGATTATTGCCATTATCTTGAGAAATCAAATCCCAACCGTGAGTATAGGTAGTCTTCATATCACCATTAACTTGATATTCCTCAATCACTTGGGCATATTGCTGTTGATTATTGTCAATTAAAAAGCGAGTTTCTTCCCCATCAACATTAATAGCAACTCGAATCCCATTATGATCATATTCAAATTCAATCCGTCCTGTTTTGCCATTTTCCGTGACTTCTACAGCAGTTAATTCCCCTTTAGCATTCCATTCATATTCAGCTTGAGTTGTGCCATTTTCAACTTTAGCTGTGAGATTACCTTCATTATCATATTCATAGTTTGTCACCTTACCGCCAAGGGTTTCTTGTAATAATCGGTCATTATCATCATAGGTGTAGGTAGTTGTTCCCTCAACAGAATCTATCTTTTGTAAACGATTACCTACAGCATCAAATTGATATTGAATAGCCTTATTACCAACAACAGAATCAGTGGTTTTCTCTTGGGTGAGACGATAAAGATCATCATAACTATATTCAACAATCCGCCCGTCATTTTCCTCCACTTTTAGACGATTACCCATACCATCTAAAGTGTAGGTATAACTAGAAATAACATTTGTTTGATTACGATTTTCCAGGTAAGTTAAACGGTTTAAAAGGTCATATTGTTGATTTTCAATCACACCATTCCCAAACTCTGTTTTAATCAAATTACCCACAGCATCATAATCATAGTCAGTCACCCCATTATCAGCGTCTTTGACAGTATCAATGCGGTTGATTTTATCGTAAGTGTAAGTAGTTGTTCCTGAAGGAACATTTAAGGTGAGAATATTTCCTGCTTTATCATAGATATATTCAATCTTCCGTCCATCAGGTTCAGTCCGAGAAATTAACCTATCACGCTCATCATAACTATAAATTGTCACTCCTCGATTATCAGTAACAGTCGCTAATTCTCCTGTGAGAGTATAGGTAAAAGTTTCTGTAGGTGTACCATCAGAGAAAGATTTTTCAATCAACCAATTACGCTCATTGTATTTATAAGTAGTGACAACGCCATTAAAATCTGTCACTTCAATTAAATTGCCAATTTTATTGTGAATCGTTTTATTTTCTTGTCCTTCCGGTAAAATTGTCGCTTGCAGACGGCGTAAACTATCATATTCAAACTTAGTGATATTTCCATTTGCGTCTTTTTGTTCAATTAAATTACCCACCCCATCATATTTATATTCCGTGCGTTGATTTAAAGCATCAATTACCGTCGTCAATCTTCCTAGTGCATCATATTCATAATTAGTGGTATTTCCTGCTAAATCGGTTTCTGCAATGACTCGTCCTAACCCATCATAACTGGTAGTCATTGCCGTGTTATTAGCGTAAATTGTAGAATCTAAACGATCTAAATTATCATAACTGTAAGTAGTTTTACGCCCTAAAGCGTCAGTCATGGAAATTTGTCGCCCGTCTGCATCATAAGTATAGGTGGTGACTTCATTTAGGGCATTAGTCCGGCTAATTAGCCGTTCAGCATTATCATATTTTAATTCAGTCCGATTGCCTAATTCGTCAATTTCCGCAATGACTAATCCGGCTTTATCGTATTCTTTCTTAGTGCGAGGATTATCCTCTAAATTATTAGGGGTATTATCAGAATAAATAACCTCAATTTGTCGTCCTAATTTGTCATAGACATAGTAGGTTTTACGTCCTAATTCATCAGTAAAGATAGTTAAACGGTCTAAAGCATCATATTCATTTTTGGTGCGAGGATTGTCGGTTAAAATATCTGGAGTGCTATCAGGAAGGATAGTTTCAATTAATAAACCGCGCTCATTGTAACGGTATTCTGTTCGTCTTCCTAATGCGTCTGTTTCCGCAATTTTTTCTCCTGCGGCGTTGTATTCGGTTTTCGTAATCCCCCTTGCACAACCACAGCTACTACCTTCAGGATCGGCTTTTTCAATTAACCGCCCTTGTGCATCATAGATGTAATTGGTAATTGCTCCTAAAGCATCGGTGACACTTTTAACTCGTCCATTGCGATCATAGGTAAAGGTGGTTTTTGCACCCGTAGGATCGATTAATTCTCTAAGATTGCCAAAATTATCATAACTAAAAGTGCTAGTTTTACTATTAGCATCAATGACTTTTGTTAATAACCCATTTTCACCATAGTTATAGGTAGTTACATTACCTTCTGCATCTTCTCGTTGAGTGAGATTGCCACTAACATCATAAGTGTAAGTGGTTTTATTGCCTAAAGCATCGGTTTCTGTAAGGATGTCGTTTTTGGCATTGTATGTATAGGTTTTCTTATTACCTTCCCCATCAGTTTCTGTAAGCTTATTACCCCGATTATCATAGGTGTAACTGGTGGTATTACCTTCAGGATCTGTTTCACTCAATAGGTTATTATTAGCGTCATAAGTTCTTAAAGTAATACCTCCCAATTGGTCAACTTCTTGAATCACATTACCTTGATCATCGAAAATACGAGTAATAGTATTACCGAAAGGATCTTTGATAGTTTGACTAGAAGCGGCTGCATCAAAGTTAATTTCTAATTCATTGCCATTAGCATCAATAATTTTGCTGATTTGTCCATTTTCATCGTATTCGGTACGACTGGCTTTTCTGCCTAAAGGATCAATAATTTCTGTTAATAAGTGTTGACGATTGGGGTTATTATAGACTAACTCTGTGGTGTTGTTAGTCCGGTCATTTACCGCCACTAAATCGCCTTTACTATCATAACTATACTTAACAGATTTACCATCAGGATCAATTATTTCGGTAATTCGTCCTTGAGAATCCCGTAAAAATTGAATTTCAGCACCAGTTGAGCTAACAATTCCCTCATCTGAGAAAGTTAATAAATTATCATTGCGATCTTTGACATCAATTAAACCGAAGTTTTGGTCATAATTATAAACAGTTCCATCTTTGGTGGTTAATTTATATTGTGAGGGATTATAACCAACAAAGCTGAATAAAAATGCTCCTACTGTGCCATCACTTTTAATAATTAATGACGCATTTTCGGCTTCTAATTTATCAAATACTCCTGCATCTGGAGTAAAACTGGGAGCATACGTTGCACCAAAGAAACTTCCACCAGAAATCACAGGATTAAAAGTAAAACCAACGCGGCGGCCATCAGGAGTATTTAAGGTGATTCTTGTCCCAACTGAGAAAGTAGTTAAAGTACCAAATATATCACTAGCATCATCACTTAAATCTCGTCCATCAGGGGACACTTCGACAATATTAGCATCCTGTAAACCTAAATCCCAACCATAACCAAAATCCCCTTGAGTAGAGCTTTCTAAGCTGTTATAACGGCGAGTTATTTCGATAGGAATACCAGTTAAAGGAATGGATAAATCGGTATATTCTAAAGAGAAATCACCGGGTTTATTTTGTCCCGCTACATTCAGAATGACCGCTTGAATATTACCATTACCACTAAAATCAAAAGCGGTAATTCTCACCAAATAACTACCATTAGCTAAAAGACGTGGATCTATGTTAGTAACTCGTTGTTTGGTGATATTACTGTTACCTTCTGTCAGTAAAATATAATCGGGGTCATTTTCACCAAGATTATTCAGGTTTATTTCAGTAATGGGAGCAAATTCCACTCGATAAAACTCTAAATTATCATCAGTAACAGTGGCAATAATATCTGTGGGTTCATTGATAATTGATTGAATTGCTTGTAAGTTGGTTAAATCAATTTCCACAATTGGATCTAGGGTATCGCTAGGATCAACTACTCGCACTTCAATAGAAGCTTTACCAATATTACCAGCCGCGTCTATTGCAGTGCCTAAAAATTGATATAATCCTGCTTTTTGCCCGACAAAACTAGCATTATTAATTTGTCCGTTGGGAACATTGGGATTTAGGATTAATGGTGTACCATCTACAGTTAAATTAGCGGTTGTTACGCCAATATTATCCGTTGCTCGGAGTTGTAAATTAACAGTTTCTCCAATGTTAATTACATTGCTACTAAAGCCTATCTCAACAACGGGATTAATTATATCGTCATCGGTGACAGTTAAATTATAATTTTGATTAACTATCCCTCCCCGACCATCATCTACTTTAATGGTGATAGGATAAATACCCTCATCTTGGGTTTTTGGTTGCCATCTCAACCGTCCAAATTGATCAATTGTGAGTCCTGTTGGTGCTTGCGTTAGGGTGTAATTTAATAAGTCATTATCAACATCACCAGCGATAATATCATATTCATATATAAAACCTGTTTGAGCTAATTTTATGGGGTTAGAAGAAATAACAGGATTTTGATTGGGGAAGACTTTGACATAATAGTTTTGATATGCTTTACCACCATCTGTATCTGTAGCACTAACAGTAACTTGAAAATCTCCATTAATTGATGGTTGAGTTTGCCAAGAAATTAATCCTGTATTCGCATCAATGGTCATACCATCGGGTTTATTAGTTAAACCGTAGGTAATAGTCGTATTGTCAGGATCTGTGGCATTAACATCATATTTATATAAACTTCCTGAACCGATTAATATTTGTGGTGTAGAGGTAATAGTGGGTAAACGATTAGAGAGATTCTCTAATATTTGCAATTGATAAGATTGAATATTAGAACCGCCAAATCCATCAGTAACTTGTATTTCTACAGTTTGTGTTCCCAACTGATTAGGCGTATATTCAATTAATCCTGTATTGGCATTAATAGTCATGCCTGAGATGGCATTGATTAAACTATAGGTGAGGGTATCATTATCGGGATCTGTGCCTCTTACTTCGTAACCGTAGGAGTTGTTTAAAAGAGCAAAAGTGTTAGGAGAGGAGATAATTTGTGGTGGTGTATTAATTCCTCTTGTTTTAATAATAAATTCTTGAGTTGTTAAACCACCTTTACCATCAGAGACTCGTAAGACTACTCGATTATTTCCTATTTGACTCTGTTTTGGTTGCCATATTAAGATACCTGTTCGACTATCAACAGCCATACCTTCTAGTTTAGTCAGTAAACTGTAGGTTAAAACATCATTATTGGCATCGGTAGCTTTAGCTTGATAGGTTAATAATTTTCCTATTTGAGCTGTTGTCGGTGCTGTACTAGTGAATACGGGAGCTTCGTTTGGGATAAGTTGATCAATTTTCTTGTTGCCAAAGTTGATATTATTAACGGTTTGTCCTGCTTCTATTTTAACTGTATAAAAATCAGGACTACCAATACTGCCTGGTAATCCTTGTACGTTCACAACATCGAACCCTGGTACTCTACCATTATTATCAAGTCCAACAATTTTTATAGCTCTAACTGGTTCTGTAAAGCTGATGGAAGCAAGATCAAAAACAGAAGTTTGACCACCATTACCCCTTCCTACTAAAACAAAATCTTCTAAATTAGAACTAACATAAATATCTGCTTTATCTCCAGCCGCACCATCTTCTAATATAAAAATGTCATTTCCGGGTTTATCAATTATTATTTCATCAGTAAAACCAACGGTTACATACGAGCCAGTGGGAAGTGATAATGCTCCTAAAGTATCACTTCCCAAAATAATATCCGGTTCAACTAAACTAAGTATACGTCCATTATTATCAATTCCATAAGGTTCATCAATTGGCCCAGCACCACTGTTAAAGTAGTCAAGAATAACATCAGCAAAACCATCTCCTAGAGAATCTGTTGCTTGTCCAATAGGATATGTCTGCTCATAATCTGTGGGTACAACTTCTCTGATAATATAAGTACCTGCTTCTAAACCAGTAAATTTATATTGTCCAGTTTCATCTGTTATTTGGGTGGGTTCATTTTCATCAAGAGTGCCGTTATTATTAGAATCGAGATAAACGGTAATACCTTCTAATCCCGGTTCATCCGTGGCAAATCTCCAAGAAAGAATATCATGATTTCCCATGCCTCCACCAGTGGCAGAAGTAAAACCAACAAAAAATTCATTCTGTCCAAGAATTTCAGGAATATTAACTGTTGCTGAAACAGTTGCTTCTGTGGGACGATTAGAGTCTTGAGAAACCCTTGCTTCTAATCGTTGTGATGTGCCATCATAATCAATCCAAACATTCCAAATTTCACTATTATTAAATCTGGTTGGGATATTAGTTTGAACAAGAGAAGTTGTATTCCCATTCAAGTTAATACCAATGTGATTACCATTATTTTTATCTTGTCCACCATTATTATATGTATCTAATTCAATAACAACGCTATTATCTAATCCTTCATAACCAATTCCTCCTCCTGGACTTCCTATATTTTCTGCGGGACTAATAATAAAAGCAATACCATCTGCACCTGCACCGTCTTTATCGCCAAGTCCTTTTGAATCAGAGATAGAAAAACTGAAGTTAGTTGAGAATGATAGATTGTCCCCATTGTTCCCTATAAAATTGAAAGGATTTTTTAGCAAGGCATTCCCTGATACAAAACGTTCTGATTCTGCTAACCTTAAAACATCTTTTCCTCCTGCTATTTCAGAATTTACTATTTTGGTATTTCCATTGAGTCTGATTGATGATATATCTACGGAAAAGTTTTCAAAGTTTGCCGAATCCCAAACTCCATTACCATTTGCATCTTCCCATTTAAAACCTGTAATACTTCCCAATGGGTTATTATTCAATGCAACCACAAAATCTTGTGTATCAACTCCCCCACGATTATCAATAACTTTGACAGTTACATCATAATTACCTATTGTTTTAGTCGCTGTATTCCAAATTATCTCACCCGTTGACTCATTAATAGTCATTCCTTGTGGTGCAGTAACTAAAGAATAAGTTAAATTATCGCTATCAGGATCAAGAGCATTGACATCATAAATGTAATTTTGAGTGGTACTAGCTTTGACTATAGCTTCCGAAATAATAATAGGAGCATAATTATCTGTTTGTTCCTCTTGTACTAAAATATTATATTTTTGAGTGGCAATACCACCTTTGCTATCATTAACTTGTAAAGTTATCTCAACCTCACCCAATGTTGTCGAAGTCCATGTAATAACGCCAGTATTTTCATCAATTACTAATCCATCTGGTTCATTGATTACTGAATAAGTTAAATTATCATTATCTGCATCGGTAGCTGAAGCCTCATAACGATATTCAGTGTTAATATTGCCATAAACAACGGGAGTGGAAACAAAAATAGGAGGATGATTACCAGATGCGTCAAGAACACTTAAACTATAGTCTTGTCTGTCTTGTCCACCTTTTCCATCTTCTACTAAAATAGAGATATTGTGATTACCAATATTGGCATTTTCCCAACTAATAACACCAGTGTTATTATCTATGCTTAAACCTTCTGGAGCGATTAATAGAGAATAAAATAAGGTGTCGTTATCCTCGTCAATAGCATTTGCATCATAACTATAATTTTCTCCGACAATTATCTGCAATTCAGACTCAGAAATAAACTCAGGAGCGTTATTAATCTTTCTTAAAGAAACAATATTATTGATAGTAATATTAAACTCAATTTTTTGACTATCACTACCACCCTTACCATCTGTTACAGTATAAACAAAACTACCTACATTCCCACTGCTATCTGCTACAGGAGTAAAGATAAGATTGGTTAATTCTGTGATGGTTAAACTGTCATTAATATTAACTTGACTACCATTCTGTTTTCTGATTCTACCTTTACTATTATCTGGTAGTTGGTTTACCATAATAGTTAAAGTATCTCCATCAAAATCTGTGGGTGGGTTAATATCTAAAGCAATAGGTTGACTATCTTCCTCTACAGTAATAGTTTTATCACTGTCAGCTACGGGAGAGTTATTAGTTTGTGAGTTATTATCTGTGGGAGTGCCAAAATTAAAATTAAAAATTATATCATTATAATCTTTATCTCCACCACCAAAAATATCTTCCCAACCCATTTGGTTACTAGAATAATGAATGAGGTGATTTAGTTTATCTGGGTTAGCTTCAGCATAAGAAAAGTAAGCTAAAGCTTCACCGTTAGGATTGTTATTAGGATTAATTTGTAAAAATTCTTGGCTGGTATTGTCAGTAATCAAATACCAACCAATATATTGATTTCCTTTTAGAGAATATTCTTTAACTCCGCTATAGTTACCTTCTCCAAAAGTGACTTGATAATTATCTTGTTTAAAAACTTCTCTAGCATAATTAGCATCACCAGGAGAAATGCCGTTAATATTACCCTTAATATCATCAACTAAATAAAAACCAATTTCGTTTATATAAGCTGCTTCATTAGATAAAAATTCAACGGTTAATGACACTGTTTGAGTATTATTTATTCCAGCTTTAAAGCCTTTCTCGAAAACATTGAATACTACATCATTAAAATCTTTATCTCCACCTCCAGTTAAATCTTCCCAATTAAAACGGTAAATATTATTACCTAGATTGGTGCTGGAAACATGATCAAAATTGTCTGTATTTACAGATGTAATGGATGAAAAAATATTTATAGAATTGGGATTATTTAAGTATTCAGAACTACTTGCATTTTGAACTAAATAAAAACCGACATAATCTCCAGCTTTCAAATCTATTTGTTTCCAGTTACCGGCACTATTTCCTTTGCCAAAAATAACTTTGCTTTTTTCTGAAGTTAATATTTTTTGGAAATAACCTGCTGCTTGGGGTGATATTCCATTTATTTTGCCTTCGGGATTATCAAATACTATGATTCCTACTTCATTATTATATTGTGCTTCTCGTTGTGTCCATTGAAAAACTAAAGTTGTATCTTCAGTTACGGCTAAAGTTTCTCCTATATTATTAGTTAGTTCAAATGCTGATTTTTCAATATTGATAAATTGATCATTAAATTGAATAATTCCATGATCATTTTCTGCTTTTAAGCTGTTTAGTTCTTCTGGTGTCAATGATTGATTAAATACTAGCCTTGCAAAAATATCTCCTTCGTCTCCTTGACTATCTATCTTATTAATTTGAGCATCAAGAAAATGTCCAAATTCTTCTGTGATTACTTGAGCAATTACTTCTATTGAATTATATTTTATAAACTCATTCCCCAAAAAAATAGTATTAATAGATTCCGCGTAAGCTCCATTAGCATTACCTAAGATTTCCGAATTGATAACACTAATTTGGACATCTTTAAAACCGTCATTAATTTGACTCTGTAATAAAGATTGTGCTAAATATATTTGATATTTTTTTCCATAGGCAATACCGAACAAGTCATTAGCGTTAGGATTAGTGATAAAGGTGCTAAATTTTTCTCTGATTAAATAATCCGCAGAGATAATTTTTTCTGGGAGAGAATAATTTGTGATACCGTTAATTAATTCGCTTTCTATGCTAAATATTGCCGATGTATTTTGAATATTAGTCAAAGGATTTAAAAATTCAGTAGAAAGCCCATAAGCCCCGTCGCTGTAGGGGGTAGAAATACCTGTTGAAAAAATAGAAAGGTCTTGAGGATTCATTGAAGAATAAAACATAAAGAAGACTATCTTTATTCAAAAAATACTGTACACTCGTGACGGCTGAGATTTAATCTTTTAGAGGATGTTTGATAGCGAAGCGTGGCGTTAGCCATAAAGTATCAGAATTAATCAAGATCCCCCCAACCCCCCTTAGAAAGGGGGGCTAAATTCCTCAAAGTCCCCCTTAAAAAGGGGGATTTAGGGGGATCTGCGGGTGTTAGATACCACACGAAAAAGTTTATGGCTACGCCACGCAAGCTATCAAACAACCTCTTACAAGATTACGAAAAAACTATATATGTAGATAGAGCTTTAGCAGTGATAAAGCTCTACTATTTTTATTAAGTCACTTCGAGTATAAGTATTATACGGTAAGCGTATTATTTTTTGCAATAAGTATAAATACTCAAAAAAGAGTAGTTATTTAGATCAGCACAACGATATTTTAAAACTGGGGCAACATTTTCTGAATAGGTGATTCCTACGGAGAGCTAGTTCCCTCCGGGACGCAATGCGTTCGCTATCGCACTACCCATTTGACGATAAAATATTTTGAATTCATTGGATACTTTGAAGCTTTAGAAATGGGAAAAGGTAGCAGAAAATGAGCAATAATTGTAATTACTTCATCTGTATTCACGGGCTTATAAATATATATTTAAAAGCCTGCCTGTAATGCTTGCTCATAGTCTTTAGTCGTAGAATAAATATATGTGAGAACTTGGTATATTTGAAGATATACTAAGTTTTCAGTTTTCAACTCTGAGATAAACGCTTTATCTCTGCACTTCCTAATATCTCTTGGGCTTTCGCTAACATCTGCGGAATTTTTTCAGCTTGAGGACTATTAACAAGACATTCTCGTAAATCTAATTCATTTAACTTATCAGCCCTATTACCAGGAAACCAATGATTAGCCTGTCCTAGAAGATTATAACGCATTTTGCCATAGTCTATCATGTCATAAGCTAAAGCTAAATTTAACAACCACAAAATCACTCGTATATTTATTTCCCCTGGCGTTTTTTCCCAAGTTGGTAAATTGGTTTCCCAGGTTTTTACCCAATCTTCTCCTAAAATTTTGACTGCTTCTGATTCCAATCTAGAAATAATTGGTGGTAAAATCTCTGTAGAATTATCTAATAAGTCTAAAGTTTTTAAATGCTCATCAAAATCCGTTGGTTTGGCTGCTCCTATACTCAATGTATGCACTTGAGAATGACTCAAACAAAATAAATCATTAAACACCATTGGACTCAAAGGTGCACATAAATCAACTAACTTTTGGGAAGGTTCATATAATAACCCGCCTTTATTAGATGGGCTAATAATAAATACACCCATATCTAAATTATTTGCAGCTTCAATAGCCGCCCAATTCCATTGATTAATATAGTACCAATGCAAATTCACATAATCAAATTGATTACTATTAATTGCTTGCAAAATTATATTTGTGGGAGCGTGAGTAGAAAAGCCAATGAATCTGATTTTACCCTCAGATTGTAACTGTTTTGCTACTTCTAAACAACCACCTTCACGAATACTATAATCCCAAGTTTCCCCATCATTAATACCATGCAAACCAAACAAATCAACATAATCTAACTGAAGATAAGCCAAAGATTTTTCAAAGGTTTGGCGAAATTTTTGAGGGTCTGCAACAGGAGAAACTTTAGTTTGGACTATTAATTTTTCACGAGGAAACTGAGGCAGAATTTTTCCTAACTGCATTTCTGATGTTCCATAACCGCGTGCAGTTTCAATATGATTAATTCCCAATTCTATAGAACGACGAATTACAGCTTCTAAATTTTCTTGATTATCTGTGGGAATTTCCTCTGGGATAACATCCTGCCATTTATATTGATATCGCATTCCCCCACAGGAGAAAACAGGCATTTGTAATTCTGTGCGGCCAAAACGTTTGTATAGCATTTGTGAATTTTTGTAACTATCTATTAACTATAAATTATAGGAGAATCTGCTTTAATGCTGATGGCAAATTGGGATATTGAAACTCAAAACCCGACTCTAAAGTGCGTTTAGGTAAAACTTGTTGTCCTTCTAAAACCACCTTTGCCCCGTCTCCTAATATAGCCTCTATCGCAAATCCAGGAACAGGCAACCAAGAGGGACGATTCATTACGTTACCCATAGTTGTACTCAAATCATTCATGGTAACTGGTTGAGGGGCAGTGGCATTATATACTCCCTCCATTGTTGGTTTGGTTAAAGCTTGAATGATTAAACTGACGATATCATCTAGATGAATCCACGAAAACCATTGTTGACCACTACCAATGGGTCCACCAGCAAATAATTTAAAGGGGGTAATCATTTTTGCCAAAGCACCTCCATTACCCAAAACAATGCCAAAGCGTAAAATTACTAACCGCACACTGGCATCTTTTACCTTGCTCGCTTCTGCCTCCCATTCTTGACAGACTTGAGCTAAAAAGTCATTACCAGAAGCACTATCTTCATCAAAACTGGCAGTTTCACTAGTTCCGTAGTAACCAATAGCCGAAGTATTGACTAAAACGCTGGGTTGAGGATTAGCTTTAGCTATAGCTTCGACTATTTTTTCTGTACCCAGTTTGCGAGTATTGAGGATTTCTTGCTTCCGTTCTGGTGTCCAACGTCCCTCAGCAATGGGTTCTCCTGCCAAATTAACTACTCCGTCACAACCAGCTATGCTATCTTGCCAAATGCCGGATACACCAGGGGTATAGGAAATAATTTCTAAATTAGGAAATGCTTGAGCAGGAAAAACCTTTTGGGCAAAGGTAGTATTCCGAGTTAATACTAATATTCTATGACCTTCTGTGTGTAGTCTTTCTACTAACCGACTACCCACAAATCCTGTTGCACCACTAATTGCTATTTTCATTGCTATTGCCTGTTGTTTATTACTTATAGCGGTTTTCAGTCGGATGAAATACAATCGAGGGCGGGGAAACTCCGCCCCTACAGGGTTTGTAATTTAATGACTGTATCTCATCTAAGTGCATACCGCTCGAGCTGAGAAATGAGAATTACATAAAGTACAAATCTTCATTTATATCAATATTCTGTTATTTTTCCAAATCTTCATTCATCCCTGGGTTGATTAATGTGATGTCGTACTCAACAGCATCAGTTGAGGAAAAAATCTCAGTACTTTGCAATAGATAATAAATTGCGCGGACTTGGGGTGCAAAAATAACCTCATCTTCATTGCGGAGATTATGGGCGGGAATTTTTCGTCCATTAATTATTAAACCATTAGAACTGGGTTTTCCTTTAGTATTACCATCCACAATTCGATAATAATATTGTTGAGTATTATTTGGGCGCGGTAATCTTACTAATGTGGCATGATGACGAGAAACAAACTGGGAAAATAAACGAATATGACAATCATGATCTCTACCAATAGAATAAACAAGGTTTTCTAAAAGAAATTCTTTCCGTCCTTGGTTATCTTCAATAATCAGTAGATGGGTTTCATTAGTTACTGTTGCCATTACTATAATAGGTACAATAATTACCTAAACTTTGATCAATCATAAATATTAGTGGAGGATCTTTTTTGGCACTTTTTTGGAGATTACAGAAAGAAGAATAAACCATTGACTATGAAACCACTGCAAAAATCAGATGGTCATTAAAAATTTATAAAAAGCTTGTATGATCTGCTTTCTTAATTTTTAATTCCGCGCTTATTACTAGTAGTCTGTCAAGGACTAATTGACGGGTAAATAAATTTTTCTTCTTCCTTCCTCCTTCTTCCTTCTTCCTTCGTGTTCTATCTCTACGAGACGCTCCGCGAACGTGTCTATATCCCTGCGGTCCCGTCAGGGATACGTGGTTCATTTTTTCCTTATCCGTCAAAATTTATTTGACAGACTATTAGTACAGCACGGCACAAATAAGCTACCCATTTAAAATATATGAAAAGCCTACCTCATCGAACTTTTGACTTTTGACTTCCGCATTGGGGTCCTATTACAGTCCGGCGTAAGTTAATGAACCATTCCGAATCTGTGAAAAACTTATGCTGTATTCATTCTAAATTTTAAATTCATAAGAAAGCGATACTAGGGAGCAAACCTCCTTAATAAAATTGAGTTAGTGACAACACTGACAGAGCTAAAGGCCATTAATGCCGCTGCACTGGCAGGACCGAGAACAAAACCCCAGTTAGGTAATAATATACCAGCCGCGAGGGGAATACTTATAGTATTATAAGCGAAAGCCCAAAATAAATTCTGACGGATGGTATTAAAAGTGAATCTACTTAGCTGAATAGATTTTACAACATCAGTCAGGGAGTTTCGCATTAAGATAATTTCGGCGGTTTCCATTGCCACATCTGTACCAGAATATAAAGCAATACCTACATCTGCCTGGGATAAAGCTGGGGCATCATTGATGCCATCTCCTACCATAGCTACATAAGATTTGATTTTCCCAGATTGAAGCGCTTGAATGGTTGCAGCTTTCTGGGCTGGAGGAATACCTGCCATGATATCAGCATTGGTGATTCCTAGTTGTTTAGCGATCGCATTAGCTGCTCCTAATCTATCACCACTGAGGAGCATTACTCGTAAACCCATTTGTCGTAATTTATCTACTGCGGTTTTAGCATCTGGTCTGAGGGTATCACTAACAGCAATTAATCCCGCTAAAGTTCCATCTATAGCCACAGCAATCACGGTTTTTCCTTCTGTGGCTAGTTTGTGTCCTTGTTGTTCTGCTGTTTCATTAATATTAACTTGGTGGTAATTGCACCATTCCCAGTTACCTAAAAGGACATTTTGACCGCCAACTACGGCAGATACGCCCATTCCTGGTTCTGTGTGGAAGTCTACCGCACGGGGGATAATTAACTCTCTTGCTTTCGCTTCTTGCCCAATAGCTGTAGCTAGGGGATGATAAGTACCGCTTTCTACGGCTGCTGCTAGTTGAATTAATGATGATGGTAAAATTGATTCGGTAAAGACTAAACAATCAGTTACCGTGGGCTTACCTGTGGTGAGAGTTCCGGTTTTATCAAAAACCACTGTATCTAGTTTGTGGACTTTTTCTAAAACGTCGCCACCTTTGATTAATAATCCCCGTTCTGCACCCATACCCGTTCCCACTAAAATAGCTGTTGGGGTAGCTAGTCCTAAAGCACAGGGACAAGCAACTACCATAACGGCGATCGCTAATTTTAAACTAATTAACAATGAAGAATACTGAGTGTCAGGTACTAAATGTTGGGGATTATGTCCCATATTGTGAGCCATTTCTATACCACCAGACATAATCACATCTGGCCAGAGGTGAGTTCCCAATAAATACCAAAAGGCAAATGTTAAACCAGCCGCTGTTAAGACACCGTAGGTAAAATACCCAGCCACCGTATCTGCTAATTTCTGAACTGGGGCTTTGCGAGTTTGGGCAGCTTCTACCAAAGCCACAATTTGTGCCAGAGTTGTATCATCACCTGTGCGGGTAGCTTGAATAGCGATCGCTCCTGACTGATTTAAAGTTCCTCCAGTCACAGAATCTCCTACTTGCTTCATCACAGGTACTGCTTCCCCTGTCAGCATCGCCTCATCTATGGTAGTTTGTCCAAAACGAACCTCACCATCAACAGGAATTTTATCTCCTGGTAACACCTGCAACCATTCACCCACACGCACTTGTTCTGCCGGAATTTCTATAATATTGGCCCCAGCAATTAATTTTTCTGGTTCTGGGTTAATAATTAAACGAGCTGTTTGGGGTGATAGGGCTAACAATTGCCGAAATGCCTTAGCTGCAACTCCTCTAGCCTGTTTTTCTAAAGTTCTCCCCAAAAGAATAAAACCCAACATCATCACTGGTTCATCAAAAAAGCATTCCCAACCCATTTGGGGGAACAATAACGCCACCAAACTCGCCGTATAAGCTGTCAGCGTTCCCAAACCGATAAGAGTATTCATATTTGGCGCACCCCGTCGCCAACCTAACCAGCCTTCGACTAAAATTGGTCTACCAGGAATAATAATGGCAATGGTAGCCAGTCCACAATGAAACCAGATGTCATTTAAGAAGGGAAAAACTGCACTACCAATATTCCCAAAATGACCAATTCCCGACAGTACCAGGAGTAAACCAGCAATTACTAACTGTCTAATTGTCCCTTGCATTTCTTGGCGTTGTCTGGCTTCTTGGCTAGGGATTGCAGATTTATCACCAGTCCTTTTAGCTGTCCGCAATTGACTAGGAAATCCTGTAGCTGTCAATCCCTGAGCTAGTACCTCTGCATCTACAGTACCAAATTCTGTCTCTACGACTGCAACTTCTGTTGCGAGGTTAACACAAACGCTTTTAACTCCTGGATGCTGAATAAGCTGTTTTTCAACTGCATTTACACATCCAGCACACTTCATCCCCCCAACATCTAAAATAATTTTCTCTGAGTTTAGTATTTTTGTGGAAGGGGCAGATTCTATAACTATTTCAGTTTTTGGGATCAGTTGCATGGCCAGTTTTTAGGTTCGCTCTTGTTATTTTCGACGCTTGACAACTAGCGTCTCTACTTTGAGGTTAAGCGAAATCTACAACTTTGACCAAGTGAAAGAATATTAAGTTTCTTGAGATAATACTAAATTAACAGCAATTCTCATTTTGAAAAATTAAACTCAATTGCGAACCTAAATATTTAGGCGTTGCTGAAACCAAGTATGAATTTAGATGTAGAGACGTTCCATGGAACGTCTCTACAAAGGTCTTGAACATATGCAAAATTATTTTCATCCCTAAAATCAGCAACGCCCTTTTTTTGTGTAGTTCTCTTATACCGCTGTAAATTAGCCAACAATTTCCCACCAACCAAAAGCAGGACCGATAAAGCGGATTATTACCCATGCAACAACCATCATGCCAATACCTATCCAAGCACCACGAGTAGTTATAGCTACAAATTGTCCAGCTTGGGTTTTAGTGATGGGAACCCAAGGTAATATTTTTGTAGTGTCTTTTCCGTATTCTTCTGCTGATGAGTTTTTACGGCGTTTTGCTTCACCCATAATTTTAATAATTTAGCTTTTTCAGAGTGCATTTTAAATTTTAATAGAAATTAGTCATGAAAAATGAATAATGCCAAAATACTGAATTAAGCAGAATCGTCCTCATTATGAGCAGAAAATAAACTAGGATCAAGATAGTTTAAGCGGGCTAGGGGGCTGAGAGCAGAGAGAATTTGCACGCCATAGCTGCGGTTAACGACACGACTATCTAGTAAAGCGACAATACCTTGATTTTCACGTACAGGTGCGATCGCTCTTTGCAATTCATTCATGGCTGTAGGTAACAAGTACAGACGAAACCAATCTTGGTGCGATCGCTTATAATGAGCTACTCTACCAGCTACCAAAGGATTTTCTAAAGATGGTAAAGGTAAAGTGGCAATAATTAACAATCTGGGTGATGTTAAAACACTTTGATTTTCTCGCCAAAATTCCCAACCAGTAATCAAAATGCCGTTTTCATCTAAACAAGTTTTTTCTACCTGCACCCGGGAACCAAATTCAGAAGCTAAAATTGCCCCCACTCTAGCCTTTAGCGGCACATCTCCGATCAATATTACAGTCATTCCCGGTGCAGTTGCACTTAAACATACCAAAGTGCGAAATTGATGAATCAAAGCTCCTTGAAATTCCGGTGTATTCGGTAAAGGCAATTTATACGGAACATACAACTGAATAGCTTCCCCTTGACTATCAGCGGCAAACTTCAAGCAAGTAACATCTTCTAAACCCAAGCGGTGACGGAAAAGAGGCGCTTCCGTTTCCGGTTCTAACGCACTACCAATTAATACTACAGGTTGACGTTGCCAAATGGGGGCGAGAATTTTGCTCAATTCAATGGGAGCATAATGTAAAGAAAATAACCCTTGACGACGGGCAATAGTAGACCAAAACAGGGGATACTCGGCAGAAAAATCTTCTAGATTTGGGAACTGTTGCCAAAAATTTCGCCACGCATCTGGGAGATTATTTTTATCCAAAGCTAAATATAGACGTTGTAAAATCTCAATTTCCGGCTGAGAAATTAGATAACAGTGATATGGATTTTCTGGATGCTGAAATAATTCGTGAGTGAGTTGTACTTTAGCTTCCCGAATTATGTCCGCTTGATATGGATAAGCCAGCATTAACTGATCCCAATCTTGGGGTTGAATCGCCTGCGTAAGCTGAGAACGCACCCAATCTTCTAAATCGTCAACACCATCAATAATTGTGGGAATATTGACAGGAAATGAATTGTTATCAGCTAATTGTCCTTTTAACCAAGCAGCGGGAGAAGTCAACAACAAACCCTGAAAATCAGGACTTGGCCAAGTGTCACCGGTTCTAATCGGTTTATTTGCTGGTAGCCATTGCTGTAGTCGGGGAATTTCTACCTTTAACAACCGTTGTTGTACAGTTTCTGAAGCGACAATAATTACAGGATCATGCCACATTAAGGCAGAAGCGATAAAACTAGTGCGATATCGCCCTTGATGTCCACAAACTGCCCCTACTTGAATTAAAGCACTACGTCCCAAACGCAAAGCGCGGGCCACTAATCTAGCCATTGTCAAATGATGTGGCCAGGAAGGGAAACCCGCCTGCGATCGCAGGAAGTTATGTAATGATAAATGAACTTCTGCTTCAATCACGCACTTTTAATTCCATAAAAAAGGATTTTTGCCGAACTACCTCATCTCTATTATGTTGTCATTATTTAAGCAATGACCAATAACCAATGACCAATGACCAATAACCAATGACCTCTTCCCTAAATTATGCCAAGTTATCCAGGAATTTCCAGCGAAGCCTTTAAACACCCATTAGATCGTCAAGCAGAGGAAGCTTTACGCAGTTTACCGGGATTTGATTTAATCGCCCGTAAATTTGTGGAATTTGTCTATGAACGCCCTCAATTTGTCTATCTCATGGGTAATTCCATTGAAGTCGGACCCCGCCAATATTCGACTATTTACCAAATATTCCGGGAATGTGTCCGGGATTTGGATATCAGCGGTGAACCGGGATTATTTATTGCTCAAGATGCCCAAGTTAATAGTTATGCACTAGGACAAGAACATCCTTACATAGTCCTTAACACGGGGTTACTAGAGTTACTCAATGAAGATGAACTGCGGACGGTGTTAGCTCATGAACTAGGACATATTAAATGTGGTCATACTATTTTAATTCAAATGGCGATATGGACTATGGATGCCGCTTCTCGCATTGGTGAATTAACCTTCGGTTTAGGTAATTTTGTCAGTCAAGCCTTGATTTATGCCTTTTTTGAGTGGCGACGTAAAGCTGAGTTATCTGCCGATAGAGCGGCTTTATTAGTCATGGATGATTTAAACCCAGTTATGTCATCTATGATGAAATTGTCTGGCGGTAGTAACAAATATGCCCATGAATGTAGTTTACAAGAATTTATTCAGCAGTCAGAAAAATATCAGGCATTAAATGATGATGGGCTGAATCAAGTATATAAATTTCTGCTATACAATGGCGCACAAGGAATGATGTTGAGTCATCCTTTTCCGGTTGAGCGCTTACATTATTTACGCGGTTGGGCAGTATCAGAAGAATATCAACAAATTAAAAGAGGAAACTATCAGCGTTCTGCTGATGGCTCGGTTAATGTTACACCAGAAACACCTGATAATGAAGCGGAAACACTACGCCAAGAAATTGAAAAATTGCAAGCAGAAATTAACAAAATGAGAAAGTGACTCCACAAGAGGGGCAACCACAGGGGGATTGCCACTTTAATTGTTTTGTAATTTGGCTTTTGTTTTAAGTGACTCCACAAGAGGGGCAACCACAGGGGGATTGCCCCTACTCCTGTTCGGGGATCTGAATGATCTGAATTGAATTAACTTTCTGTTTCGCAATCAGGAACACCTTCTCTAAATACTCGACTAGCAAGAATATCTACTGCTTCAATGGTAATTAAATCCTGTTTATTTAAGAGTTTGCCACTGCTTAATAAACGATTTGCTTGACGTAAACGCGTTCTATCTATAGCATTACGCACACTTCTAGCATTAGCAAAATGGGGCATAGTCTTCCGTTTAATTAAATATTCGCGGAAAGCTTTTTCAGCATCGGGACTAAAGCAATAGTTTTGCGCTTTAACTATGGATTGGGCAATCACCATTAAATTATCAACGCCATAATCATTAAATTCAATATGTAGTCCAATGCGAGAATTCATCCCTGGATTACTGTGAAAAAATCTGTCCATGTGGTCTTTATAACCAGCCAGAATGACGACTAAATCATCACGCTGATTTTCCATGACCTGCATGAGAATTTCTATGGCTTCTAAACCAAAATCTCCTGGATGATCTGGACGGTATAAAGTATAGGCTTCATCAACTAATAAAACTCCGCCCATGGCATTATTTAATACTTCTCTAGTTTTTGGTGCTGTTTGCCCCATACCCTGCCCAACTAAATCATCTCGCGTCACCAACATGACATTTTCTTTACGGATATATTCTAAACGGTAGAGAATTTCTGCCATTCGCATAGCTACGGTGGTTTTACCCATACCGGGATTACCCAAGAATGTCATGTGTAGACTGGGCGCACCTGCATTCAATCCCAAACCTTTGCGGATACGGTCAACCAATAACAAAGCTGCCATTTCTCTGATTTTGTTTTTGACAGACTTTAAGCCAACTAACTCCTGATCTAATTTATCTAGAATTTCTTGAATATGAGATTCTTGGAAAGCTGCTTCCAAGTCTATTTCGTTATTTTGATCTATTTGTTTTTCTAATATCTGTTCTGTCATGACTATCACCTTTGCTAATGAGTTTGATGATAGCGTTAAGTCCGGAAATATAAAAGAACATAATCTTTATGTGTCCGATATATTTTTCTTTCTTATCAATTTCTGAGTTTAGTCATAGAGAAAACATTATGGCAGTAAAAGCCATACAGTAGGGTGCGTTAGTGCCAGCGTAACGCACCGTTAATCGAGTTTAAGGTGCGTTACGGCTATGCCTAACGCACCCTACGAATACTTAGAGTTTTTAATATTGAAATGTTATTACTATATATAATAGAAATAGAAATTCTATCTTTAGGATTGTCAAAAATGTATCAAATAGACCCACCACTTTCTCCTAAAGAAACATTACCAACAATGTATGATCTTCCTAGCGAAGACCCGGAGGAACCTGGTTTGCCAGATCAATTTCATTTATTGCAACCACAATTATTAGCAGATACATTCCAACCAGTAAATTATCCTAGTCAAGAGATATTTACAGGAAGTGATCTAAATCTTTACTATGATTTGCGTCATCCTTCATGGTATAAACGCCCAGATTGGTTTGCAGTTGTCGGTGTTTCATCTCTATACGAAAAGAGGGATTTACGGTTAAGCTATGTAGTATGGCAAGAAGCAGTTAATCCTTATATTGTGGTTGAATTACTTTCACCGGGAACAGAAAAGGAAGACTTGGGAAAAACATTAAGAGATGTCGAAAAACCTCCTGGTAAATGGGAAGTTTACGAACAACTTTTAAGAGTCCCCTATTACGCCATTTTTGATCGTTATAAATCTAAATTTAGAATGTTTCAGTTAAATGGCGCTCGTTATACTGAAGTAAACTTATCAAATTTCCGTTTTTGGCTTCCCGAAATAGAATTAGGTTTAGGAGTGTGGCAAGGAAGTTATAAAAATGTGGAAATGCTTTGGTTACGTTGGTATGATCAAGACGGTAATTGGATTTTAACTCCCACAGAACAAGAAAGGCAAAAAGCTGCACAAGAAAGGCAAAAAGCTGCACAAGAACGACAAAAAACAGAAAGATTAATTGCCCAACTGCGTGCGCTTGGTGTTGAACCTGATTTAGACTAGATGCAATCTCTCATCCTCTCGTTCCCAGTCAGAGACTGGGGACAAGTGAAATCCTGTTTACAGATTTAGGAATGTGGATACTTATTAATAGGTTGTAAACGTTGACGAATTGTCCCAATGATGATGTAGAGAATGGGGACAATAAATAAACTCAAAAAAGTCGCCACAAACATTCCCCCAAATACAGCAGTACCCAGAGATTGACGACTTGCTGCACCTGCACCTGTGGCAGTTGCGAGGGGAAATATCCCCAACAAAGTTGAAAAAGCCGTCATGAGAATGGGACGTAAACGACCTTGTGCTGCTTCTACTGCGGCTTTAGTAATTGATAAACCCTGCTCTTGTAATTGGTTAGCAAATTCCACAATTAAAATCGCATTTTTACTGGCTAAACCTATTAACATTACTAACCCTACTTGGCAAAATACATCATTATTTAAACCTCTTAATGATTGTGATGCTAAAGCTCCCATAATCGCTAAAGGAACTGACAACATAATAATTAAAGGATCAACATAATTTTCATACTGAGCAGCTAAGACTAAAAAGACGAAAACTAAACCTAAACCAAAAATAATTGGTGCTTGTCCACCAGATTGTTTTTCTTCAGCAGTAATACCTGACCATTCATATCCCATACTTGTGGGTAAGATCTTTTTAGCTAGTTGTTCCATAGCCAGGGTTGCTTGTCCAGAACTAGCACCAGGAGCAGGAGAACCGTTAATTTCAATAGAACGGAATAAGTTGTAGTGATTGATAGTTTGCGCTCCTGTTGTGGGAGTTAATTTCACTAAACTACTCAAAGGAATCATCTGATTAGTTGCAGAACGCACATTTAATAAACCGATATCATCAGGATTGGAGCGAAACTGAGCATCTGCTTGGATATATACTCGATAGGTGCGAGACAGGAAATTAAAATCATTGACATATCGTGAACCTAAGTAAGTTTGTAGGGTTTTAAAAATATCGTCAATGGCAACTTGCAGAGATTTAGCCTTATTGCGGTCAACTTCAATTAAAATTTGCGGTGTATTCGCTGTAAAAGTGCTAAATACAGCTTGCAGTCCTGGGGTTTGATTCCCCTGCATCATGAACTGTCCAACGGTTTGCAGCATCGAATTTAAGCTGTTTGTTCCTGCTATATCTTGTAACTGGAATTGGAAACCACTAAAACTACCTAAACCCCGAATTGCAGGGGGATTAACTGGGAAAACTCTAGCTTCGGTAATTCCTGAAACCGTTTTTCTTAAATTGCCAATAATAGCTTGGACAGATTGATTTGGTTGTTTCCGTTCATCCCAGGGTTTAAGAGTTGTGAAAATTACGCCACTGTTAGCGGTACTACCACTAAAACCAAAACCACCGATAGCGAAAGTACCTGTGACTTCGGGTAATTTGAGGATTTCTGTTTCTACTTCACTCATGACTTTGCTGGTGTATTTGAGTGAAGAACCTTCTGGACCTTGGATAATTGTAATGAAATAACCTTGGTCTTCGTCGGGAAGAAATGCTGTGGGTACAGTCATATAAAGCCAAGCTGTGAAACCCAATAAACCAATAAATGCCAGGACAACGATTGCTTTGATTTTTGTCAAAAATTTTAAAGATCGTTCATATCCCCGACGCATGGCTTCTAAAAACCAGTTAATTCTCCCAAATACCCCACCAATAATCCCTTTAGGGGCGGGTCTTTGCCGTAATAACAAGGCAGAAAGAGAAGGTGTAAGGGTGAGAGCCAAAAATGTAGAAATGGCAATAGAAAAGGCAATTGTCAGCGCAAATTGTTTGTAGATTTGTCCAGTTGAACCGGGAAAAAAGGCGACAGGGACAAATACTGCCATTAATACCAAGGAAGTCGCAATTACAGCCCCAAATAATTCTTGCATTGAGACTGAAGCCGCTTGACGAGGTGACATTTCCTTTTCTTGGATTAAGCGGGAGATATTTTCCACGACAATAATTGCATCATCAACTACCATTCCCGTTGCTAGGGTTAAACCAAACATGGTTAAGGTGTTGACAGAAAATCCAAAGGCTTTGACAAAGGCAAAAGTTCCAACTAAAGATAGAGGAATGGTGATGACAGGAATTAAAGTTGTGCGCCAATCTTGTAAGAAGATAAAGATGACAAGAATTACCAAAGCGATCGCTTCTAAGAGAGTTTTTACTACTTCTGCCAGAGATTCTTCTACAATGGTAGTGGTGTCGAACGCCACTTGATATTTCATCCCTGGGGGAAAGCTTTGGGATAATCGCGCCATTTCCTTTTTGACTAAATTAGCAACGTCTAAAACATTACTTCCCGGTGTCGGAAATATCCCCAGTCCTACACCTTCATTCCCTTTAAAGCGGAGAAATGAGCTATAGTTTTGAGCGCCTAGTTCTGCTCTCCCCACATCTTTTAACTTAATCAAACTACCGTCAGCAGCAGTTTTAATGACTAAATTGTCAAATTCATCAACTTCTGTTAGCCTACTAACTGCCCTCAAATCAATTTGATACATTTGACCATCTACGGCTGGCTGTTGTCCAATTTGCCCCGCACCTATCTGTAAATTTTGTTCGTTGAGGGCATTAATTACATCACCAGTAGTTAAATTTCGACTAGCCAGTTTATTTGGGTCAAGCCATAGCCGCATTGCATAGCGGCGTTCACCAAAAATCCGCGCCTCACTGACACCTTTAATCCGTTTGAGGGAGTCTACTAAATATAAATCTGCATAATTACTTAAAAAGATATTATCTAAGGCTTTGTTGTCACTGTATAAACCCATTGCTAACAGAATGTTATTAGACTGTTTGCTCACAGTCACTCCCGTTTGCTTGACACTATCTGGTAATTGGGGTTCAGCGGAGGTAACGCGATTTTGCACGTCAACAGCGGCAATATCCTTATCTTTCGAGGCATCAAATGTTACAGTAATTGTGCTACTGCCATCATTACTACTGCTCGAAGTCATATATTTAATGCCTTCGACACCGTTAATTTGCCGCTCTAAAATGGTTGTTAAGGTACTTTCGACAATTTCCGCACTAGCACCAACATAATTAGAAGTGACAATAATCTGCGTGGGACTAATTTCTGGATATTGGGCTGTGGGTAATGTGGGAATACTGATTGCCCCGACTAGCAAAATGATAATAGCGCAGACGCTGGTAAATACAGGTCGCTTAATAAAAAAGTCAACAAACATAAATTGGTAATAGGTAATTGGTAATTGGTAATGGGTGATTGGTAATTGGTAAATTTCTTTCTGACAATTAACTAATGACCAATAACTAATAACTAATGACTATTTTTCAGGAATTATTGGGAGTCCGTCTCTGAGATTTTGGATTCCTGAGATAATCAATTTTTCATCTCGTTGTAATCCTTCAATTACTTGGTAATTATTACCTTTAATATTTCCTAATTTCACCTGTTTTTGTTTAGCTATTAATTGGGAAACACCTTGAGGAGATTTTTCTGTTTTGGCGACAAATACAAAGGTTTCCCCAGCTATGCGAGATATTGCTGTAGTCGGAATTACTACCCCAGAACGTTTATTCCAAATCACTTTAGCCCGAATTAATTGATTTGCTCGTAATAGTCCATTGGCGTTATCGTAAAGGGCTTTTACTAATATTGCTTGAGAGTTATTTGTAATATTAGGAGAAATAAAGAATACGCTAGTATTAGCGATGATTTGACCTTGGGCGTTAATTAATTCCACTGGTAATCCTTGACGCAATTGCGTACCTTTTTCCAAAGGAACAGGAATTTTAACTTCTAAAGGTTGGTTTTGGGTAATAGTAGCTAATGGTGTGGAAGTATTGACAAAATCGCCAACTTTAATGGGAATATCCCCAACAGTTCCCGCAAAGGGAGCAGTAATTTTATAATATTGAAGTTGAACTTGTTGTTGTCTAATATTGGCATCAGCTTGTTGTAAGGATTTTTCTACCTGGGATATGGTAGCTATTTGGGCTTGAATGCGGGAATCTATCGCCCCTAGTTGGGCTTTTGCTGTAGCTAGTTTGTTGGCATATAAATCTTGAGTTTGACGCGATACAGCCCCTTGTGCGGCTAATTCAGAATAGCGATTATAATCTTGTTGGTTTAAGCGGACATCTGCAATATTTGCTAACCGTTCTGCTTGCAAGGATTTTAGGGTAGCGCGAACATTTTCTAGTTGCGCTTGCGAACCTTGACCAGCAGCAGATAAACTACTAACTGCGGCTTGTTGCTGTCGAGAATCTATTTGCAAAATTGCAGTACCAGAGGTAACTAAATCTCCTGACTTCACGAATATTTGCGAAACTTGACCTTGAATTCTGGGTTGGAGATTGACTGAACGTCGAGATTCTAGACTGGCTATATATTCTGTACTATCTTCGACTGTACCTGTTTGCACTGGTGATAGTTTAACTTTAATTCCTGGAGGTGCAGCATTAGCGACTGCTGGATTTGGTTTTTCAGGAGTTAGCAATTTCCAAGCAATTCCACTCCCACCCCCAATCAATAATAGTGTCGCTAGTAGTAACCGCGGCCACCGTCTTGATTTAGGGAAAGACGGTGGAATTTCTTTAACATCAATTTGAGGCTCAGGTAATGTCATAGTTGATAATAATTTGAAGGAATGAATAGTTAAAACTTTATCTGTATCTGTATCTGTATCTGTATCTGTATGATGTTGATTTGGCAATTCCTCATTGAGAAGAATCGCAGTGGCAAAAATAATGTGTTAACTAATTTTAATATACAGGCTTTACAATTTTTTACAATTTATGGGAAAAATAATTATTTTCTGAATTTAGTCATAGAGAAAACATTATCTACTTTAGCTCACCTTCAATATAGAAACAGCCTGATTTGGTTGTTAGTGCCTTAAATTGCTGGATTTTTGCTGTTCTGTACTAGTAGACCTATTCTATAAATAAGTACGGGTCAATATTTTTATCTGTGGCACTTCGTACCCATAAGTAGGAAAATTATTGCAGCTACTATTTCCCCAACTAAAATTTGAATTAAGCTGTTATTAACATCAAAATCAACATGATTAATAAATTAACACAACGGTTATTGACTTTGGCTCTGATTTTTGCTACTACTTTTTTCTCCTGGCAAGTCCCTGTTGCTTGGGCAAATCACTTTTTCGGTAATTCTGGAGAAATTAGCGATAATATCAAGTTATCTGAATATGATTTTACTCCTCAAGAAAATCAAGCACTACAAGCTATTCGTCAGCGTCGAAATAAGGAAATTGCCGCAATTTTAGATGTATCTCAACGTAATTTGCTGGCATATAAATTACACGATGGTAATAATATTGATCAAGCTTTAGAAGCAATAAATTTAAGTTCTGAACAACGAGAATTAGTAAGTTCTATAAACGTATTCACTAACTTAAAATTGAAGGGAATTTTTTATCGGCATAGTTTACTTGATAATCATAGATAAAGTTAGATATTGGCAATTGTAAATGATGTCAGTTGTGGGAAATATGACTTTTCTACAACTGGTAATAAAAACAGGAAAATGATTTGTATAAATGGTAATTTGATAACGCTATTGAATAATTGTAAAATACCTAAAATAAACTCGATTTTTTAGGTGTATATTTTTTGTAATCATTAAAGATTAAGGAAAAACTCAATTCAGTGATTGAGGCAGCATCAACAATAGATCCCAGTGTCAACTTGCCTTAAAAGTTTACGCACGTGAAGCTTTTCCTGAAAATTGGGGTAATTTACAATATCTATTAGGTAGGAATTATAGATGGTGATCAAGGTCAAATTCAGAAAGCAATTACATATTTGCAAACATCTCTTGAAAATTTTAAACCTATCACATTGCCTTCTACATCATTTACCACCAGAGGAACACGGGAAGGTTGGGAGCTTCGCGTCTTCAAACCGAAGGAGAAAACCGACTTGTGTGAATTTATTCGCCTTCAATATTGTGTTATGATTGAGTTGTCAGTACAAGACATAAAAACCTACCGGGGGACTCTTGGAAAGTATACACCTGTCAGATATGATTTCGCCCTTTTGGGCAAACGAAATTAGGGCAGGAACCCAATATTAAGGAGCCCTGCCTGAAACTGGGATAACTGAGGGATATAGACTGAAACTCTCTATAGAATCTGCGTCTCTTTAGAGCGCACAGTGTCAACAGCATAAGTTAGTTGTGATGTAGCTAAGAGAACTCCATAGAATGATTGATCCTGTTTTCATGTCATTCCCCTGAAGCTTGTCCCCGTGAAAACGGGGAAGGGGAATCCAGAAATTATTTATGTTCCATGAGACAATCTGGATTCCCGCTTTTGCGGGAATGACAT